>NZ_JAEBEJ010000012.1:0-285486 GCF_046548895.1 Amycolatopsis sp. cmx-4-54
GTTGCGAAAGCCACTTTCGCAACCTTCAACGTTGCGAAAGTGGCTTTCGCAACACGCCTCCTCGATCACGTAGCGACGGGCGCGGCAAAGCAAAAGGGGCCCTTCCCCGCATGAGATGCGGCGAAGGGCCCCTTCAGCCCAAGCGACTACGACTGCGTGACCGGGCGCACGTTCGACGACACGAGAGCCGCCAGCCGGTCACCGATCGCGTGCGTCGCCCCGGGCGACGCCTGGTCGCGGGTCGCGAGGTCGAAGGCCACCGAGGCCTCGATCCGCCGCGCCGCCTCCTTCTGTCCCAAGTGGTCCAGCAGCAGCGACACCGACAGCACCGCGGCGGTCGGGTCGGCGAGACCCTGGCCCGCGATGTCCGGCGCGCTGCCGTGCACCGGCTCGAACATGCTCGGGTTCCGCCGGGTGATGTCGAGGTTCCCGCTCGCCGCCAGCCCGATGCCGCCGGTCACGGCCGCCGCGAGGTCGGTGATGATGTCGCCGAACAGGTTGTCCGTCACCACAACGTCGAAGCGGGACGGGTCGGTCACCAGGTGGATGGTCGCGGCGTCCACATGGGAGTACGCGACGGTCACCTCCGGGTGCTCCAGCGAGACCTCTTCGACGATCCGCGACCACAGCGAACCCGCGTACTCCAGCACGTTCGTCTTGTGCAGGAGCGTCAGGTGCTTGCGGGGCCGCGCCTCGGCCCGGTTGAACGCGTCGGTCACCACGCGCCGGACGCCGAACGCCGTGTTGACGCTGACCTCCGTCGCGATCTCGTTCTCGGTGTCCTTGCGCAGCAGGCCACCGTTGCCCGCGTACGGGCCTTCGGTGCCTTCACGCACGACGACCATGTCGATCTCGCTCGCCTCCGCGAGCGGTCCGCGCACACCCGGGTACAACCGGGCGGGGCGCAGGTTCACGTGGTGGTCGAGCTCGAACCGGAGGCGCAGCAACAGCCCGCGCTCCAGAATGCCGCTCGGCACCGTCGGGTCGCCCACCGCGCCCAGCAGGATCGCGTCGTGCTGACGGAGTTCACCGAGTACCGACTCCGGGAGCAGCTCGCCGGTGGAGTGCCACCGGGCGGCGCCGAGGTCGTAGTTCGTGATCTCCGCAGTCGGTACGACCTCACCGAGCACCTTGAGCGCCTCGGAGACCACTTCGGGCCCGATCCCGTCTCCTGGGATCACCGCGAGCCGCATCCACACACCTCCGTAGACCAGGCCACCGGCAGTCCGGATGGCCCATCCGCAAGAAAACGCCAGCAGCGGAAGGTTACCGGCCGTAGCCCGGTAGCCGTAGCCGCACCACCCTTATGCCGGAATCTCCCACAGAGCGAGACAGCCGAAAGAGTGAAAACAAAGGGACGCCCTGGCGGAAGCTTGCCGCCAGGGCGTCCCTCACCTCATCGAACGCGGGTTACCTCACTTCCGCGTCAGCCCACCCCGATCGGCTGACGTCCGGTGTGCCGTCCGCCGTTGCCCGGCCGATCGACACCGGTGTCGCCACCACCGGCGTTCGCCTGGATCTTCACCACGTTCGCCCGGTTGCCCGAAGCGTTGTGGTGCTCGATCGCCAGCAGGCCGAGCACGGTGTCCTGCGCGGCCGCGTTGCGGTTGACCACCAGCGCCGTGCCCGGCTTCGCGACGTAGCCCAGCGCGGAGTCGCCGCCGCCCTGGACGGTGTACGCGGGAGCCAAGGCGTCGAACGAAAGCGGCGTGCCGACGTAGTCGATCGTCGACGAGTCCGCACCCGGCGCCGCGTAGAACCCGGAGGTCCCGACCGTGTAGCTGATCTTGTGCGACGCGGCGTTCGGGTCGATGCCCAGCGCCGCGATGCTCACCGGCAGCACGACGACGTTGGTGTCGTACACGTTCGTGTCGACGTCGCCGAGCTGGCCGTTGATCGGCTGGATGTCCACCTGCGGGAAGCCCGGCTTCAGCGCCACGGTGACCGCCACGAGGACGTCGGTCGCGGTCACCTTCGTGACGTAGGTCTCGAAGTCCGGCTGCCCGTCGCCCGTGGTGTCGATGTCCACGAACGGCGAGGTGTTGCTGCCCAGGTTGGCCAGGTCGCTCCAGGTGGTGAGACCGAAGGCCAGCATCGCGTTCTCCGGCTCACCCTGCGCCTTGGCCAGCGGAGCCGTCGACGCGGCGCCGATGTAGCGCAGGTCGGCGCCCTTGGCGGTCTGGTTCAGGGTGCAGTCGGTGGTGACGTCGCCGTCGCACTCGGGCAGCTGCGGGGATTCCGCCTGCAGTTCGAGCACGCTGATCAGCGAGCGGTACCGCTGCGGGCCGGTGCCCTGGTCCACGCCCTTGCCGGTCAGGTTCAGCACGGCCTGGTTCTGGCCGGCACCGAAGTTGACGTTGCCCGGGGTGTTGATGGACGAGACGGGCTTCGGCGCGGAGTACACCGCGAGCCGCAGGGATGAGGTCGTGCCGCTCTTCGGGGTGAACGCGATCCGCCCGGAGGCGTCCGCCACGAACTGCCGGGCGAGGCCGACCTGCGTGGCCGCCATGGTCGGGTCCATGACCTTGCGGAGCGCCTTGGGGTCGGCGATCTTCAGGGTCACCTTCACCAGCGCGATACCGCGCGGGCTCAGCTTCACGGTCGGCTTGTCCACTGTGTACTCGACACCGGGGAGCGAGTTCACGGCCTGGTAGCCCACCGAGTACTCGACCGGCTTGATGCCCTTGTTGACCACCTTGACCGTCTTGGTCAGGGTGACCGGGCCGCCCGCTTCGACGACGCCGAAGTTGACCGAGACGAAGCCGGGGTTGTCGACGACGTAGGCCAGGACCTGGTTGTCCAGCGCGGCCTTCGCGTCGATCCGGCCGCTGCCGACGCGCTGCGGCCCGTAAACGCGGCCCGAAGCGTCACGGATGTCGTGACCGGCGGTGTTGATGACCGAGGCCTTGACCTCCTCGACCGACCAGTCCGGGTGTGCCTGACGGATCAGGGCGGTGATACCCGAGGTGTGCGGAGCCGCCATCGACGTCCCGGAGATGACCAGGCGACCGGCCCCGCTTCCGCTCAGCGCGGAAGCGATCGAGTCACCGGGGGCCGCGACGTCCGGCTTGACGGCCGGACCACGCCCGCCACGCGAGGTGAACGAGCTCGGGGTGTCCACAATGGACTGGTCGGTGGTCGGCACGGACACGCGGCCCTTGCCGGTCATGCGGACCTGCAGCGTGCCCGCGGTCACCGCGGGCCGGACCGAGGCGGTCGCGCTGCCGGTCAGCTGGAACGTCGGCAGGGCCGCGTTGCCCGCGATCCCGGCCGAGAAGTGCTCCAGCGTGGACGAGAACAGCGCGCCCTTGGCGCCGGCGGCCTGCGCGTTGTTCGAACGGGCGCCCGAACCGCAGGCGCGGGTCGCGTCGTTGTCGTCCCATTCGAGGAACACGATCTTGCCCGCGGCCTTGGCCTTGTCGGCCTCGGAGTACGGCTTGCAGCCGGCGGCGTTGTCGGCCGACAGCGTGACCACCGGCGCGGTGACGTCGAGCGTGTCGTAAGCCGCGTAGTTCTGGCTGAACTGCCCGGTCTTCGCACCCTTGACGCCGTCGGGAGCGACGGCTTCGACGGCGTCGCGCAGGACGGACGCGTCACGGCTGCTGGCGACGGTCAGCGCCTCGGGCGTGTTGCCCGGCGCGCCGCCGACGTCGTTGAGGTCGCCGCCGTTGCCCGCGGAGAACACCGGGACGACGTTGTTCGCGGCGATCTTGCGCACGAACAGCGAGTCCGGGTCGTCCGGGGTGGCGAAGTCGCCGCCGAGGGAAAGGTTGACGACGTCGAGGTGGTCGGTGAAGTCGCCGTCGCCGTCCGGGTCGAGCGACCAGTCGAGCGCCTGCGAGGTGACGTTGGTCGAGCCGTCGCAGCCGAAGACCTTGATCGCGTACAGCAGGGCCTTGGGCGCGGTGCCCGGGCCGATCTGCATCGCTTCGATCTTCTTCTTGTTCAGCTTCTTGTAGTCACCGGTGAAGGTCTTGCCCGCTTCGTCCACACCGAATCCGGCGACCGTGCCCGCGACGTGCGTGCCGTGGTGGCCGCACGAGATCGGGTTGGGGTCCGGCTTCGGGGTGTTGAGGGCCGGGTCGTCGCTGCCCGAGTCGTAGGCGTCGCCGACCAGGTCGATACCGCCGACGACCTTGTCGGTCGGGAAGGCGGGGGTGGCCTGGTCGCGGTTGATCGCCTTGTACGCCTCGGCCGTGCCCGGACCGCCGAAGGTGGCGTGGGTGTAGTCGATGCCGTCGTCGATCACGCCGACGCGGATGCCGTCGCCGTAGCGGCCGGTCTGCTGCCAGGACGCGAGCGTGTTGGTCAGCTGGACCGCGCTGGAGTTGGTACGGGTCTTCGGCACGACCTTCTTGACCGAGACGACGTCCGGTCGCTTCGCCAGCTCGCGGATCTTCGCCGCGTCGGCCGTGACGACCGCGCCGGCGACCGCGTTGGCGGTCTGCGTGACCAGCTGGGTGCCGGCGTCGGCGGCCTTGAGCTGCCCGACGACGGAGTTCACCGTCGCGGCGGCGTCGGCCTTGGCGTCCTTCGCGGCCTTCTTGGCCTTCTCCTTGCCTGCGCCCTTGTTCTGCTCGGCGTTGAAGGCGTCGACGGCGGGCTGCTTGGCCAGCTCGACGAAGGCGGTGATCTTGCCTTGGGCGGCCTTGAGCTTCGGCTCGACCTTCCCCTGGAATCCGTTACGGTCGATCTTCGCCGGCGTGACGCCGTCCGCGAGAGGGACATCCTGCGCGGCTGCGGACGCCCCGGTCACGGACGTCACGAGCAACGCGGCGAAGACCGCGGCCGACGAGCGGATCGCCCATCGGGGTACGCGGGATCTGTTCATGAGTACGTGCCCTCACTCGAGGCCTGGACTCGGAACCTGCCTGCCGCTCGAACACACCCCCGACGGTGAGCCCCGGCGCCGCGCCGTGCCCTTGACGACGCGATGGTTCGGCCTCGCCGGAAGAACCTATCCGGGGACCAGCCCGACTTCAGTAGGCATTTTTCACCGTTATTGAATCTTGCTCGTGTTCGCGAACCCCGGACACACAACGACCACAGTTGGTCGACTAATCGCGGAAGTACATGAAGGCCCCCATCCTTGCGCCTAACGCAAGGATGGGGGCCTTCATGTACTACTCGGGAGGTCAGCCGAAGTTGACCGCGCGGATCGTGTGCGCGCCGACGGTGGCGCCGATCGGCTCCAGCAGGTGCGAGTCGACGGAACGGTCCACGCGCAGCAGCATGACCGCGTCCGCGCCGTCGGTGGTCTGGCTGATCTGCGCGGCCTCGATGTTGAGACCGGCCTCGCCGAGCAGCGTGCCGACGCGGCCCATGATGCCCGGGCGGTCCGGGTACTCGAGCAGCAGCACGTTGCCCTCGGCACGCAGGTCGAAGTGACGGCCGTTGACCTCGACCAGCTTCTCGACCTCGTCCTTGCCGGTGACCGAACCGGACACCGAAAGGGTCGATCCGTCGGCGTGCACCGCGCGGACGGTGACCAGGCTGCGGAACTTGGGGCTTTCGGTCTCGGTGACCAGCTCGACCTGGACACCCAGCTCTTCGGCCACCCGCGGCGCGTTCACGAAGGTGACCTGGTCCTCGACGACGCCGGAGAACACGCCGCGCTCGGCCGCGAGCGGCAGCACGCTGACGTCCTCGGCGGCCAGCTCGCCCTTGACCACGACGGTGACCGAGGCCGGGGCCTTCGGGTTCAGCGCGGTCAGCAGGGTGCCGAGCTTCTGGGTGAGCGAGAGGTACGGCCGGACGTGCTCGCCGACCGTGCCGCCGCCCGCGACGTTCACCGCGTCGGGCACGAAGTCGCCGCGCAGCGCGAGCAGCACGGACTTCGCGACGTCGGTGCCCGCGCGGTCCTGCGCTTCCGCGGTCGAAGCGCCGAGGTGCGGGGTGACGACGACGTTCGGCAGGCCGAACAGCGGGCTTTCGGTGGTGGGCTCGGTGACGAACACGTCGATACCGGCACCGCCGACGTGGCCGGAGCCGACCGCGTCCGCCAGCGCCTGCTCGTCGATCAGGCCACCGCGCGCGGCGTTGACGATGATGACGCCCTGTTTGGTCTTCTTGAGCGCCTCGGCGCCGATCAGGCCCTTGGTCTCCGGGGTCTTCGGCAGGTGGATGGAGATCGCGTCCGCGCGCTCCAGCAGTTCGTCCAGCGTGACCAGCTCGATGCCGAGCTGCGCGGCGCGGGCGGCCGAGACGTAGGGGTCGTAGGCGATGAGCTTGGTGTCGAACGCGGCGAGCCGCTGCGCGAACAGCTGGCCGATCTTGCCGAGGCCTACCACGCCGATGGTCTTGCCCTGGATCTCGACGCCGGAGTAGGCGCTGCGCTTCCACGCGCCGCCCTGGAGGCTCTGGTCGGCGGCCGGGACCCGGCGGGCGACGGCGAGCAGCAGCGCGACGGCGTGTTCGGCGGCGGAGACGATGTTCGACGTCGGCGCGTTGACCACCAGGACACCGCGTTCGGTGGCGGCGGGGACCTCGACGTTGTCCAGCCCGACGCCGGCGCGGGCGACGACCTTGAGCGAGGTGGTGGCGCCGAGGACCTCGGCGTCGACCTTCGTCGCGGACCGCACGAGCAGCGCGTCCGCCGTCTTCACGGCCTCGAGCAGCGCGGGGCGGTCCGTGCCGTCCACATGCTGGACCTCGACCTCGTCGGAGAAGACGCTCAACACGGAGGGGGCGAGCTTCTCGGCGATGAGGACGACGGGCTTGTTCGGCTTGGTCACGATACGGCTCCCACTATCTGGTCTGTGCCTGCGACTCACTATTGGTCGGTCACGCCGTTGTGCCCGGTTGCGCCGCAGTTTAGCCCTGGTGACAGGGGATTGTTAACTCGCCCGTAATCCGGCGAAAACGAGATCGAGGAGGCGTTCGAGGGCCTTGTCACCCGAAAGGTGTTCACTGGCCCAGGAAAGCGCGTGCAGCACCACCAGGATTTCGGGCACTGTGACGTCCGCCCGGAGCTCCTCCGCGACCTTCGCCCTTTCCACCAGGTGGGATACCTGCTCCCGCATGGCGTGACAGGACGCGTACAGCGGCGAGGTCTCGTCGTTGAGGACGTCGACCATCAGTTCGGGTAGTCCGCGGTAGCGCGCCGACTGTTCACCCATCCCGGCGAGCCAGGCCTTCAGCGCGTTCAGCGGCTCCGGGGAGTCCAGGAGTTCGCGGGCCGCCGCGGCCTGCGTGTCGAAGCCTTCGCGAAGCACCGTCTCGACGAGGGCTTCCCGCGTCGGGAAATGCCGGTAGAGCGTCCCGATGCCGACACCGGCCCTGCGGGCGATCTCTTCCAGCGACGCCTCGACCCCATGTGCGGCGAAGGCGCGTCTCGCCTCTTCGAGGAGGCGTTCGTAGTTGCGCCGGGCATCCGCCCGCAGCGGCTTCTTCTCGGTGTCCATCGCGCTCCCGAGCCTAGTCTCGACAAATCGGAGGCAGCCTCCGTATAGTCGGACGACGTAAGCGGAGGCTGCCTCATGTTAGCTGGGGAGACGAGAATGACGTTGATCGAAGAAACCCGGGAGCGGCTGGGCCCGGTGGGTGTCTGGCTGCCGGTCGGCATGTTCACACCGACACCGGACGAGGAACGGCGGGCGGTACAACGCCTGGAGGAACTGGGGTACCGCACCGTGTGGGGCGGCGAGGGGCCGGGGAACCGGGAGCTGTTCGCGTACAGCGCCATCACGCTGGCCGCCACCGAACGGGTGGTAGTCGGCACCGGGATCGCGAACATCTGGTCGCGGCCCGCGTACACCGCCCACAGCGGCGGACGGACGCTCGCGCAGGCCTTCCCCTGCCGGTTCGTGCTCGGCGTCGGGATCGGGCACTCGTATCAGGCGGCGAAGGCGGGCTCGGACTACCGGCCGCTCGAACAGACCCGTGACTACCTCGTGGCCATGGCCGCGGCGGCGGAGGAATTCCCTTCGCCGGTGCCGTTCCCGCGTGTCCTCGCCGCCGTCGGCCCGAAGATGCTCGAACTCGCGCGGGACCTGACGGACGGCGCGCATCCGTTCGCCCAACCCTTCGAGCACACGCCGTATGCCCGCGAGATCCTCGGCCGGGACAAGCTGCTCATCCCCACCCATTCGGTTCTGCTCGGCGATCGCGAGCAGGCGAGGGAGAGTGTGTCGAAGGACATCGGGCTGATGAAGCAGTACGGCATCCAGCATTACTTCAAGGGCTGGAAGCGGCTCGGCTACACCGACGCCGACATCGACGACGTCAGCGATCGGCTCGTGGACGGGCTGATCGCGTGGGGCGACGAGGAACGGATCGCCGGGCGGCTCAAGGAACTCGTGGACGCCGGCGCGGACACCGTGCTCGTCCACCCCGCCGGAGACGATCTCCAGTCCATGGTGGACCAGCTGGAACGGCTCGCCCCGGCGCTGACGGCGGTGACCCGATGAGCGTCGGGATTTGGACGTTCTCCTTCGACGGCAAGGAAATCGGCGAGGTTCGCGAAGCGGCCGCGGAGGTCGAGGAACTCGGCTTCGACACGCTGTGGTTCGGGGAGTACCTGGGACGGGAGGCGTTCACACAGGCGGGGCTGCTGCTCGCGGCGACGTCGCGGCTGACCGTCGCCACCGGTATCGCGCGGTTCTCCCATCGGGCGCCCGTCGCCGCGGCCGCCGCCGAACGGACCCTCGCGGAGGCCTATCCGGGCCGGTTCGTCCTCGGGCTGGGCGGTCATCTGCCGGGCGCGAAACCGCTGGAGGCGATGCGCGGCTATCTCGACGAAATGGACGAGACCGCACTGTCCACACCGGACTTCCCGCGTCGGCGCGTCCTGGCGGCGCTGGGGCCGAAGATGCTGGCCTTGGCCGCGGAACGCACCGATGGCGCGCATTCGTACTTCGTCCCCGTCGAGCACACCGCGCTGGCGCGGCAAACCTTGGGACCTTCGGCTTTCCTCGCCGTCGAGCAGGCCGTCGTCCTCGGATCGGACCGGGAGATCGCGCTGCGGCACGTGTCGATGTACCTGGACCTGGCCGCCCACCATCGGGCGAATCTGCGGCGGTTCGGGTTCACCGAGGAGGATCACGGCTCGGACAAGCTCGTGGACGCGCTGGTCGCCGTCGGCGAGGACGAGATCGACGCCCGGGTGCGGGCGCAGCTGGACGCGGGCGCGGATCACGTCTGCCTGCAGGTCCTGACCGGCGACGACCGGATCCCGCTGGCCGAATGGCGGGTTCTGTCGGGGGTCGGGAGTAGCGTTCGGGAGCGTGACGTCACCGGCTGAACTCGCCTTCGAGAAGGCACGGGAACTGATCGACGCGCGAGACCTCGCCGGGTTCGCGCGCCTGATCGGTGACCTGCCCACGCTCGTCCACGCACACGGGAAGAACGGGAACGACCTGCTCGGCATGGCCGCCGCGACCTGTGACGAGCGGCTGTGCCGGATCTTGCTCGAGCACGGCGCCGATCCGGCTTCGGCCAACGTCCACGGCTGGACGGCGTTGCACCAGGCCGGGTACGCCGGGCTGCCGCTGCTGGTCACGATGCTGCTCGACGCGGGCGCCCCGGTCGACGTCCCGGCACGGGGCGACGGCGGGACACCGCTGGTGGTCGCGCTGTTCTGGGGCCATCGCGAGGCGGCGGAGCTGCTGGCTTCGCGCAGCGTCTCCCCCGGCAACCTGCGCGTCGCCGCCGGGCTCGGCCGGGCGGATCTGCTCGACGAGCTGCTCGCGCCGGACGGCACGCTCTCCCCCGCCGCGGGCGCGCATCGCGAATTCCACCGGCCGCATAGCGGTTTCCCGGAATGGCTGCCGAGCGACGATCCGGCCGAGATCGTCGACGAAGCGCTTTCGTGGGCCGCGCGGAACGACCGGTCCGACGCCGTGCGGACCCTGGTGGCGAGGGGCGCTCAAGTGGACGCCGACGTGTACCGCGGCACGGCGCTGACCTGGGCCGCCGCGCAGGGCAAGGCTTCGGCGATCGGGACTTTGGCGGAACTCGGCGCATCGGTGAACCGCCAGGGCACCTTCGGCGGGCTTTCGCACGGGGAGGGTGTTACGGCGCTGCACCTGGCCGTGCAGGGAGGGCATGTGGACGCGGTGCGGGTTCTGTTGGCGGTGGGGGCGGATCCCTCGCTCGAGGATTCGCTGTACGCGTCGTCGGCCTTGGGGTGGGCCGAGCATTTCGAGCAGACGGAGATCTTGGCGGTGCTGCGGGGCGCCTGAGCGCGCCGTGGAAGTCGGCAGGCGAGCGAGCGGGCGATTCCGCTACCCGCGGCTCTTCCCGCCATGGCCCATGCTGGTGCGCGTGTTGCGAAAGCCACTTTCGCAACACTGAAGGTTGCGAAAGTGGCTTTCGCAACACGCCCCGCGGCAAGCCAGACGGTCGCGAGGTCCCGAAGGGGCACGACCGGCCCCACCGACCCAGCCCGTGCAATGAAGGGGCCTTTCATAGCAAATTTTGCAATGAAAGGCCCCTTCATTGCACGAGGTGGGGCAGTACTTGCGACGGCGGCGCCGACCAGGTTCGAGGGGCCGCGCTCAACAGGGCGGGTGTCCTGATTCACGGGACAACCGGCCCGGAAGGTGATCGTCGGACCGGGAAATCCTTCGACATCGCCGATATCCGAGCGTGGATCACCCGGATGATCCTGTCGGCGGGCGCGCTAGCCGCCGGCTTCGTCCAGCATGCCCGCCGCCTGCGCGGTCCGCTGGTAGAGCACATAGCGTCCGGCTCTGACCTTGGTGACGAGTCCCGCGCGGTGCAAGGCGCCGAGGTGGTAGGAGATGGTGCCCGGGGCGTAGCCGCTCCGGGTGGCGAGTTCTTTGGTGGATCGGGCGGTTTCGAGATCCGCGAGCAGGACCGCCCGGGCGTTGCCGACCACCTCCGCGAGGTTTCCGGAGCGGCGGTCCCGGCTGGTGCCGATCCGTTGGGCGGGGTAGTAGAGGACGAGCTGCCCAGGCGTGTCGACCTGGATGATGACGCCGGGCCGGCCGAGCACGCTGGGCGCGAAGACCAGATCCCGGCCGGTGGCGTCGATTTCGCCGTCCCACGACTTGGCGATACTGATCGCGTCACCGGTCCAGGCGATGTCGGGGTGAAGTGCGCCGAGCGTCCGGCCGACGCCGTGGGTGGCCATGGCCGTCGCGCGATGGGCGATGTCCTGGTCGAGGATCGAGCGCAGTTCCGGCCAGCCGTCGGAGAGGGAGTCCCGCCAGAAACGGGCGAGACCGTTGGCGAGCCGCCGCTGCAGCCGTCCCGATTCCGCGATCCGGATCGTAGTTGCCCGCAGCGGCCTGCTCCAGTGGGTCCGGGTGTAGGTGAAAAGCTGCTCTTCGAGGTCGTCCTGCGCCACCGCCTCGATCTGGGCGATCTGCTCGTCGATCAGATCACGGCGCTGCGTGCCCGTGCCCGGCTGCGGGGTGAGCAGGTCGGGTGTGTAGGTGTCGCCGTTGCGCGGCAACAGATCCGCGAGCAGGGCGACGTCCGGATGGGCGAGTGACGCGCGGGCGAGTGGGCCGGGGTCGCCGAACACCGGATGCCGCCCCGACGCGGCGGCGAGTTTCAGCCACGCCATGGACTCCGATGCGGGGGAAGGTGACAACCGCGTCCTGGACACCGTGTCGGCGTCGACCCGCAATGTGAGCACTACGCCGACGCTAGCAGTCGCCGCGGCGGATTCGAACGGGCTCGAATTCTTTCCGGCACGAGTGCACCAGCGGTTGAGTGGCGACTGCACCCCTTACTCGAAGAATCCAGGAGTGGTCATCATGCTGAGATCGAAGGCGAAGAGCCGTACGAGAAAGGCCGGCGCGGCGGTGGCCGCGGCCGCGTCGGCGGGCGCGATGGTCTTCGCGGCGACACCCGCCACCGCCGCGGTCACCGCCTACCCCACCAGTTCCTTCGCGATCGTGGTCGGAGCGAGCTACTACAAGGGCACGGTCACCTGGTACAACCGATCGGTCGGCGTCGACGGAGCGTTCAAGGCCAGCGGATGCCGCCGGATCTACGCAGAGGCCAGGGCGGGCAGCGCCTGGCTGGGCTGGCAGAGCTCCAGCACCTGGTGCGACGAATCCGGACCTGCGCACCTGACCGTCAGCGCGGACGCCGACGGCGGGGCCAACAAGGTCTATGTCTGGATGACCACCGGAAACCCTGCCGAAGGCCTCGAATACTTCACCTGCTTCCGCACCTTGAGCGCCTGCTCCGGTCCTTCCGTGGGAACGCCGCCGGACAACTGACCGATCGGATCCGTGACGAGCAGCACCGACATAGGAGGTTTCACTTGAAAGTCCGTTCCCTCGCCGCGACAGCGGTCTTCGTCCTGACCGCCTGCCTGCTGGCCGCCACCCCCGCCCAAGCGGCGACATCGGTCACCTTCACCCCGCAGACGATCTCGGTACCCAAGCTCCCGGAGTCGGGTGTCGTGCACAGCGTCACCCCCGTGGGCAGCGTCTCGCTGAACATGACCGCCACGCAGACCGCTTACGTGGTCTCGAAAATGCGGGTCGACAACGCCAGCATTCGCAGCCTCTTCGACAACGAGATCGTCTGCCGTGGCCCGGGCGGCTGGAGCAAGAACATGGTGATCGGGCAGAACGTGTACGACGTGAACTCGGGCTCCCTGAACCAGGACGTGACGCTCTACACCCGATTCCTCGTCCACCCCGGCGTCGCGGGCACGGTCACCTGCACCGCGAACGTGCGGGGGAACTCGCTCAGCCCGGCCAGTGACGCCACCTACCGGTTGGTCAGCGGGTACCTCACGTTCGCCGACACCTCGGTCACCAACGCCACCGACGGGCAACCGGTGCAGTCCAGCGTGAGCACGGGAGTCCGTGGTCTCCACGCCGATTCCCCGAAGGTGTGGGAGCCCACGCTCGACCACTTCACCCTCCCCCCGACCGTGCAGGGCCTCAACGTGGTGGGCGACGTCGAGCTGCAGGTCTGCCTACGGGGCATCACCTGTGACAAATACAAGACCACAAAGGTGAAGTTCACGCTCTTCGTCAACCAGTGGAAGGCGGACGGCACACTCTGCAAAACCGACAGCAGCGTCCAGGTCACGCATGAGGTGCCGTACTGGGTACACCACAAGTACGTGCCGCTCAACAAAGCGGACTTCTCCGTGAGCAAGGCGCCGGGCTGCATCCCCCGGTTCAACGCCTACGTCAAGGCCGAGTGGCTGGGCGGCGAGGCCGCCGGCATCCAGGGAAAGGCCACCGGGCTCACCGATTCGGAAGGCTCGACCACCACGCACGACTCCGACATGAGCCACGCGTACGTCTTGCCTTATTGATCGGACTGGGCGGGCAGGTCGAATTCGCCGTCCCGCACGCCTTTCACGAACGCGTCCCATTCCGTCGGCGTGAACACGAGGACATGGCCGTCCGGATCGGAAGCCTGGCGTATCGCGGTATAGGTGACGCCGTCGGTGTGCGGGACCAGCGCGTACTCGGCGCGGTCTTCGAGGTTCGCGCCTTCCGGTTCCGCCCGGATCCACACCGCGTCGCTCAGGTCCAGCTCGGGCCTGACATGAGCCTTGTCGTCCACCGGCTGCTCACTCATGGTGTCAACGCTATCGCTTTCCGGTACGCAAAACGAAGGGGCCCTTCGCGAGGAAGGGCCCCTTCGTGGTGACAACTAGGCGGTCTCGGTGATCGGCCGGTCCACCCACGACATCAGGTCGCGCAGCTTCTTGCCGGTCTCCTCGATCGGGTGCTGGTTGCCCTGCTCCTCGAGCTTGGTGAAGTTCGGCCGCCCGGCCTCGTCCTCGGCGACCCATTCGCGGGCGAAGGTGCCGTCCTGGATCTCGCCGAGGATCTTCTTCATCTCTTCCTTGACCGCCGGCGAGATGACGCGCGGGCCGCGGGTCAGGTCGCCGTACTCGGCGGTGTCGGAGATCGAGTAGCGCTGACGCGCGATGCCGCCCTCGTACATGAGGTCGACGATCAGCTTCAGCTCGTGCAGCACCTCGAAGTAGGCGATCTCCGGGGCGTAGCCGGCCTCGGTGAGCACCTCGAAACCGGTCTGCACCAGCGCGGAGGCGCCACCGCAGAGGACGGCCTGCTCGCCGAAGAGGTCGGTCTCGGTCTCCTCGGTGAAGGTTGTCTTGATGACACCGGCGCGGGCGCCACCGATGGCGGCCGCGTAGGAGAGCGCGAGCGCCTGCGCGTTGCCGGAGGCGTCCTGCTCGACCGCGATGAGCGCCGGAACGCCCTTGCCGTCGACGAACTGGCGGCGGACGAGGTGGCCAGGGCCCTTCGGCGCGACCATGGCGACGTCCACGCCTGCCGGCGGCTTGATCAGGTCGTAGCGGATGTTGAAGCCGTGACCGAAGAACAGTGCGTCGCCGTCCTTGAGGTGCGGCTCGATGTCCTTCTCGTAGATGGCGCGCTGCTTGGTGTCCGGCGCGAGGATCATGATCAGGTCGGCTTCGGCGCTGGCCTCGGCCGGGGTGAGCACGCGGAGACCCTGCTCCTCGGCCTTGGCCCGCGACTTCGAGCCCTCGGGCAGACCGATGCGGACATCGACGCCGGAGTCGCGCAGGCTCAGCGAGTGCGCGTGACCCTGGCTGCCGTAGCCGATCACGGCGACCTTGCGACCCTGGATGATCGAAAGGTCCGCGTCGTCGTCGTAAAAGATTTCCACTGCCATGAGGGGTACTACTTCCTTTCCTGACTTACGAAGATTTCTAGCGGGCGGAGGTGGCGGTGATGGACCGGGCGCCCCGGCCGACCGCGACCATTCCGGACTGGACCAGTTCGCGGATGCCATAGGGCTCCAGCATCCGCAGCAGGGCACCGATCTTGTCCGACGTCCCGGTGGCTTCGACGGTGAGCGCCTCGGGCGACACGTCCACCACCTTCGCGCGGAAGAGCTGCACCGTTTCGAGGACCTGGCTGCGCACGGTGGCGTCGGCCCGGACCTTGACCAGCAGCAGTTCACGCTGCACGGCGGTGGACTTTTCCAGTTCCACGATCTTGATGACGTTGACCAGCTTGTTGAGCTGTTTGGTCACCTGTTCGAGCGGTAGCTCCTCAACGGCGACCACGATCGTCATCCGGGACACCTCGGGATTCTCCGTGGGCCCGACGGCGAGGGATTCGATGTTGAAACCACGCCGGGAGAACAGTCCGGAAACCCGCGCGAGGACACCGGGCTTGTTCTCGACCAGAACGCTCAGGGTGTGCACGCTCATCGGGCGTCTCCTTCGGCTGTGGCGGCGTTCAGCTCCGCTGCGTCGATTTCGCCAGCGGCGGCGACCTCGTCGTCGTCGAAGAGCGGGCGGATCCCGCGCACGGCCATGATCTCGTCGTTACCGGTGCCCGCGGCCACCATGGGCCACACCTGGGCATCCTTCCCCACCACGAAATCGATCACGACGGGGCGGTCGTTGATCTCCATGGCACGCCGGATGGTGGCGTCGACGTCCTCCTTGGTCTCGCAGCGGAGCCCGGCGCAGCCGAGCGCCTCCGCGAGCAGGGTGAAGTCGGGGATGCGGTGCTTGTGGGTACCGAGATCGGTGTTGGAGTACCGCTCGGAGTAGAAGAGGTTCTGCCACTGGCGGACCATGCCGAGGTTGCCGTTGTTGATGACGGCGACCTTGATCGGCGCGCCTTCGATGGCGCAGGTGGCCAGTTCCTGGTTCGTCATCTGGAAACAGCCGTCGCCGTCGATGGCCCAGACCTGCTTGTCCGGCATGCCGAACTTGGCGCCCATCGCGGCGGGGACGGCGAAGCCCATCGTGCCGAGACCGCCGGAGTTGATCCAGGTGCGCGGGTTCTCGTACTTCACGAACTGCGCGGCCCACATCTGGTGCTGGCCGACGCCCGCGGTGTAGACCGCGTCCGGGCCGACGAGCGAACCGATGCGCTCGATGACGTACTGCGGGGAAAGCGTCCCGTCCTCGGGCCACTCGTAACCGGCCGGGTAGTCGTCACGCCAGGCGCTCGCCTGGGTCCACCAGTCCTTCAGATCCGGCTTCGCGGACTTGTCGGTCTCGGCGCGGACGGCCTCGATCAGCTCGGTGATGATCTCCGCGCAGTCGCCGACGATCGGCACGTCCGCCTTGCGGTTCTTGGAGATTTCGGCCGGATCGATGTCGGCGTGGACAATGGCGGCGTCCGGCGCGAACGAGGACAGCTGCCCGGTGACGCGGTCGTCGAAGCGGGCGCCGAGGGCGATCAGCAGATCCGCCCGTTGCATCGCGGCGACGGCGGCGACCGAACCGTGCATGCCCGGCATGCCGAGGTGCTGCGGGTGCGAGTCGGGGAACGCGCCGCGCGCCATCAGCGTGGTGACGACCGGGATCCCGGTCAGCTCGGCCAGTTCCATCAGCTGGCGCGAGGCGTCGGCCTTGATCACACCACCGCCGACATAGAGGACCGGGCGACGTGACTTGCTGATCAGCCGGGCGGCCTCGCGGACCTGCTTGCCGTGCGGGCGCAGCGTGGGCCGGTAGCCCGGCAGCCGCATCTCCGTCGGCCAGGAGAAGGAGGTCATCTCCTGCAGGACGTCCTTGGGGATGTCCACCAGGACCGGGCCGGGGCGGCCGGTCGAGGCGAGGTGGAAGGCCTCCGCGATGGTGCGCGGGATGTCGGCCGGGTCGGTGACCAGGAAGTTGTGCTTGGTGATCGGCATCGTGATGCCGCAGATGTCGGCTTCCTGGAAGGCGTCCGTGCCGATCAGCGCGCGGGACTGCTGCCCGGTGATGGCGACGACCGGGACCGAGTCCATGTTCGCGTCGGCCAGCGGGGTGACCAGGTTGGTCGCGCCGGGACCCGAGGTGGCCATGCACACACCGACCTTGCCGGTCGCCTGCGCGTACCCGGTGGCGGCGTGGCCCGCGCCCTGCTCGTGACGGACCAGGACGTGGCGGACCTTCGTCGAATCGAGCAACGGGTCGTACGCCGGGAGAATGGTGCCGCCGGGAATACCGAACACGACCTCGGCGCCCACCGCCTCGAGCGAGCGGACGAGCGACTGCGCGCCCGTGACCCGCACCGGGGTCCCGGCGGGCGGCGCCGGCTTGGGTCGGGCACCGGGGGTACCGGTGTTCGCATCAGCTCGCGAGGTGGCACTGGTCATCGCTGTTTGCCTCGTCTTGTCTAGTCACTCGTTCGGGTATTCATTGGCTGGTTCGGCAGTAAAGATTGTTCCAGGCAACAAAAAACCCCCGCCGACCGGAGTGGTCGCACGAGGGTCGCGCGTCGACGCAGCGGAGACTTCCCTAAGCGTCGACGCGCTTGGGAAGTACGAGGCCGGTCTGCGTTGTCACGAGAGTGAAGCTAGCCGGTCGCCGTCAAGAGTGTCAACTCTGCGGGACGGCGATTCCGCATGCTGGACACCTCCGGGGGACTGCACGCCCCGCGTTCGGGGCCTTCGAGGCGGCGGTGCACCATCTTTGACGTGGCAGAAGAAAAGCAGCAGGAACAGGCGAACGAGGCTCCCAAAGCCGTCTTCAAGATTCCGAACACGGCGTTGCTGGCGATCGCTTTCCTCGTCGTCTGTGTGACGCCTGTCGCGTTCGGCGATGTGCCGTATCTCCAGTGGCTCTACATCTTCCCGATCGCGCTCGCGGTGTTCGTCATCCGGACCCGCACGACGGCGACGGCCAAGGGACTGGAGGTCCGCACGATGTTCGGGCGGAAGGACCTGCCGTGGACCTCGCTCAAGGGCCTCGCCATCACCGACAAGGCGAAGGTGCAGGCGGTGCTGAAGGACGAGTCCAAGGTCCCCCTCCCCGCCGTGCGCACCCGTCATCTGCCGGTGATTTCGCTGGTCAGCGCGGGGCGCATGGCCGATCCCTCCGGGCTGACCGACGACGTGGCCAAGGCTCCGGAAAAGAGCGGCGATTCCGGGGAGTAGGATTGGTAGGACCAGTTTGGCGCTCGTTCGCCCTGGTCCCCATGCCGAACCTTGGAGTCAGCCGTGCCTCAACTCCGTTCCCGGACCACCACCCACGGCCGCAACGCGGCGGGCGCCCGCTCGCTCTGGCGCGCCACGGGAATGACCGACAGCGACTTCGGCAAGCCGATCGTCGCCATCGCGAACTCCTACACCCAGTTCGTGCCGGGACACGTGCACCTCAAGGACCTCGGCGAGATCGTGGCCGGCGCGGTGAAGGAGGCGGGCGGGGTCGCCCGCGAGTTCCACACGATCGCCGTCGACGACGGGATCGCCATGGGGCACAGCGGAATGCTCTACTCGCTCCCCTCACGCGAGATCATCGCCGACTCCGTCGAGTACATGGTGAACGCGCACCAGGCCGACGCCCTGGTCTGCATCTCCAACTGCGACAAGATCACCCCTGGCATGCTGAACGCCGCCATGCGGCTGAACATCCCGGTGGTGTTCGTCTCCGGCGGGCCGATGGAGGCCGGGAAGGCCGTGGTCGTCGGCGGGGTCGCGCAGGCGCCGACCGACCTGATCACCGCGATCGCCGCGTCGGCCAGCAGCGAGGTCGACGAGGACGGGCTGTCCATTGTGGAGCGTTCCGCCTGCCCGACCTGCGGTTCGTGTTCGGGCATGTTCACCGCGAACTCGATGAACTGCCTCACCGAGGCCCTCGGGCTCTCCCTGCCGGGCAACGGTTCCACCCTCGCCACGCACGCCGCCCGCAAAGCGCTTTTCTCCGACGCCGGGCGCACGGTCGTCGAGCTGTGCAAGCGCTGGTACGAGAACGACGACGAGTCCGCGCTCCCGCGCTCGATCGCGACGAAGAAGGCGTTCGAGAACGCGATGGCCCTCGACATGGCGATGGGCGGTTCGACCAACACGGTGCTGCACATCCTCGCCGCCGCGCGGGAGGGCGAGGTCGACTTCACCATCGACGACATCGACGCCATCGGCCGCCGCGTGCCGTGCCTGTCGAAGGTCGCGCCGAACTCGGACTACCACATGGAGGACGTCCACCGCGCCGGCGGCATCCCGGCCATCCTCGGCGAGCTGTACCGCGGCGGCCTGCTGAACACCGACGTCCACTCCGTGCACTCGCCGGATCTCGAGTCGTGGCTGTCCACTTGGGACATCCGCGCCAAGGCCCCCTCGGACAGGGCCGTGGAGCTGTTCCACGCGGCGCCGGGCGGGGTCCGCACCACCGAGGCGTTCTCCACCGAGAACCGCTGGTCCTCTTTGGACACCGACGCCGCGGACGGCTGCATCCACGACGTCGAGCACGCGTACACCAAGGACGGCGGGCTCGCGATCCTGCGCGGCAACCTCGCCGAGAACGGCGCCGTCATCAAGTCGGCGGGGATCGACGAAGAACTGTGGCACTTCGAGGGCCCGGCCCGGGTGCTGGAAAGCCAGGAGGAGGCGGTTTCGGCCATCCTCAAAAAGGAGATCCAGCCCGGTGAGGTGCTGGTGATCCGCTACGAAGGCCCGGCGGGCGGCCCCGGTATGCAGGAGATGCTGCACCCGACGGCGTTTCTCAAGGGATCGGGACTGGGCAAGAAGTGCGCGCTGATCACCGACGGCCGGTTCTCCGGCGGCTCGTCGGGCATCTCGGTCGGGCACATCTCGCCCGAGGCCGCCGCGGGCGGGACGATCGGCCTCGTCCAGAACGGCGACCGGATCCTGCTCGACGTCCACGAGCGCCGTCTCGAACTGCTCGTCGACGAGGACGTGCTGGCCGAGCGGCGCGCGAAGATGGAGGCGAGCGAGCGGCCGTGGCAGCCGGTCTCGCGGGACCGGAAGATCACCGCCGCGCTGCGGGCCTACGCGCGGATGGCGACCTCTGCCGACACCGGCGCCGTCCGCGACCCGAACAAGTAACCCGCGTTCAGAGGACTAAATGCGGCCTTCGAGCGCATTTAGTCCTCTGAATGCGTCGCGTGTCAGCGGCACAGGACGATCACCACGACCGAAGCGGCCGCCGCCAGCAGCAGCCCGATCAGCCCGAACGAGAGCGGCCGCTTCCGCCACGGGGTGTTGACGTCCAGCGCGATTCGCCCGGAGCCCGCGAGCAGCACGGTCAGCGAGGCCGCGGCCAGCAGGAGTTCGAACTCGAAACCCTGCCCCTGCTTCTGGAAGAACCCGCCGCCGAACTTGACGTAGACGATGTTCGCGCAGACCCCTAGGAGCGCCGCGGCACCGATCGGGGTGAACAGGCCCACCAGCACGAGCGCGCCGCCGACCACCTCGCTGATCGCGGTGATCCACGAAAGCAGCGTGGTCTGGCTGGTGTAGCCGAAGTTGCCCAGCACCTTGGCGAAACCGCCGACCCCGGGCCCGCCGAAAGCGCCGAACAGATGCTGGAGCCCGTGCGCGCCCATGGTCACGCCGAGCACCACGCGCAGGACGAGCAGACCGAGATCGATCCCGCCCCTGGTCTCCGCCGGGTTCGGGCCGCGGTCGGAGTCGGCCACGTCCGAGATCATGCTGGTCTGGTAGTCATCGCTCACGCGCGAAGGGTAGGCGAATCCGGCCCGCCAGGCGACTGAACCGCCGGAGCGAGTCAGAACAGGGTCGCCGGCTCGATCGGTTCGGGCTCGGGCAACGGGTCGAGACCGGGCACCAGGGCCCGCACGTCGTCGTGGAACCGGCGGACGAGCGCGGGTGCGTCGTCGTTGTCGGGGGTGTGCACGAAGACCGTCGGCGACCGGCCGTCGCGCAGCCACCCGGCGACCACTTCGGTCCACGGCTCCCATCCCCGCGCGGTCTCCTCGGCGGAATCCCGGCCGAGATAGCGGACGATCGGCCGGTCGGTCAGCGCCCGCGTCCGCCGTGGCAGCCGGGGTTTCTTGGCCCAGGCGTCCTGTTCGGCCTCACTGACCGGCGGGCTCGCGAAGAAGACCGTGGTGTCGAACGGCACCCACTCGGCGGCCGCGTCGGCGAGCGTCCTCTCCAGCAGCGACGTCGCGTGGGTGTCGGTGTAGAACGCCGGGTGACGCACCTCGACGGCCCGCCGGAGCCCGGCGGGGAGACGGCGCAAAAAGCGGCCGAGGGCGTCGGCGTCCGGCGGGCCGAACGAGCCAGGAAGCTGAGTCCACAGAACCGCCCGTTCACCGAGGGGTTCGACCGCGTCCAGGAACGCCCGCATCTCGGTCTCGACACCGGCGAGCCGTCGCTCGTGCGTGACGACCTTCGGCAGCTTGACCACGAACCGGAAGCCGGGGCCGGTCTGCCGCGCCCACGTCTCGACGGTGTCCCTGGCGGGGGTCGCGTAGAACGTGGTGTTGCCCTCGACCGCGTTGCACCAGCCGGCGTAAGCCCGCAGACGCTCCCCGGCCGGAAGCGACCGCGCCACGAACCGCCCGCCCCACGCCTTGTGCGTCCACATCGCGCAACCGACATGAAGATTCGCCACGATGCTCAGTATTCGCCGTGGACCAGGTTCTTCGGCAACTCCCCACCCAGATATTGGCTCAGTTCCCGGACCACCACCGCGTAGGCGCGCTGCCGCCGCCCGCTCACCGAGCCCGCGACGTGCGGCGTCAGCAGCAGTCCCGGACAGTCCCACAGCGGGTGCCCGCCGGGCAACGGCTCGGGATCGGTGACGTCGAGGGCGGCGCGCAGCCGTCCCGACGCGAGTTCCGCGACGAGCGCGTCGGTGACCACGACCGGCCCCCTCGAAACGTTCACGAGGATCGCGTCATCCGGCATCGCCGCCAGGAACTCCGCGTCGACCATGCCCCGGGTATGCGGCGTGAGCGGCACCATCAGGACCGTGATGTCGTGTTCGGGCAGCAGGGCGGGGAGTTCGTCGGCGCCGTGGACGCCCTCGCGAGCGGTGGCGCCCACCATCGTGCAGCGCACGTCGAACGTCTCCAGCCGCCGTCGCAACTGCCTGCCGAGATCGCCCGCTCCGATGACGAGGGCCCGCTTGCCCTGCAAGGTGTCGGTGGTCCGGCGTTCCCAGTGCTTCCGGCGCAGCCCGTCGGCGAAACCGTCGAGACCGCGGTAGATCGCCAGGAGGACCGCGACGACCCACTCGGCCGAGCTTCCCCCGTGCGCGCCGCGGCAGGTGGAGAGCAGGACTCCGTCCGGCATCTTGCCGATCCAGTCCTCGGCGCCGGCCGCCAGCAGCTGCACGAGTTTGACGTTCGGCAGTTCGCGCCAGAGCTCCTCGGTGGGCCGGTCACCGGTCACGAGGACCTCGGCCTCGGCGGCTTCGGGCGGCACCGCCTCACCGTGGCGGTACACCACCGGACGCACGCCGTCGATCTCCGAAAGCGCGGCCACTCCCACTTCGTCGGGCACGAGAACGGTCACTGTCATGATCACCACGGTATCCACAGGCTCTTACCCGTGGCTCACGCATGCCCACCTAGGCTTGAGCCCGTGCGTACCCGGTACCGGCGGAAATGGACCGCGCCGCTGGCCATACTGGCCTGCGGTGCGCTGATGCTCTCCGGCTGCGCCGAATTCGACAACACCGCCGCCGGGCAGAAGTTCACCCCGGTCAACCCGCCGTCCCCCGAGGTCCCGCCGCAGATCGGGCCAGGCGGTGAAGCGGGCGACTCCGGCCCCGGCCGCGGCAACGGGCCGAACCAGACGCCGAAGCCGGTCCCGCCGCCGCAGGGCTGCAAGGACTTCGACAAGGCGGTCATCGCGACCTGCCTGGACACCGTCGCCGCCGTGGCCGCGATCCCCGGTGACGGCACCGCGCCCAGCGCGCTCGCGGGCGAACGCAAGAGCGGCCGGATCATGCTCGCCGTCGCGGAGAAGGACCCGGCCGGCTGGGCGACCGTCCCCGTGGACGGCTCCGGTGACGGCGGCCTCACCTCGCTGGCCCTATCCCCCGGCTTCGCCGAAGACCAGCTCGTCTTCGCCTACATCACCACCCCGACCGACAACCGGGTCGTCCGGCTGGCGAAGGGCCAGGCGCCGAAACCCGTGTTGACCGGCATCCCCAAGGGCGCCACCGGCAACCGCGGCGCGATCGGCACCGACGCCAAGGGCGCGCTCCTGGTCGCCACCGGCGACGCGGGCAACCCCGGGCTCGCGGCAGATCCGGCGTCACTGGCCGGGAAGGTTCTGCGCGTCGACACGTCGGGCAAACCGGCGTCGGGCAACCCCACACCGGGTTCGGCGGTCTTCTCGACCGGCGTCCACTCCCCCGGCGGGATCTGCCGCGACCAGACCGGCTCCCGCGTATGGCTGACCGACAGGCTGGCCGACAAGGACGTCCTGTACCGGCTTCGTGGCGGCCAGCCGCTGACCACCCCGGCCTGGAGCTGGACCGACAAACCCGGTGTGGCGGGCTGCGCGGATTTCGTCGGCGCCACCGGCTATCTCACGATCACGACGTCGACCGCGGGCAACCTCCAGAACCTGCCGGTCACCCCGGACGGCGCGGTGACCGGCAAGCCGAACGTCTTCATGGACGGCAAGGCAGGCAAGCCGCCGAAGACCTTCGGCAGGCTGTCCGCGATGAGCATGGTCAATCCGCAGATCGCGCTCGCCGGGACGGTCAACAAGGACGGCGGCGCACCGGTTTCGAGCGACGACCGGGTCGTCATCATCACGCCGTCGGCCAGCTCCGGCGGGGGCGGCAAGGACTGAGTGCCTGCCGGTGGACTCGCGATGACGCGCTACTCACCGGGAGCCGGGAAGTGGTTCGCGACGATCCGCGCGCAGGCCGTCGAGGGAGATGTGCAGCAGCCTGTTCCACATCCGCGGGCGGCACTCGTCGGTGATCTGGACGGCGTGGCCCAGGGAGACCAGCAGGAGCAGCAGATCGTCGGTGGTCACGCCGGGGCGGAGCACGCCCGCGGCGCCGGCCCGGGCGCATAGCCGCTCGATGACGAGGCGGAGCTGCTGGATGCCGTCCAGATCGGGGGCCCCGCGGCATCCGGTCTGGTACGGCAATCTCCTGGCGAACCCGCGGACCATCGTCGAGGTGGGCGCGGAACGAGTGCCGGTCGTGGCCCGGCTCGCGGAAGGCGCGGAGCGTGAGCGGATCTGGGCGAAGGAGGTAGCACTCATTCCGAAGTTCGCCGAGTCACGCGGCCGGCCGGATGTTGCGAAAGCCACTTTCGCAACGTTGAAGGTTGCGAAAGTGGCTTTCGCAACGTGCCCGCGCCGCGGATGCCGGTTTCCGAACGGGTCGTTTCGCGTGACTGGACGGACGACACGTGTGATCAGACGGACGACACGCGTGACTGGATGGACGACACGCGCGTGGGGAGCGACGTCGCGCTCGCGGCACACCACGATTCGAGGCGGCCGCGGGCAGGCAGATCCCGGTCGTCGTGCTGGAACGGGTTCCCGCGACCTGACGAACCGGCCGGCCGAGTCCGACGCTTACCTGGACGGCCTCGGCTGGGCAGGCGGGATGAACCGGGTGAACAACGGCGGCATCGCCTTTTCCTTGCCCAGCGGGTCGAACAGTTCCAGCACGAGCCGATAGGCGGGTCCGAGATCGGTCGCGGCGGTGGTGAGCCGTCGCGGATCGGTCGATGGCCAGCGGCCGGTTTCGGCCCGGGACGACAGGGTGCGCAGCAGGACGATCTCCTCGGCCGCGTTGAACGAACAGTGGCCGCCCCGGCTGACGTAGGTCTGCCGCAGCCGGCCGGGATCGCCGTTGCGCCGGACCTGGTCGCCGTACCACCGGGCCTGCCCCGCGACGGCGCCGCCGTCGCCGGTGGTGTGCGCGGTCAGCACGGGTGCGGGCGTGGTGCCGCGTGCCACGGCGTAGCGGTGCAGGTAGGCCTCCGCCCGCGGATCCGCCGAAATCCGCGGGGCCGCGGCGAGCCGGTCCAGGTCGGCCCCCAGATCCACGCCGCCCGCCCGGTACGCGTGCCGGACCAGGTCGAGCCCGGAGGACCGGGCGAGTTGCCGCCGATAATCGATCCCGGTGTTCGACGACGGGTTCCCGCCTGCCCGGCCCTCGATTTCGGGACGTGCGGCCGGTCCGTAGCCGTACAGGTAGACCCCGGTGACCCACAGCGCCTGCTGGGCGAGGCGGTCGGCGGGCGCCGTCGGCTCGGGTTCGTGCGCGAGCGCCCAGCCGGGGATGGTGCCCAGGGCGCCGGCCAACGCGATCCGCGCCCGGCCCGCTTCGGTCTTCTGAGCTTCGGTCACGACGGCTTCGAGCGCCGCCTGCGCGGCCTCCGGATCACGAGGCCGGACCAGGTCGATGTCCGCATCGGGCGCCAACAGGGTCTTGAGCGCGAAGAGGATGTCGAGTGCGCTGTTCCAGGTGCCTTTCGTGTCGTACTCGCCGCACTGCGCCAGGACGCCGTCGAACCGGCCCGGGTTGTTCTCGGCCAGCTTCACTGAGATGACGGCGCCCATGGACATCCCGCTGGTGAGCGTCCGCCGTGGTCTGCCCACGGTGGCCTGGAACCAGTCCAGCAGCGCGATCTGATCGGTCAAGGCTTCTTCGATCGCGTGCCCGAAGACACCCTTGTAGTTCGACGCGGCCAGCGCGTAGCCGTGATCGAGCAGCCAAGTCTCGGTCTCGGGTCTGGTGGCCAGCCAGATCCGCTCCGGCTTCCCCCACTCCTCCACGTAGAGGCCGTGGCTGTAGAGCACCAGCGTGCCGTTCCAGCGTTTCGGCACTTTGACCAGGTAGTCCGCACCATCGATCGTGCCTTCGTGGGTGCGCCAGCCCTCTTCGGCGGACGCCGGCGCGGCGGTGAACAGCGCGCCGAGGAGGAACGCGACGAGCACGGTGACGAGGGTCCTGTGCGGTGAGGGCATACGGATAAAAATAGGTGACCAAATGGTCACTCGTCAAGACGGTATTCGGTCCTCCGCCCGCACATCCCATAACCGTCCTCTTTGGACGGACTCAGGACGCGGACGCCCGCTCGTTCGAGATGACTCGCGTCCCCGTTCGCGAGTGCCTTCAGCTGCTCACCGGTCAGCTCGGCGGCGGCCAGCGCGCCCGTCCGCCAGCGCGACGTCCACGCGCCGACCTTCGGCGCGACCAGTGCGACGGCCGCGCGATGGAAGTCCCTCAGCGGGCCGGGATCTCCCGCGACGAGCGCGTCCCGGATCGGCAGATAGCCCTCGATCGCGAGATCGCGACGGCGGCGGGCCGCGTCGTCGTCCTCGGGCATCGCGGCGGCCTCCGCGTACGCGTCCGGGTCGGCGAGTAGCGGCGACGGGAAGGTGAAGACGGCGTCACCCGCTTCGGGCAGCCCGCTGTTCTGCATGAGCACGGTGATCCGCAGCCCGTCGCGCTGCACCATCCGGTGGACCGTGCCGGGCGCGAACCACGCGACGACCCCGGCTTCGAGTTCGGTCTCCCGGTAGCCGCCGACGTCGAGCGTCTGCACCGCGCCGCGTCCGCCCGTGACGACGTAGGCCTCGGTGCAGGCGAGATGGAGATGCGGACTGCCGCCGCACACGCCGTCCGCGGCCTCCCATTCGTAGGCACACAGATGGGAGAGGCCGATACCGCCGGGCAGAGGGAACACAATGAACTCCTGGAAAGAAAGCGCTTTCTCGCCCACCCTGTCGCATTCAGAGGACTGAATGCGAGAGAAGGGCTCAGGTGCGGCGGGTGCGGGTTTCGGCGCGCAGGAGCCGGACGTCCAAGAACGCGACGACGGCGGAGACGACGGCCGCCGCCAGGCCGAGGTAGCGGCCGAGTCCGGTCCCGATCTCGATACCGGCGGCGGAGAAGATCCCGCGCTGGTCGGCGTCGAACTGCCAGTCGAGGGTGGTCCAGCCGAGCACCATCAGCAACAGCGCGCCGATGGCCACCATCAGCCACAGATGCGGCAAGCCCGCGCGGCGGACGGCGTCGACGCGGCCGAACAGCACGACGGCGAGGCCGGGCAGGAACAGGAGGAAGAGCGGCGCCCAGGCGAGGAACCCCGCGTGCCACGCGTCGCGCGTGACGTCGTCGGCGGGCAATGTCGTCAGCACGTCCTCGATCTCCGGGCGCGAGGCGGTCAGCGTCGTCCACGGAAGGAACAAGGCCACCAGCGCGAGCAGCCCGGCCGCGAGGCCGAGCCACTCACGCCAGGTGACCCTGTTCAAAGCGAGATCAGGCACCGACTCGCTCGACGATCAGTTCGCGCACGCGTTTGGCGTCGGCCTGGCCCTTGGTGGCCTTCATGACCGCGCCGACGATCGCCCCGGCCGCGGCCACCTTGCCGCCGCGGATCTTCTCGGCGACGTCGGGCTGCGCGGCCAGCGCCTCGTCGACCGCCGCGATGAGCGCGGAGTCGTCGGAGACGACCTTCAGGCCACGCTTCTCGACGACCTCGGCGGGCGAACCTTCGCCGGCGAGGACGCCTTGCACGACCTCCTTGGCCAGCTTGTTGGTCAGCTCACCGGCGTTGACCAGCGCGATGACCTCGGCCAGCTGCGCCGGGGTGATCGCCAGCTCGGCCAGTTCGATCTCGCGGGAGTTGGCCTCCTGCGCCAGCGTGTTGACCCACCAGCTGCGGGCCTCGTCCGGCGTCGCGCCCGCCTCGACGGTGGCGGCGACCAGGTCGACCGCGCCGACGTTAAGCAGGTCACGCAGTGCCTCGTCGGTCAGGTTCCACTCCTGCTGGATGCGCTTGCGGCGCTCCGACGGCATCTCCGGCAGCGTCTTGCGCAGCTCCTCGACCCATTCGCGCGACGGCGCGATCGGGACCAGGTCGGGCTCCGGGAAGTACCGGTAGTCCTCGGCGGTCTCCTTGGTGCGGCCGGGCGACGTGGTGCCGTCGGCCTCCTGGAAGTGCCGCGTCTCCTGCTTGATCGAGCCGCCCTCGGCGAGGATCGCCGCCTGGCGGGTCATCTCGTAGCGCACGGCGCGCTCGACACTGCGCAGCGAGTTGACGTTCTTGGTCTCGGTGCGCGTGCCGAACTCGGTCGCGTCCTTGGCCATCAGCGAAACGTTCGCGTCGCAGCGCAGGGAACCCTGGTCCATGCGGACGTCGGAGACGTCCAGCGCGCTCAGCAGATCCCGCAGGGCGCTCACGTACGCGCGGGCGACCTCGGGGGCGCGGCCGCCGGTGTGCTCGATCGTCTTGGTGACGATCTCGATCAGCGGGACGCCGGCGCGGTTGTAGTCGAGCAGCGAGTGCTCGGCGCCGTGAATCCGCCCGGTGGCACCGCCGACGTGCAGCGACTTGCCGGTGTCCTCCTCCATGTGCGCGCGCTCGATCTCGACGCGGACGACCTCGCCGTCGTCCAGCGTCACGTCGAGGTAGCCGTTGAAGGCGATCGGCTCGTCGTACTGCGAGGTCTGGAAGTTCTTCGGCATGTCCGGGTAGAAGTAGTTCTTCCGGGCGAACCGGCACCATTCCGCGATCTCGCAGTTGAGCGCGAGACCGATGCGGATCGCGCCTTCGATCGCCTTGCCGTTGACGACCGGCAGCGCACCGGGCATCCCGAGACAGGTCGGGCACACCTTGGTGTTGGGCTCGCCGCCGAACTCGTTGGCACAGCCGCAGAACATCTTGGTGTTCGTGTTCAGCTCGACGTGCACCTCGAGGCCCAGCACCGGGTCGAACCGCTCGATGACGTCGGCGTAGTCCATCAACTCAACCACGGCGGTCACTTCTTTCCTCCCAGCTCCGGAACCTGGTGCACCAGCGAACCGCCGTTGGCGGCGTCCCGCGCGACCTCGTAGGCGGCACCGACGCGGTACAGCCGGTCGTCGGCCATCGCGGGGGCCATGATCTGGAGGCCGACCGGCAGGCCGTCCTCATGCGACAGTCCACTCGGGACACTCATCGCGGCGTTGCCGGCGAGGTTCGACGGAATGGTGCAGAGGTCCGCCAGGTACATCGCCATCGGGTCGTCGACGCGTTCGCCGATCTTGAACGCGGTGGTCGGCGTGGTCGGCGAGACCAGCACGTCCACCTTTTCGTAGGCGGCTTCGAAGTCCCGCGTGATGAGCGTGCGGACCTTCTGCGCCGAACCGTAGTAGGCGTCGTAGTAGCCCGAGGACAGCGCGTACGTGCCGAGCATGATGCGGCGCTTGACCTCGGGGCCGAAGCCCTTCTCGCGGGTCAGCGACATGACCTCTTCGGCGCTGTGCGCGCCGTCGTCGGACACGCGCAGGCCGTAGCGCATGGCGTCGAACCGGGCGAGGTTCGACGAGCACTCGCTCGGCGCGATCAGGTAGTACGCGGGCAGCGCGTAGGTGAAGTTCGGGCACGAGACCTCGACGACCTCGGCACCGAGCGCGCGCAGCTGCTCGACGGCGGCCTCGAACGACCGCAACACGCCCGGCTGGTAGCCGTCGCCGGCGAATTCCTTCACCACACCGACGCGGACGCCCTTGAGGTCACCGGTCAGGCCCTGGCGGGCCGCGGCGACCACCGGCGGGACCGGCGCGTCGATCGAGGTCGAGTCCATCGGGTCGTATCCGGCGATGACCTCGTGCAGCAGCGCGGCGTCGAGCACCGTCCGCGCGCAGGGACCGGCCTGGTCGAGCGACGACGAGAAGGCGACGAGACCGTAGCGGGAGACACCGCCGTACGTCGGCTTCACGCCGACGGTGCCGGTGACCGCGCCGGGCTGGCGGATCGAGCCGCCGGTGTCGGTGCCGATCGCGATCGCGGCCTCGAACGCCGCGATGGACGCCGAGGAACCACCGCCGGAACCGCCGGGGATACGGGCGTGGTCCCACGGGTTGTGCGTCGGGCCGAACGCGGAGTTCTCCGTGGAGGAGCCCATCGCGAACTCGTCCATGTTGGTCTTGCCGAGCACCACGACACCGGCCTCGCGCAGCTTGCGCGTCACGGTGGCGTCGTACGGCGGGATCCAGTTCTCCAGGGTCTTCGAACCGACCGTGGTCGGGATGCCCTTGGTGGTCAGCACGTCCTTGAGCGCCAGCGGCACACCGGCGAGCGGCGACTTCGGCGCCTTGCCCTCGGCGACGTCGGCGTCCACCGCGCGGGCCGCGTCGAGCGCGCCCTCGGTGTCGACGTGCAGGAACGCGTGGATGTGGTCGTCGACCTCGGCGATCCGGTCCAGGTGGGCCTGGGTGACCTCGACGGCCGACACCTCACGGGTCTGGATCTTCTCCGCCAGCTCGGCGGCGGTCAGCTTGATGAGTGCCGTGGCATGCGGGACACCCGCACCCGGTCGGCGATCATCCGCCGCTTCGCGATTGTCGCGCATGTTCGCCTCCGTCACTGTTCTTCTCCCAGAATCCGCGGCACCCGGAAACGACCCTCTTCGCTGGCCGGCGCACCGGCCAGCGCCTGCTGCTGGGTCAGCCCCGGTCGGACCGTGTCCTCACGGAAGACGTTGGTCAGCGGCACGGCGTGCGACGTGGGCGGGACATCCTCGCCTGCGACCTCGCTCACCTTGGCCACCGAGTCCAGGATCTGGTCGAGCTGGCCTGCGAAGACGTCCAGCTCCTCTTCGGTGACGGCAAGCCTGGCCAGCTTGGCGAGGTGTGCGACCTCGTCGCGGGAAATGTTGGGCACGCGGGTGACTCCCGGGGTGTGCTGTGCGGGTTCTGTCGGAAGCTGCAAGTCTATGGTGGCGGCGTCGGCGGACTCGACTGGGTTATGCCGCGGCCTGCGCTCCCATGTCGGGTAAGGAGTGCCTGGTTCGTTATCCCGCGCCCCGGACGTCGGGTCCCATTACCTCGTCCGGTCTGTCACAATCGGCGCCCGGCGTAGCGCGTTCCACGGCGAGGCTGGGACGCCTGAGGCGAGAGGGGCGCGTGTGTCGTTCCTGATCCGGGTCCAATTACCGGACACCCCGGGGACCCTCGGCGCGGTCGCCACCGCGCTCGGCACCGTCGGCGCCGACATCCTGAGCGTGGACGTGGTCGAACGCGGCGGCGGTGTCGCCGTCGACGACCTCGTCGTCGAAATCCCCTCCGGCAGGCTGCCGGACGCGCTCATCACCGCCGCCGAAAGCGTCGACGGGGTCGAGGTCGACGCCGTCCGCCCGTATGCCGGGGTGCTGGACACCCATCGCGAGCTCGAACTCGTCGAGGAGATCGCCGCGAAGCCCGCTTCGGGGCTGGAGATCCTCGCCGAAGGTGTGCCGCGGATCATCCGGGCGGGCTGGGCCGTCGTCGTCGAGCACGCCGAGGGCGGCGCGATCCGGCTCGCGTCGTCCAACGCCGCGCCCGAGACGCCGATCACCGACCTGCCGTGGCTGCCGCTGGAACGCGCGACCATCCTCGACGCCGAGGAGGCCTGGGTGCCGGAGACGTGGAAGGAACTGGGGACCGAACTCGCGGCGACGCCGCTGGGGAAGCCCGGGAAGGCGCTGCTGGTCGCCCGTCCTGGCGGGCCGAACTTCCGGGCCGCCGAGGTGGCGCGGCTGGCGCACTTCGCGGGGATCGTCGCCGTCGTGCTCGACAGCTGAGGACCAGCGCTGGCCCACCGAGGGTTCAGCTCACGAGTCGAAGATCGCCTCGGCTCGAAGTTCGGGTACGACTTCGGCGATACGCACGTAGTCGACGTCCTTGTGGATCAGCACGGCCTTGTGCCGTACCGCCACCGCCGCGATGAGGCAGTCCATCGCGGAACGGACCCTGTGCCCGTCCGCACGGACGGCACGGGAGATCTCCGCCGCGCTCCTGAAGTCGATCGCGGGATCGACGCCCAGGTTCACGAAACCGGCGAGGGTCCGCTCAAGACGCGGAAGCGCCTCGGCGCTCACTCCCGCGAGCAGTTCCATGACGATCGGCTCGGAGGTCACGATCATCTTCGGCTGCGCGGCCAGCTCGACGACCAGATCCCTCGCACGCGTGGCGCGCTTGCGCAGGAAATCGATCCACACCGAGCTGTCGATCAGGCAACGTTGGTCAGGAGGCATCGCGCCACTTGCGGTCCGCGGAGTCTTCGCGCATCCCGTCCAGATCCGCTTCCCAGCCGATCCCTTCCAGCCCCAGGATGTCGGCGGTGGTGATCACCGGCGCCGCTTTCCGCAACGCGAAATCCACCGCGTCCTTCTTGGTCTTGAACCCATAGCGATGCATCACGGCGGCGACCAGCTCGTCGTCTATGTCGATATTGGTCCGGCTCATACACCAATGATACACCAACAAGGTGTATCGGCTCAGAGCTCCAGGCCGTAGGCGATCAGGAGCACCCCGGCATGCGGCTCCCAGTCCCGCTCGGGCAGCCGGACGAAGCCGAGCCGCTCGTAGAGCCGGTGCGCCCGCTCCATCGTGACCAGGCTGCACAGCACCACCCTCGCGACGCCGAGTTCCCGCGCCCGCGCGATGACCGCCCTGGTCAGCGCCTCGCCGATGCCGCGTCCGGCCGCCGAGGGCAGCACGCCGAGCATCCGGAACTCCAGCTCGCCCTCGCGGGACAGCTCGGCGAACTCGGTGCCCGGCATGGCGATGGTGACCGTGCCGACGAGGGTGCCGTCGCCGTCCACGGCGACCAGGAGTTCGGCCAGCTCCGCCCGGCGGGCAGCGTCAAGGAGTTCCGCGGCGTAGCCCACGCCGTCGACGAGGCTCCGCTCCGCTGAGTACGCGGCCAGCGTGAGTTCCCCGACCGCCGTCAGCTCCTCGGAGCGGGCGGGCCGGATCTCCAGGTCACTCACCGGCGGGCTCCTCGGTCGGCAGCGCGAGCTCCGCCGCGGCCTCGGGGCCGCTTTCCAGCAGCACGCGGAAGCCGTTCTCGTCGAGCACCGGCACCTTCAGCTGGACGGCCTTGTCGTACTTCGTGCCCGGAGCGTCGCCGACGACGACGAACGCCGTCTTCTTCGACACCGAACCGGCCGCCTTCCCGCCGCGGGCCATGATGAACTCCTTGGCCTCGTCGCGGGAGTAGTCGTTCAGCGAACCGGTGACGACGATCGACAGGCCTTCGAGGTTGCGCGGGATGGACTCGTCGCGCTCTTCCTCCATCCGCACGCCCGCCGCACGCCATTTCTCGACGATCTCGCGGTGCCAGTCGACCTCGAACCACTCCTTCGCCGCGCGGGCGATGGTCGGGCCGACACCGTCGACACCGGCGAGCTCTTCCTCCGAGGCGTTCTCGATCCGTTCCAGCGAACCGAATTCCCGCGCGAGCGCCTGCGCCGCCGTCGGGCCGACGTGCCGGATCGACAGGCCGACGATGACCTTCCACAGTGGACGGTCCTTCACCGTTTCCAGGTTGTCCAGCAGCTTGCGCCCGTTGGCCGACAGCTCCCCCGCCTTGGTGCGGAACAGCTCCACCTGGAGCAGCTTTTCCTCGTCCAGCTCGAAGATGTCGCCCTCGTCGTGCACGACACCGGCGTCCAGCAGCGCGACCGCGGCCTCGTAACCGAGCACCTCGATGTCGAACGCGCCCCGGCCGCCCAGATGGAACAGCCGCTCCCGCAACTGCGCCGGGCAGGACCGCGAATTCGGGCAACGGATGTCGATGTCGCCCTCCTTCTGGTACGCCAGTTCGGTGTCGCAGTTGGGGCAGCGCAACGGCATGACGAACTCGCGCTCCTCACCGGTGCGCGCGTCGGTGACCGGGCCGAGCACCTCGGGGATGACGTCGCCCGCCTTGCGGATGACGACCTTGTCCCCGATCAGCACGCCCTTGCGTTTGACCTCTTCCTGGTTGTGCAGCGTCGCCATCGCCACCGTGGACCCGGCCACCTTCACCGGCTCCATCACCGCGAACGGGGTGACCCGCCCGGTGCGGCCGACGTTGACCTGGATGTCCAGCAGGGTGGTGATCGCCTCTTCCGGCGGGTACTTGTACGCGATCGCCCAGCGCGGAGCGCGCGACGTCGTGCCGAGACGACGCTGCAGCGCGACCTCGTCGACCTTGATGACGACGCCGTCGATCTCGTGCTCGGCGTCGTGGCGGTGCTCGCCCCAGTATTCGATGTGGTCCAGCAGTTCCTTGCCCGAACCGAGCACCTTGCTGTGCGGCGAGACCGGCAGGCCCCATGCGGCGAGCGCGTCGTACGCCTCGGACTGGCGTTTCGGTTCGAAGCCCTCACGTTTGCCGAGACCGTGGCAGATCAGCCGCAGGTTGCGGGACTTCGTGATCTTGGGATCCTTCTGCCGCAACGACCCGGCGGCGGTGTTGCGCGGGTTCGCGTACGGATCCTTGCCCGCCTCGACCATCTTCGCGTTCAACGCCAGGAAGTCTTCGACGCGGAAGAACACCTCACCGCGGACCTCGACCAGCGCGGGCACGGGGAACTCGTCCGTCCCCGTCAGCCGATCGGGCACCTGCTCCAGCGTGCGGACGTTGAGCGTGACGTCCTCGCCGGTGCGGCCGTCGCCCCTGGTCAGCGCCCGGGTCAGGCGGCCGTTCTCGTACAGCAGGTTGACCGCGAGCCCGTCGATCTTCAGCTCGGCGAGGTACTTCGTCGCGCCGATCTCCTTCTGGACCCGCTCGACCCATGTCTCGAACTCGCCCGTGTCGAAGACGTTGTCCAGGCTGAGCATGCGCTCGAGGTGGTCGTGCGCGACGAACTCGGTGGAGAAGGTGCCGCCGACGTTCTGCGTCGGCGACTCCGGCGTCACCAGCCCGGGGTGCTCGTCCTCGATGGCCTGGAGTTCGTTGAGCAGCTCGTCGAACTGGCCGTCGGACACGATCGGTGAATCCAGCACGTAGTACCGGAACTGGTGACCGCGGATCTCCTCCGCCAGTTCGGCATGCCTTTCACGGACGTCGGCGGGGACGTCCGTGACATCCTGCACGGGCTCGGGGTTTTCGGGAAGTTCGCTGCTCACGGGGGTGACTCTAGTCGGGGGTACCGACATTTCCGGGCTCCGGTGAACCGAGTCTGCCGACCACCTCGCGCAGTTCGAGCAGGGTCAGCTGCCCGTCCCGGGCCTCGGTCACCAGCTCGACCTTGCCCAGCCGTTCGGCCGCGACCCGCTCACCCAGCGTGGCGTCCAGCGGCAGGAAGGTCATGGTCGTCCGGGTCTCCGGCGCGAGCTCGTCGATCAGCGGATGGAACACGGTCACGTCCACCCGTCCGGCTGATTCGTCGACCTTCGCGGTCACCCGCACGTCGGCGAGCGCGATCCGCGTCTCGCCGAGGTTGACGGTGACTTCACTCGGATCGGGGACCGGCGGCACGGAGTCGTGGTACTCCCAGATGGCGTCCTCCGGCGGCGCCGCGGCCTTCCACGCGTCGGTGTACGGGCGCAGTTCCGGATCCTCCTGGCCGGTCAGCACCAGCGAGTAGATCGCCCGGTGCCCACGATCGAGGGAAAAGTGCAGCCGGGGGTGCAGCGCCTCGACGATGGTGCAGAGGTCGTGTTCCACCCGATGCGGTTCGCGATCGCCGAGCGCGGCGCTGACCTCGGGCAGGAGCGCGAACCAGGCCTCCCAGAACTTCACCGCCGCGGCGGCCGCGTCTTCGGGGACCGGCTGCTCCGGCCAGGCGGTGCGGGGGTCGGGAACGTCCTCGGTTTTGCGGGAACGGCGGAACAAACGCATGACGGGCACGCTACCGCGCCGCTCACCAGCCTTCAGGCGGTTCGGTGAAAGCCTTGCCGGACTCCCGGCTGAGCGTGAGCGCGCGGCGCATCCAGTCGGGGGTGGCGCCCGCCAGACCGCACGCCGGGGTCGGCACGACCCGCTCGGCGAGGATCTCGCGGCGGAAACCCAGCTGGTCGACGAGTTTGAACACGGGCGTGACCACGTCGCGCAGCTCCACCGGGACACCGGGGTCGGTCGTGGGGACGAGTCCGAGCATCAGCGCCGTCCCGGAGTCCAGCGTCTCGCCGATCTCGTCGAGCTGCGCGGGCGAGGCGCCCCTCAGCAGAGTGAAATCGAAGGCGATCGCCTGAGCCCCCGCCGCGCGCAGCAACGAGATCGGCGGCTTCTCGGCACAGCAGTGCACCGCGACCGGCTGACCGGTGATCCGCTCCGCCCCGGAGATCACCGTCGACAGCAGTTCGCGTGCCTCCGGCGCGGGCACGGCGGGAACGGTGCCGTAGCCGGACGCCGTCGGGAGATCACCGGCGAGGACGTCGGGCAGCGAGGGTTCGTCGAACTGGATCACCACCGGCGCGCCGATCCGCGACTTCAGTTCCGCGACGTGCTCGGCCAGCCCGTCGAGCAGCGACGCGGCGAAATCGCGCAGGGCGCCCTTGTCGGTGAGGATCCGGTGCCCACGCGGGAGCTCGACGTTCGCGGCGAGCGTCCACGGCCCGGCGACCTGGATCTTGAAGGCGGGCGGCGCGGCGCCCGCCTTTTCCCGCGCCTCCTGGACGGCGTCGAGGTCCCAGTTCATCAGGTCGACGGCCCGGCGGTGGTCGTGCCCGGGACGGGCGGCGACCCGGTAACCGCTCGGCACCACCTCGACCGCGAGGTCGACCAGCAGCGCCGCCGTCCGGCCGATCATGTCGGCCCCGACACCGCGGGCGGGAAGTTCGGGCATACAGGGGAATTCGGGCAGTTCGCCGAACACGATCGAAGCGGCCTCGACCGGATCGGTACCGGGCAGGGAACCGATCGCGGTGGCCGCGCCGAGGGGCCAAGGTCGTTCGTTCACACCCGGATTCTCCCCTTGGTCCGACCTGGCGGGGCGGCGGGGCGGGGGAGGACACGGACATTCGGCGCAATTGCCGCCGACGAGCCCGATCCGGCGCCCGGCGCATTACGCTGACCTGCCATGACGAGCTCCCCACAGCCCGCCGGCTGGTATCCCGACCGGCAGAACCCCCGGATGTACCGGTGGTGGGACGGGCAGGCCTGGACCGCGAACACGCGGCCGTCGCACGACGCCGAAATGATCGAGCTGGACGTCGAAGGCGCGCACGATCCGGACAAGATCCGGGCGCAGGCGGCGAAGGGCGCCCAAGGTCGTGGCGGTGGTGGCGGTGGTGTCGCCGGCGGCGGGACGCTGTTCTCCGAACCAGTGCTGGTGGTCAACCAGCGCGCGAAACTCATCGAGATGGCCAACGAGTTCGGGGTGTTCGACCAGAACGGCAACCGCCTCGGCGGCGTCGTCCAGGTCGGGCAGAGCACGTTGAAGAAGGCCATCCGGCTGCTCACGAACTACGACCAGTTCCTGACCCATCGCTTCGAGATCCGCGACGCGAACCACAGCACCGTGCTGAAGGTGACGCGGCCGGCGAAGGTGTTCAAATCGCGGTTCCTGGTCACGAAGGCCGACGACACCCCGATCGGCGAGATCGTGCAGGAGAACGTCTTCGGCAAGATCCGGCTGGGTTTCGTGGTCGACGGGCGGAAGGTCGGCGGGATCTTCGCGGAGAACTGGCGGGCGTGGAACTTCGCGATCAAGGACCACGCGGACGTCGAGATCGCGCGGATCACGAAGACCTGGGGCGGTTTCGTGAAGGCCGCGTTCACCACCGCCGACAACTACGTCGTCGAGATCCACCGGCCGCTGCGGGATCCGCTGGCGTCGATGGTGGTGGCCTCGGCGCTGACCATCGACACGGCGCTGAAGCAGGACGACAAGGGCTGAGCGCTGTCTCACGCGTTTCGTCCTCTAAATGCGGTAGTTGCACGCGCAAGGACCGCATTCAGAGGACGAAACGGGGACGGGGGCAGTGACCGGGGTCTCACCCTCCCGAAGTGGACACTCGCCTTCCGGCGGCTCAAGGTGGAGGGACTGGGCGGCACGCTGGAGTGCGTCCGGGACGGAGGTCACCATGGAGCCGTTGCCCGAAGACGGCGAGCGGGACTGGGCCGAGCCAGGCGTCTACACGGTCGCGCCCGGGGTCCACCGGATCCCGCTCCCCCTGCCGCACGACGCGTTGCGCGCGGTCAACATCTACGTCGTCACCGACGGGACCCGCCTGGTCCTCGTGGACTCGGGCTGGGCGCTCGAGTCGGCGCGCGAACGGCTTTCGCGCGGGCTAAAGGCGCTCGGCGCCGACCTCGGCGACATCGACGAATTCCTGATCACCCACGTGCATCGCGATCACTACACCCTCGCCGTGGAACTGCGCCGCGAATTCGGTGGCAGGCTCGGGCTCGGGAAGCGGGAGGAGCCGTCGCTGGTCCGCTCCGGCGACCCGGACCGCTTCCCGATGGAGGCGCAGGTCGGCCTGCTCGAACGGTGCGGCGCGGGGCCGGTCGTCGAGGAACTCGCCAAGGCCTTCGGCGGTGTCCGGCACACCGAGGCGCATCTGTGGGAACAGCCGGACGAATGGCTCGTCCCCGGCAGACGCCCGATCGTGCCCGGCCGCGAGTTCGACATCGTGCACACGCCCGGCCACACGGACGGGCATGTCGTCTTCGTCGACGACGAGGCCGGGCTGGTGTTCTCCGGCGACCACGTGCTGCCGCACATCACGCCGTCCATCGGCTTCCAGCCGGTGCCGACGGAGCTGCCGCTGAGCGACTATCTCGACTCCCTGCGCCTGGTCCGCGAGATGCCGGACCGGCGCATGCTCCCCGCGCACGGTCCGGTCACCGGCAGCGTCCACGCCCGCGTCGACGAACTGCTGGAGCACCACCGGGACCGGCTCGAAGTCATGGGCGCCGAGATCACCGCGGACGTCACGACCGCGTACGAGGTCGCGCTGCGGCTGGGCTGGACGCGGAGGCGGCGCAAGCTGCCCGACATGGACCCGTTCAACCAGATGCTCGCCGTGCTCGAGACCGGCTCGCATCTGGATCTGCTGGTGGCCCAAGGGAAACTCACCGCCGCCGAGACCGACGGGGTGCGAAACTACGCCTCATGATCATCCGTCAAGCGCACCGGGAAGACGTCGCGGCGATCGTCGGGATGCTCGCCGACGACCAGATCGGCAGCACCCGTGATTCCGCCGACGACCTCACGCCGTACCTCGATGCCTTCGAGCAGATCGAGGCCGATCCGGCGCAGTTGCTGATCGTCGCCGACGACGGCGGGGAGGCCGTCGGCACGCTCCAGCTGTCGATCATTCCCGGCCTGGCGAGGAAAGGCGCGCTGCGCGGGCAAATCGAGGCCGTCCGGGTTCGGGCGAGCCATCGCGGCTCGGGCCTCGGCGGCGAACTGATGAGGTGGGCCATCGACGAGTCGCGGCGGCGGGGCTGCGCCCTCGTCCAGCTGACGTCGGACGTGAAACGCGAGGACGCGCACCGGTTCTACGAGCGCCTCGGTTTCGAGGCCACGCACACCGGCTTCAAGCTGAAGTTCTAGCCCCTTGCCGCATTTCGTCCTCTGAATGCGGTAGTTGCACGCGCAAGGAACGCATTCAGAGGACGAAATGCGGGGCGGGGGCTAACGGGTCCCGGAGATCTTCGCGCTGCCGAGCACGAGGTCGCCTCCGGCGGCGTCGGTGCGGTACAGCACGACGACCTGCCCCGGCGCGACGCCGCGCAGCGGCTCACGAAGCTGGATGCTCACTGAGTCACCCGAGTCGCCGGAAACCTCCGCGACGGCGTCGACGATCCCGCCGTGCGCACGCACCTGCACGACGCATTCGGTCGGGCCGTCCAGCGGCCGCTCGCTCGGCCAGATCGGGCGGTCGGCCTCGATCACGTTCACCCCGAGGTCCCGCGCGGAACCGACCTTCACGGTGCCCGAAACCGGCTCCAGCGAGAGCACGTAGCGCGGCCGCCCGTCCGGCGCCGGCGCCTCGATGCCGAGTCCCTTGCGCTGGCCGACGGTGAAGCCGTGCACGCCGGTGTGCTCACCGAGCACGGCGCCGGTCTCGGCGTCCACGAGCTGCCCGGGACGCTGGCCGAGCCGCTTCTCCAGGAAGCTCTTCGTGTCCCCGTCCGGGATGAAGCAGATGTCGTGGCTGTCCGGCTTCTTCGCCACCGACAGGCCACGGCTCGCGGCCTCGGCGCGCACGTCGGTCTTCCACGAATCGCCGAGCGGGAACAGCGAATGCCGCAGCTGCTCGGGCGTGAGCGAGGCCAGCACGTACGACTGGTCCTTGCCGGTGTCGACGCTGCGCCGCAGCTCCGGCACACCGTCCACAAGGGACAGACGGGCGTAGTGCCCGGTGGCGACCGCGTCGAAGCCGAGCGCCATCGCCTTGTCCAGCAACGCTTCGAACTTGATCTTCTCGTTGCAGGTGACGCACGGGTTGGGCGTCCGGCCCGCGGCGTACTCGCCCACGAAGGTCTCGATGACCTCTTCGGTGAACCGCTCGGCGAAGTCCCAGATGTAGAACGGGATGCCGAGGATGTCCGCGGCGCGCCGCGCGTCGCCGGAGTCCTCGATCGTGCAGCAGCCACGCGATCCGGTGCGCAGCGTGCCGGGCTTCGCCGACAGCGCCAGGTGCACGCCGACGACCTCGTGCCCGGCGTCCACGGCGCGCGCGGCGGCCACCGCCGAGTCCACTCCCCCGCTCATCGCGGCCAGTACGCGCATCTTCCTCACACCTCTTGCTTCTGCGTCTGCTTGCGCATTCCGGCGAGCCCCGCCTGCCTCGCCCTGTCGACGACGCCCGCGATCTCCCTCGAAACCGCTTCAACGTCTTCCGGTGCCGAGGTATGCCCGAACGAGAACCGCAGCGACCCGCGCGCGGCCGCGGGTTCGGCACCCATGGCCAGCAGCACGTGGCTCGGCTGCGCGACACCCGCCGTGCACGCCGAACCGGTGGAACATTCGATGCCCTTGGCGTCCAGGAGCATCAACAGGCTGTCCCCCGCGCATCCGGGGAAGGTGAAATGGGCATGCGTGGGCAGGCGCTCGCCCTCGCCGCCGTTGAGCACCGCGTCCGGCACCTCGCGCCGGACGGCCTCGATCAGGTCGTCCCGCAGTTCGGCGACGCGTTTGGCGTACTCCTCGCGGCCTTCGACCGCTGCCTTGACCGCCGTCGCGAACGCGATCACCGCGGGGACGTCGAGCGTGCCCGAACGCACGGCGCGCTCCTGGCCGCCGCCGTGCAGGACCGGCACGCACGCGGTGTCGCGGCCGAGCAGCAGCGCGCCGACACCGTAGGGGCCGCCCAGCTTGTGCGCGGTGAGGGTCAGCGCCGCGGCGCCGCTCTCGGCGAAGTCGACCGGCACCGCGCCGACCGCCTGGACGGCGTCGGTGTGCAGCGGGATCTCGTGCTCGGCGCAGACGGCGGCGAGCGCGGCGATCGGGTTGACCGTGCCGACCTCGTTGTTCGCCCACATCACGGTGACCAGCGCGACCGTCTCGGGACTGTCGCCGATGGCGGTGCGCAGCGACTCGGGAGTGACCCGGCCGGCCTGGTCGACCTCGACCCAGACGATCTCGGCGCCCGCGTGCTGCTCCAGCCACTCGACGGACTCGAGGACGGCGTGGTGCTCGACGGTGCTGCACAGCACCCTGGTCCGCTTCGGGTCCTCGCCGTTGCGGGCCCAGAAGATGCCTTTGACCGCGAGGTTGTCGCTCTCCGTGCCACCGGCGGTGAAGATCACCTCGGACGGCCGGGCGCCCAGCGCCTCCGCGATCACCTCGCGGGCTTCTTCGACCCGGCGGCGGGCCCGGCGGCCCGAGGAATGCAGCGCGGAGGCGTTGCCCACTGTGGACAGCGCCTCGGACATCGCCGCTACGGCTTCGGGCAACATCGGGGTGGTCGCCGCGTGGTCGAGATAGGTCATCGCCATACCAGGGTAGACCGCTCCGGGGCGTGACCAAGCCCACCCTGGTCAGCGGGTGGCGGCGCTCATACCCGACGGCCACCGGCCGGTCAGCCGCACCCCCAGCAGCGCGATGCCGGTCAGCACCACCGAAAGCACCAGGATCGCCGCCGACGGCTCCTTCGCCGACGCCAGCGAAGCGAGCAGAACGCCGCCCAAACCGATGGTCAGAGCCGATCCGACCCAGTCGCCGAGCTGCAGCGCCGAGGTGTTGAACCCGCGTTCGGCCTCCGGCGAGTAGCGGAGCAGCAGTACCGAGATCGCGGGCATCGCGATCCCCATCCCGGAGCCGCCGACCGCCGACGCCACGAACGCCATCCAGCCGGGGAACGAGGGCAGCGGGACGAAGACGAAGATCGCCAAACCAGCCGCGACCAGCGCGAACCCGGCCCGCAGCGACGCTTCACGCGACCAGTCGAGCATGCGGCCCTGCAGCATCGACCCCGCCGACCAGCCCAGCGCGGTCACCGTCAGCGGCAGCCCGGCCAGCGCGGGGCTGTAGCCGTGGACCTCGGTCATCGTGAGCGGCAGATAGGCCTCCATCCCGGCGTACGCGCCCGCGATCAGCGCGCGCGAGGCGATCACTGTCGGCAACCCCGGCCGCGACGTCAGCGTCCCGGCGGGCAGAAGTTTGCGGAGCGCGTACCCGAGGGCGACCAGACCGGCGCCGCCGTAGGCCAGCGCCGCGAGGGACGGGTGCTGCGCCGCCCAGGTGAGCGCGGCGACGCCGAGGGCGGCGACCACCGCGGGCACGACCCCGGCCCGGCGCGCGGACTCGGCGGGCGCGTGGCTGGGCAACTTGCGCGTGACGACGACCAGCAGCGCGAGCCCGATCCCGGTCAGCGGGATCAGCCCGAGGAACACCCAGCGCCAGCCGACGCTCACGGTCACCACGCCCGCGATCGAAGGACCGATCACCGCCGGCAGCACCCACGCGGCGGCGTTGGCGGCGTAGATCACCGGACGTTCGCGATCGCTGAAGGTGAGCGCGATCAGCAGGGACACCGAGACCAGCAGAAGACCGGCACCGAAGCCCTGCAATCCCCTGCCGAGCAGGAGCAGCGGCATGTCGTGCGCGAGTCCCGCGACCAGGAGCCCGGCGGCGAACAACGCGGTACCGGCGAGCAGCGCGGGCGCCGGACCCTTGCGGTCGCCGAGGCGTCCGGAAAGGACGGTCGCGACCACGCTGGCGACCAGGAACGTGGTGAAGGGCCAGGCGTACAGCGCGAGGCCGTCGAGATCGGCCACCATCGTCGGCATCGCGGTGGCGACGCCCATGCTCTCGAACGCGATGAGCGTGACCATGAGCAGCAGCCCGATCGTGGTCACGCGATGCTCAGGTGTCCAGAGCACACCCTTCTTTTCCCCAGTGATCGTCATACGACGAGCCTGGCACCTCCAGTTCGGTGGAGGTCAAGCGCCGACGGACTCCAGGCGCAGCTCACGCGCCAGCACGGCCGCTTCTCCGCGTGAGGTGACTTCCAGCTTCCCGAGGATCTTCCGCACGTGGAACTTCACCGTGTGCTCGGTCAGCGCCAGCTCTTCGGCGATCTGCCGGTTGCGTTTCCCGCGCGCGATCCCGGCGAGGACTTCGAGTTCACGCGGGTTCAGCCGGTCGAGCGGGCGCAGTTCCGGCGTTTCCTGGACGCCGAGCGGCAGGACCGCGGTGATCGTGGCGCCCCAGCCGGGGACGGCGTCGACCTCCCAATGGCCGCCGAGCGGGGTGATCCGCTCGGTGAGCCCGGTGGCGGGCACGGCGCGGGCGACGTCCGGGCCGTCGTCGCGCACGGTGACCCGGAGGTGCTGCCCGTCGATCCGCCAGGACGCCCGGACGCGGGTGCTGCCGCGCTCCAGCGCGGAGAGCACGAGGCCGCGCGACACCGTGCGCGCGGTGTGCGCGATGTCCTGCGGGAGCGGCCGTTCGTCGTCCGGCCCGGCTAGGTCGACGGTCACGTCGCTGTGGCGCACCAAAGGAGCCAGCTGGGTGACGAGGAAACCGAACGCCTTCGACGCGGGCTCAGCCGAGAGTTCCTGATCGCGGTCCGCGATCGAGCGCAGTTCGACCAGCGCGGCCGCGGCGAGGTCGGTCGCGGTCTGCCGGGCGGCGGCGTCGCCGAGCCGCCGGGATCGCAGCACCGAGAGCAACGACGTCAACGTGGTCGCGTGGGTCTGCCCCAGATCGGTGATCGCCCGCGCCCGCGCGGTGGCCGCCGCGATATTGCTCTCCAGAACGGCGGGCTCCGGGTCGGTGGCGCGCTGGGCGGCGTTCACGCTGACGATGTCCCACAGCTTGGCGACGAATTCGAGCGCGCCGTCCGACGGTTCGTCCTCGGCGGGGACGAGCGCGATCATCGCGCCCTTGCCGATCACCGGCGCCGAGGTCAGGACGACGAGTTTCCGGCGCTTCCCGCCGAGCGTCTCTTCCGCCACCACCGCCCGGCCCGGCACGCCGAGCGCGGCGAGCCGCTGAAGTTCGGAGCTCGTGACCGCGCCGGTGATCGCCGGATCGCCGTGGACCTTGATCGGCAGGCGGGAGCAGTCACCGGTCTCCATGGCGGCGGCGCGGTGCGGCAGCACGGCCGCGGCCGTCGCGGAAAAGCGCGGCAGGAGTTCGGGGCGCGGAGCGGCGAGCATGTACTCGACCTGGCTCAACACGTGCAGCGGGTCCATGACTCCACAGTAAGCACGTCCCGGCGCGGGGACGCTGCTCTCCCGGCTAGTGAACACTGCTCGTCCGGCTGGTTCGGGCGGGGTACGGGCGCCGGTTGACTGATCGCAGCGAAGAAATCCGATAGGAGTGCACATGCGAGCGATCACCATCACCCAGTACGGCGAACCGGATGTCCTGCAGGCGGCCGAGGTTCCGCTGCCGGAGCCCGGCCCGGGTCAGGTGCGGGTCGCGGTCAAGGCCGCGGGCGTCAACCCGATCGACTGGAAGATCCGGTCCGGCGCCATGGCGGAGGTCCGTCCGGTCGAATTCCCGCACATCCTCGGCCTGGAACTGGCCGGCGTCGTGGACGCGGTGGGCGAAGGCGCCGATTTCACCGTCGGGGACGAGGTCTTCGGCTGGTCCGACACCGGCACGTACGCGGAATACGCGCTGGCGAGCAAGGTCATCCGCAAACCCGCCGGGCTTTCGTGGGCCGAGGCCGCCTCGCTGCCCATCGTCGGTGAGACGGCGTTGCGGGTACTGGGCGAACTCGAGGTCAAGCCGGGCGAGACGGTGGTACTCCACGGTGCGAGCGGCCAGGTCGGCCGGATCGCGACGCAGGCGGCCGTCGCGCTGGGCGCCACGGTCATCGGGCTCGCCGGCGCCTCGTCACTCGACGAGGTGAAGGCGCTCGGCGCGGTGCCGGTCCTGTACGGCGACGGCTGGGTTTCGCGGGTCCGCTCGGTCGCGCCGGACGGCGTCGACGCGGTGTTCGACGCGGCGGGCTTCGGTGTCTTGGGCGAGTCCGTCGAACTGCTCGGATCACCCGACCGGCTGATCACCATCGCGGATCCGGCGGCGTACGCGCAGGGGCTGAAGTTCTCGGCCGGCGGCGAGGAAAGCGCGGCGGTGCTTGAGGATCTGGTCGCGCGGGGGTGGCAGCTGAAGCTGGGTTCCAGCTACGCGCACGCCGACGCCGCCGAGGCGCACCGGGAGAGCGCGACCGGTCACGCGGGCGGGAAGATCACGCTGACCTTCGACTGACAGCCGCGCGAGCCCACCGGCGGCTGCTATGAAAGGTCCTTTCCTTGCAAATTTTGCAAGGAAAGGACCTTTCATAGCACGCGCGAGTGACCGAAAGGGTGCTGTCACGGCCGAGCGGTAGAGCGGCGGCTGGTGTGGCTTCGGGCAAGGGGGTCGTGAGTGTTTCGGGTCGTTAGAACGACACTTGCCACTCACGCCCCCCCTCGAGGGTCGTTCAGGAGAGCCGGGCTAGGGAGAGCCAGGCTAGGGAGAGACCGTCTCGGAAGCCGAGGGCGCCGGAGGAGTGACCGGGGCCGCCGAGACCACCGGGCGCCGCCGCCGCTGCACCGGGATCTGCACCCGCCCCAACGCCGCCTGCACCGCGGATTCCGCCAGCCCGGCCAGTTCCCGCCGGTCCGAAGCGCGGCCCGGCGCGATCTCCGGGCATACGTGCACCTCCAGCACCAGACCGCGCAGCGCCGCGACCCGCCGCAGCGAGGCGATGAGCGACTCCGGCCCGATGAACGCCGGCTGCGTCGTCTCCCGCCCGTCGGCGAGCCGGAAGCGCAGCGCGAGCGGCCGCACGGGGACACCGCCGTCGATCGCGGCCTGGAAGGTCGCGGGACGGAACCGGCCGGAGCCGAGACCGCACCAGGTGGTGCCTTCCGGCGTCACGCTCACGAGTGATCCGCCGCGCATCACATCGGCGAGTTCGTCCATCGTCGCGGGCAGGCTCCGCAGGTTCTCCCGGTCGAGGAAGATGCTGCCGCCGCGGCGCACCAGCAGGCCGAGCACCGGCCAGGCGCCGACCTCCTTCTTGGCGAGCGCCCGCATCGGCTGGACGGCGTTGACCGCGATGATGTCCAGCCACGAGATGTGGTTGTTCACCACGAGCGCGCCACGGCCCGGCACCGCGCGGAAACGCTCGTCGCCGAGCACGCGCAGCTTCACCCCGAACGAGCGAAGGATCCCCACGAAGAGCAGGCGCACCAACCGTTCCCTTGGCATGCCGCGCAGCACGAGCACCAGCGGCGCCGACAGGAAGGCGCCGAAGATGACGCCGATCGCCGCGGTGAACCGCAGGACGCGCCGGCCGAACGCCACCGTCGGCGCCCCTTCGCTCAGGCAGCCGTCACCGCACGGCGACTTCGGCATCCAGGCGTGGGTCATCCCTGCACTCCCAGGAAGTACTTGAGGTACCGCTCGTCGACGTTGTGCAGATCCAGCAGGACGAAGAAGTCCGCGACACCGAAATCCGCGTCGAGCGCGGGCGGGCCGTAGATCTTCGCGCCCAGGCGGGTGTAGCCCTTGATGAGCGGCGGGAGGATCGCGCGGGCGGGCCGCTCGAGACCTTCGGTCCGCCACGGGTTCAGCGGCGTCACCCGAAGGGATTCATCCGCGTAGTGCTTGGCGCGCAGGACATCCCAGACGCCCGCCGCGTAGGTCCCGCCGTCGGTCAGCGGCACGGAAGCGCAGCCCGCGAGATACCGGTGACCGGCCAGCAGCATGTAACGTCCGATCCCCGCCCAGACGAGGCTCACCACGGCGCCGCTGCGGTGGTCGGGATGCACGCACGAACGTCCCGTCTCGACCAGCGAAGGACGCAGCGCATCGAGCGCGGTGAGATCGAATTCGCTGTCGGAGTACAGCTTTCCCGCCCGCGCGGCCCGATCGGGCGGCAGCATCCGGTAGGTGCCCACGATCTCGCCGGTGTTGTCGTCCCGCACCACGAGGTGATCGCAGAACTCGTCGAAGTAGTCGACGTCGAGACCGGGTTCGAGCGAATTGAGCGTCGCCCCCATTTCCTCGGCGAACACCTGATGGCGAAGGCGTTGCGCGGCAACGACTTCTTCGTTCCCGTTCGCCACGAGAAGGGAGTAGCGCGGCGCATCGGCCGGGAGTTCGACACCTGCCTGGTCAGTACTGACGAGGAGCTGTGACGTCGTCATGAACCAGGTCTACCCCTCAGGGGGTACCAACGACAATGCGCCTGATGGCCGATTAGTGCACGTTCAGTTAATTGCGGGTTCTCAGGGTTCTCTCAGGCTGGAAGATCACTTCCGGGTAACAGAAAAGGGGCCGCCCGGGAAAGAAATCCCGAGCGGCCCCCTCTACGAACGAAGGACTCAGCCCTTGCGCTTCTGGACCTCTTCGGTCAGCTGCGGCGCGACGTTGAACAGGTCGCCCACCACACCGAAGTCGGCGATCTCGAAGATCGGCGCCTCGGCGTCCTTGTTGACCGCGATGATGGTCTTCGAGGTCTGCATACCCGCGCGGTGCTGGATCGCGCCGGAGATGCCGAGCGCGATGTACAGCTGCGGCGAAACCGTCTTACCGGTCTGGCCGACCTGGAACTGCGCCGGGTAGTAGCCCGAGTCGACGGCGGCGCGGGAAGCACCGACAGCGGCACCGAGCGAGTCGGCGAGCGTCTCGACGACGTCGAACTTGTCGGCCGAGCCGACACCGCGGCCACCGGAGACGACGACCGAGGCCTCGGTCAGCTCCGGCCGGTCGCCGCCGACGATCGGCTCGACGCCGGTGATCTTGGCCGACTTCGCCGGGTCGCCCGCGGGGACCTCGACGGTCTCCTCGGCGGCCGCACCCTCGGCCGGGGCCGCCTCGACCGCGCCCGGGCGGACCGAGATGACCGGAACACCCTTGGTGGACTTGGACTTCACGGAGAACGCGCCACCGAAGATGGACTGGTCGACGCTGCCGTCGCCGTTCACGCCGACGGCGTCGTACAGCAGACCGGAGCCGAGGCGGACCGCGACACGAGCGGACACCTCCTTGCCTTCGGCGCTGGCCGCGACGAGCACGGCGGCCGGGGAGGTCCGCTCCGCGAGCGCGGCGAGGACATCCACCTTCGGGGTGACCAGGAAGCCGGTGGCGTTGTCGCCCTCGGCGACGTACACCTTGGCGGCGCCGTGCGCGGCGAGGGCTTCCTTCGCCTTGGCGGCGGTGCCGGTCGGGCCGACGACGACCGCGGACGGCTCACCCAGTTCACGAGCGGCGGTCAGCAGCTCGAGCGTGACCTTCTTGACTTCACCGTCGACGTGGTCGACGAGGACGAGTACTTCAGCCATTTCCCTATTCCTCCTCGAAACCTGTCTCAGATGAGCTTCTGCGCGACCAGGTAGGCGGCCACCTTGCTGCCGCCGTCACCCTCGTCCTCGACGCGCTCACCGGCGGTGCGCGGCGGCTTCGGGGAGGCTTCGAGCACGGACGACCAGGCGTTGCCGAGGCCGACCTCGCCGGCGTCGACGCCGAGGTCCGCGACGGTCAGCGTCTCGACCGGCTTCTTCTTCGCGGCCATGATGCCCTTGAAGGAGGGGTAGCGCGGCTCGTTGATCTTCTCGCCGACGCTCACCACCGCGGGCAGGTTCGCCTCGAGGTGCGTGACGCCGTCCTCGGTGTAGCGGTCGGCCTTGATCGAGGAACCGTCGACGGTCAGCTCGTTCACGTGGGTCAGCTGCGGCAGGCCGAGCAGCTCGGCGATGATCGCCGGCACGGCGCCACCGCGGCCGTCGGAGGCCTCGTTACCGGTGATGACCAGGTCGAAGCCCTCGACCTTGGAGATCGCGGCGGCCAGCACCTTGGCGGTGGCGATCGCGTCGGAGCCGTGCAGGGCCTCGTCGGAGACGTGGATGGCCTTGTCGGCGCCCATGGACAGCGCCTTGCGGATCGCGTCGGTCGCGCGGTCGGGACCCACCGAGACGACGGTGACCTCGCCCTCGCCTGCTTCCTTGATCTTCAGGGCTTCTTCGACGGCCTTCTCGTTGATCTCGTCGAGCACGGCGTCGGCGGATTCGCGGTCAAGAGTGTTGTCGGCACCGGAGAGCTTCCGCTCCGAGTAGGTGTCCGGTACCTGCTTGACCAGGACAACGATGTTCGTCATGGGTCTACTTCGACCTCCCGTTGGTGGCCGGCGACGGCCACGGGGCAACAGCTCTACTGGCCGGTAGATTAGGGCCATTTCAGCGCCGCGGCCCGCCGAGGTGACCTCATTCACCTGGATGCACGTTTTAGTGGGACCATCGTCCAGGTAATTCACCCGGAAGTGAGTGTTACCGGCCGACTAACCCGAACGGCCGTATTCCGGGGTACACCCGCCGGGTGCGACGGGCTAACCTGCCCCACCATGCGTTCCATGCCCGGCCCTGTCGCCGTGATCACGGACTCGACCGCCTGCCTTCCCGCCCCGGTCGCCGAACGCTGGGGAATCGGCGTCGTTCAGGTCCAACTGCAGGTCGGCGAGCAGTTCGACGAAGAGAACCGTTACGACCGCGAAGACATCATCGGCCATCTGCGTGCCGGAACCCCGGTGAAGACGGCGCCGCCCGAGGTCGCCGCGTTCTTCTGGGCGTTCCAGGACGCCGCGAGCAAGGGCGCCTCGGCGATCGTCAGCGTCCACATCTCGGGCCGGATGTCGGAGACGGTGAACGCCGCCCGGGAGGCCGCCCAGCAGGTGAACGTCCCCGTCCACGTGCTCGACAGCGGGACCACCGGGATGAGCCTCGGTTTCGCGGCGACCTCGGCGGCCAAGGTCGCCGCCGCCGGCGGGCAGGCCACCCGGGTGATCGCCGCGGCCGAACGCCGGTTCCGCGGCAGCCGGGAGATCCTCTACGTCGACACGCTGGAGTTCCTGCGCCGCGGCGGCCGGATCGGCGCCGCGCAGGCCTTCCTCGGCTCGGCGTTCTCGATCAAACCCCTGCTGACGGTGAAAGACGGCGAGGTCGCCCCGCTGACCCGGGTCCCGGGCCAGCGGCGGGCGCTCAACAAACTCGTCGATCTCGCGGTGGACTGCGCGGGCGATCAGGACGTGGAGGTCGCCATCACCCGGTTCGGCCCGGACGAACGCGATCTCGAAATCGGCGGGCGGTTGCGGGCGCGGCTGCCGCATATGGTCGACAGCACCCTGGTGGACGCCAGCATGATCCTCGGCGCCCACCTCGGCCCCGGCGCCATCGGCATCACGGTGTCGCCGGTGTAGCGCGCTTCGAGGGGATCAGCGCCAGCACCACCGGGAGCACCGCGCCCAGCGCCGTCGTCGCGACGATCAGCACCTGGTCCACCGGCTCGAAATGCGAGACGTGGCCGAGGTGGTAGAGGAAGTGCGGCAGTCCGAAGCAGAAGGTGGCGAGCGCCGCGAGCCTGGCCACGGCGGTCGTCCCGATCACGGCGGCGCCGATCAGGATCGCGGAAAGCGCCAGGTTGAGGCCGCCGAAGTCCTGGATCAGGTGTTCGTTGAAGGGGCCGTCCATCGCCACCCAGCCGGTGCGGAACCCCGGGAAGTCCCGGTAGAAGCCGTCCGGGCTGAACAGCGGCCACAGCCCGACGGGCAGTTCGATGAGACCGAAGACGACGAGCAATACGCGGGTGAATGTCCTTTGCATACCTCCTGGACTGCGCAGCGCCGCGAAACGTGACACGCGTTTGGTCCTCTGGATGCGGTCCTTGCGCGTGCAACTACCGCATCCAGAGGACTAACTGCGGCGGAGCGGGAAGTGACCGGCCGGTAGGGTCGCGGCGTGACCACCCCAGCCACCAGGGCCGAAGCGCTGCACCTCACCGGTGAACGCACCGTGCCGGGCATCGCCGAGGAGAACTACTGGTTCTCCGCGCCATGAACGCTATGCGCCCGAGGGAACATCCAGCATACGATAGGTGTGCCTCGCAACGCTATGCGAGCAGTTTCGGCGGCAGCGAATTTACAGGTTCGCCGGTTCGCCACACTCTGTAACGAGCCTCAGGCGCGCCCCCTCGCGCTCGTGCTCGTCCTCGGCCTGGCGCGGGATGAGTGCGGCCGCGGTCGCCGCGCCGCCGCCGGCGAGGCTGACGAACTGCCTCTCGACGGGACCGTCCACAATGTCCGCGAGCATCGCGGCGATGGTCGCAGCGACGTCCGCCGAGGGGTCGATCCGGAGCACATGCGTGGCTCTGTCGTACACGGCCTCGTACAGCTCGACGGGCGCGATGACGATGGTGAGGTGCCCCAGGATCTCCAGGGCGCCGGGGAGGTACTGCGCAAGATCCGGTGCCATGTGCGACATGTCGGTGACAAACGTCCCACCATTAACACTACCGGGACGGTATGACCCGATCGGCGTAAAAAGATTCAGTTTTCAACTACACGGGGTCATGATCTGCGTATTTGCGGTGATCAGCGGCCTACTTGACCAGCTTCGCCGACCGTTTCACCTTGCCGGTCACGTAGCGATCGCCGCCGGCGGCGATCTCGTCTGCCGACCCCGTGCTTGACGGCCTGCCCGCCGCGGCTTCAAGACGCCGTTCCATCTCGGCGACGAGCTCCCTATTGGTCAGCTTCGTGACGTCGAGATGCACCGTCTTCGCCCGCGATTCCTCAGGCGTGATGATGCCGGCCGCTACGAGCACTTCCAGGAGTGAGCGGCCGAACGCCTCGGCGACCGCGCGCGCGTTGTCGACGGATGGCGCGCCGCCGGTCATCCAGCGACTAAGCCGACTCTCGGCTATGCCCGACGCGCGCGCGAGGTCAGCCTTCTTCCACCCGCGTTCGTCTAGCAGGCCTTGAAGGTAGACAGGGAAGGTCTGGGTTTCGCCCATGGAAGGCGATACTAACTTGCGCGTGCGCAAGTGGCTACCCGCCCCCGAAGGGTTCCCCCTGGTCGGACCATAAAACGACCATGTGTTCGATACGTTCGGCCGAGCCGGTCACTCACATTGTCGTACTTCCGCGTACGCAAATTCTTGCGTGCGCGTACGCAAGTTGATAGCGTGAGCGCATGACGAACCGCCCCTCAATCCGAGTCCGGGGGGACTTCGCCGCCAAGGCGGCCGAGCAGGGACACAGCACCTACAGCGCCATCGCAGACGCGATCGGCGTGGACCAGTCGAACGTGGGCCGCGTCCTCCGCGGTACGTCCCGCCCATCGAACGAGTTCATCGCGGGCGCCGTCCGGGCGCTCGGCTCGTTCGAGGACCTGTTCGAGGTCCGATGACCACCACCCAAGACATGAAGAACCCCCGCCGCGCCGGGACCAACCAGGCGGCAGGGGTTCAGGGAAACGACTACCCCGAAGGGCAACCGATGACCACAGCATACGTGCCGAGTGGCACCGAACGCGCGGACCTCGCCGCCATCCTCGCGCGCCGCGGTGTCCGCCTCGAACTCGCGGACGACTTCGAGCCGCGCGAATGCAACTGGAACGGCCTGGAGACCTGCGGTCCGGTCATCTTCCGCATCCACCGCGCCCCCGCCGCGAACTCGGGCTACCCGGCCGACGACGTCGAGGTCGGCCTCTGCTGCTTCACCGACGCCTTGAACGTCGCGCAGTCCGAGCAGGACCCGAACTCGAACGCGGACCTCATCGTCGAGCGCCGGATCGGCGCGTGATGGGTCTCCGCGACGCCTTCTGCAAGGCGAACGAGACCGTCGCCGCCGCCGAGCGCGACATCGACCAGTGCCGGGCGGACGCCGACGCCGCCCGGCAGCGCGCCAAGACCGCCACCCAGCGGGCCGCCACCCGCACCACCCCGAAGACCACCCCGAAAGGCTGATCATGACCACCGCCGAAGTGGCCACCACCAACCAGACCGCGCCCGCCGAGCAGAAGGTCGTTGTCCCGCTCGTTGGACAGCTGACCGACCTCGACCAGGCGTACCGGTACTCGGCTGCACTCGCGCAATCGAGCCTGCTCCCGAAGGACCTGATCGGCAAGCCGTCCAACGTGCTCGCGATCATCCTCTACGGCCAGCAGCTCGCGTTGACTCCGATGCAGTCGATCCAGTCCATCTACGTCGTCAACGGCCGCCCGTCGATGTCCGGGCAGCTCTGGTTGTCCAAGGTGCGCGAGGCCGGACACAAGGCGTTCGTGCCGTGCGCCGATTGCGGCGAGGCCAACGGCGACCACGCCAAGAACGCGCTCGGCCACCGCTACAAGCCGGACCACGACCCGCACCACTGCACGGTGACCATCGTCCGCGGTGACGACGGCGAGACCCACACCGAAACGTTCACGTGGGACGAGGCCGTGGCCGCGAAGCTCACGAACAAGGACGTGTGGAAGTCCTACCCCAAGCGCATGCTCTTGTGGCGGGCGGTGTCGAACTGCGCCACGATCATCTGCCCCGAGGTAGCGCTCGGGTTCGGCGACGAGGTCGACGAGTCCGAGCTCGCCAAGCCGACGCTCGGTCAGGTCGTCGCCGAGCGGGAAGACCGCGCCGCCGAGCAGCGCGCCGAGACCGCGCCCGAGGCCGAGGTCGTCGACGCCGAGACCGTCGAGCCGGAACCGGCCGCCGCCGACATCGGCCCCACCGCGGACGAATACGCCGAACTGGCCGAAGCGTACGAGCGCCCCACCGAAGGCCTGTTCGACCCGGACGCCGAGCAGTGACCGGCCGTCGCGAATGGACCTTCCGAAGCGAGGTCGTCACCCCGCACGGAATCCGGGTTGAAGTCGCCGTGTCCGTGCCCACCGACCTGGCCGGGGATGACGTCCTGGAAGTCGCCGAGCACGCGCAGATGGCAGCAACGCGGCTGAACTCGACGCTCCGGGCAGCCGAGAAGTCCGGCCGCGGACGCGTCTTCCGCGAAGAGATCCCGTTCTAATGGCCGCGCCGCTCACCGAGCAGGAACGCACGACCGCCGACCTTCTGCTCGAATGGGACCGGACCCGACCCCGCTCGCGGCAACGTGAGCTGGGCTGGTCCGAGGTCGGCGGATGCCGCCGCCGCGCCGGATACCGCCTCGCCGGCGTCGAGCCGTCGAACCCTGGCGGATCCGTTCAGGCTGTGTTGGGGACGGCGATTCATGAGGCCGTGCAGCAGCGGTTGAACGAGACCGCCGCGCCGGATGACCTTGTCGAGTACGAGGTCGTGTTCGCCGGGATCATCGGTCACCTCGACCGGTACGAGGCCGAGCCCGAGGACTTGATCGACGTCAAGACCACGTCCTCGCGGTGGTTGGAGCACATCAAGATATGGGGTCCGGACCGGTCGCACCTGTGGCAGGTCAACGGGTACGCCGCCGCGCTGATCGCAAAGGGCATCCGCGTGCGCCGCATCGTGATCGACTACATCGCGCGCGACACCGGCGAGGTTTACCGGTGGGTCGGGAAACCGACCGTCGAGGCCGTGCGGGACGCGCTCGACTGGCTCCGCGAGGTCCGCGACGCTGACCTCGACATGCTCCACCGCGACTACGAGCCCGACGGCCCGTTCTGCGGACACTGCCCATTCCTCGACATCTGCTGGAACGGCTACGTCCCGGACCGCGATCGCCGCTCGGTGCTGTTCGTCGAGGACCCCGACGGCGAGAAGTGGGCCCGGCAGCTCGCCGACGCGCGCGCAGCGATCAAGGCCGCGAAGGCGCTTGAAGAAGAGGCCAAGGGCGCGCTCGATGCGCTGCGCCCCAACGTTTCCGGGAAGTCCGACATCCTCGACGTCGGGTACGAAAGAGGTCTCCAATGGACGATCACGAACCCCGAACGCCTCGACGGGGACCAGGTCCGCGCCGACTACCGCAAGGCCGGGGCGAAACCGCCCGTGACGACGTCGACCTCGATCAAACTCGGGTTCGCGAAACTTCCGGACGCCGAGCCGTGACCGTGCGGGTGCGCGGGTGCACCGGCAAGAAGAAGTACCCGACCGAGGCCGCGGCCGACGACATGCTCGGCCGCATCTGGTCCAAGTGCAAACCGGGCCGCCGCCTCGAATCCCGCGCCTACGAATGTGACCACTGTGGACGGTGGCACCTGACCAGCAAACCCCTACCCCACCCCGAAACGGAGGCGTCGGCCGCATGACCACGCGAACCCGGAAAACCACCCTTCCCGTCGGCGACTTCTTCGCGATGCTCACCGACACGCTGCGCACCTCGGGCACCGACCAGTCGCTACCGATGATCTGTGGCGTCCTGCTCCACACGCCGCCCCGAAAGTCCGTCCTCGTCGCGACGTCAACCGACCGTTTCACCCTCGGGCAGGCACACGCCCCCACCGTCGGCCGCATCCCCGACGCCTGGATCCCGCTCGCCGACGCGAAACGCATCCTCACCGTCATCAAAGCGGGCGGCCTCAACGGCGACCTCGCCATCGCCGTGCACCCCGACGACCGAATCACCTTCACCACGAACACCGTCAGCGCGACGATCACGAGCCACGGCCCGGCTCCGGCGTTCCCGCCCGTTGGTGAACTTTTCAACGAGGCGGCCGCCAAGCCGACCCGCGAGACGATGCTCAACCCCGCTTGCCTCAAGCGATTTAGCGACATCGCCAAGTCCCGCGGCGAGTACCTGGCCGTTCAGATGCAGGACCGGCACAAGCCCGTCCATATCACGATCGGTGACCGGTACCGCGGCCTGATCATGCCCGTCCGCGCCCCGGCCTCGATCGCGGGTCCGGCGCCTGTGTTCCCCGTCGGTCAGCCCTTCGTTCACCCCGCAGCGCGCACCCGGAAGCAGGCAGCATGACCGACCAACTCGAACTGGCCCTCGCGGATCGGCACGCCGGGATGTCTGCGAACCTCGCCGCTGGGCGGAAGCCGTACCGGGACGACAGCGAGCGTGTCGAGGTCGCGCTCGAACTGCTCATCCGGTCCGGTGCGCAGTTCACCGCCGACGACGTCCACCGGGTGGTGGAGTTCGACGAGTCCGGCGCCCCGTACGACCGGAACCTCGTCAGCTCGGCGCTCGGGATCGCCGCCAAGAACGGCCGCATCGTCCGCGAAGCAACCCGCGTCAGCTCGGCGAGATCCCGGCACGCCAGCCGCAACGGCGTCTGGAGACGCGCCGACCGTGCCACCCCCGCAACACCATCACAACGCACCGGCAACTGATCACGACCCACCACCGCGGGCCGCGCCATCACGACCGGGCGCGGCCCGCACTGCACTCCCCGAAAGGTCACCGCCATGTCCGAAAACCCCACCACCGTCCGACTCGACGACCTCGCCCACTGCCCGCAAAACCTGCCCGGCAACCCCGGATTCCGCGCCCACCTGGCCACCAAGGACGCCCTCGAACTCATCGTCGACGTCCGCGAACTCGACGTCCGCGAGATCTGGGGCCGCCTCAACCGATGGGGCACAGAAACCCCCGAACGCCTCATCGCTGCCCTCGTCACCGTCGCCGCCATGGCCGACCCCGACCAGATCACCACCGAACCGCCCGCGTGGACGGCCGACATCGGCGGCATGAAAGCACTTCACCCCGATTACGTACCCCTGCCCGCGAACGCACTGCCCAACACCAAGAGCGAAACCCTCGCCGCCGTCGACCGCCTCATCGTCGCCGGCCTCTCCACACGCGGCGTCGCCGAGCGGACCGGCGTCACCCGCCGCACCGTCGAGAAACGCCGCCAGGCCATTCGCGACAAGATCCGCGCCAACGAGGCCGCTCTCGCGCGGCGCGGCGCCGAGCAGGACAGCGGGGCCGCCGCGTGATCCGCACGACCGCCCGCCGAGCCCGCAAGCACCACACGCACCCGTACTGCTGCGTGATCAAGCCGGGCGAGGTCTACCTCGAACACGTCGCCGCGCCGGACGACAACGACCTCGGCAACACCCACTGGTGGCGTTTGCCCGAGTGCGCCGCCGACGCCCGCCGCTACGGCCGCGGCGACCTCATCGACGCCAGGGAGGCGACACCTTGACCACCCGCACCACCAGCCGGCCGACCGACGAACGCGAGTTCATCCGCCTCACGGTCGAACTGGCCCGCCACCCCAAGATCATGGCCATGGGCGACCCTGCCGCCGCATGGGGCTACGTCGCCGCCCTGCTGTATGTCGGCGGCTTCCACACCGACGGCTGGATCACCCTCCGCACCATCGCCGCCGAGGCTGGGATCTCGACGCAAAAAGCGCGGAAACTCGTCGCCGTCGGCCTCGTCCACGAGCACGGCCACACGTGCGAAAAGTGCCCCGAAATTCCGAAGGGACAAGCATTCGTTCACGACTACCTCGCCCACAACCGGTCCCGGTCCGAAGTGGACGAACACCGCAGGTCAGCCGCCGAGCGAGGCCGCAAGGGCGCCGCCAAGAGGTGGGGCAACCCGCCCGAAACCGGGCCGAAAACCACCCCGAAACCGGATAGCAACAGCCATAGCCCCAGCCATGGCACCAGCAATGGCAAATACATGGCAGAGGTAGAGGAAGAAAGAACTAACCACCTTTCCGAGGCCCCCTACGTACCCACCACGCGCCAAAGCGACAACGAGCCGAACCGGCCCGCTACGGGTCCCGCCCCCTCGGGGCCCCGCAGCGTCCAGGCCTACAAGCTCGTCGGCAAGACCATCGGGAACCGCATCCCCAGCGCCACCCGCTCGGCCCTCGCCTTCGAGGTCGTTCAGCTCCTCGCCGAATTCGACGAACCCACCATCAGCGCCGCCCTCACCAGGTGGAACGAAAAGACCGGCATCGGGCCCAAGATCCTCCCCTCGCTCGTCGCCGACGTCATCAAAGAACAGGCCGGACACGGGGCGACCCTCGTCGCGGGCGGACGCGCGTCGAGGCCGCCGTCAGGGCGTGGCGCGAAGGTGCGCGGGTGGCTGGAGCTCGCGGCGGGTGAGGGTGCGGAGATGCCCGTTCAAGCGCCGTTCGGGGCGTTGCCGGATGCGCCGTTCCTGGAGCTCGAAGCCGGGAGCGCGTCGTGAACCGGACCGAGGTGACGCAGATCCTCGCCGCGGCCTCGGCCGTCGACCAGTACGCGCCGCAGCCGGATGAACTCGTGTTGCGGATCTGGGAGTCGATGCTCGGCGATATTCCGATGGCGGCCGCGGAGAAGGCGCTCGTCGAGCACTACCGGGAGACGAAGGCCACGATCACACCGGCGGACATTGCCGGGTGGTACCGGAATCGGCGTCGGTACGCGTCGCCGACGCACGTTTCGCCGCCGGCGGATCCGGAGACGATCCGGAACGGAGTCGACCGGGTGTTCACAGCCTTGGCGGCGCGGAAGGCGATCGCAGCGGCCGAGCGGACCGGTAGCGAGCTCGACCTCGATGAGGTCGAGCAGGCAGTTGAGGCGAACATCGCGGCGCGCCGATCGTGGCGTTCGGTGGCGTGCCCAGTGGTGTGGTGCAAGGCCGCGCCGCAGGAGCCGTGCACGTCGAGGGGCAAGCCGTTGACGAAGGAACCGTGCCACCCGACCCGGATGGATGCCGCGTTCGCCGCGATTACCGTTATCGTGCCGTAATACTTCCGTTCACGTCAGTTCTTGCGTGCGCGCACGCAAGTTGATAGCGTTGCCGTAAGTCGCCGCGCAGGCGGTGACACACCAAGGGAGACGACATGACCGACAGCGGATTGACCACCCGCATCGACATCGTGAGCGAGGACCTGTCCACGCTCACCGACGCCGAGCTTCGTGAACGCCTCGACGACGCGCTTCTCGCGCAGGACGAGCCCGTCGACGACATGACCACCGACTTCGAGTACCGCGAGAACCTGCCCAACCTGATCCGCGCGCTCATGGACGAGACGCACGCGCGCGCCATCGCCCACGACGTCGAACGCGAACTCGCCGACGTCGACACCGACGCACTCCCGCACCTGCTCCAGTTCGCCGAGCTCGCCCAGGAGAGCGACGCCCGAACCGTGATCGCGCTCCGCGTCCTCCGCGCCGAGATCGACCGCCGCGCCGCCGAGGCACCGCGCGAACTGACCCCGCTCGATCGCGCCGCCGCGATCATCGAGCACGCACGCACGCACGAACTGCACTGGAGTTTTAGCAACATCTCCGCCAGCTCCGAGGCATACGCGCAGCTCTGGACCAAAGAGGGCACGAGTTCGATCGCCGCCCTTCGCCCGTGGATCGCGAGCCTCGGTGCCGAAACGGTCGAGGTGCGCAAGCACAACGGCAAGTACCAGATCACCGCGGCTGGATGCATCGGCAAGCGGCGCGACATCCCGTTCACGGTCACCGCGATCACCCGCGATGCCGAGACCAAGGCGCTCGCCAAGGCCCTCAAGCGGTACACGCTGTCGCTCGACGAGGTACCGGCGCGCCTGATCGAAGCGTGCGAGCGGCCGATCCCGCGCGACCACATCCCCTCGGCCGACTGCTGGTGTGACCCGACGTTCAACCAGTCCGGCCAGTTCTTCAAGCACCCGACCAACGACGGACTCCCGGCCAAGTTCGAGCCGCCGATCGTGCCGGGCGCCGAGCAGGACGCCGACGGCTACGCCCGCGAGGACCACCGATGAGCGACACAGACCGAACCTGCCAGTCGGTCAACAACTCCACCCCCCGTGATGAGCGGCTTGACCGGCTCGCACTGGGGTCGGATTGCCACCGGTGCGGGTCCGGAGCTGACGACACCTGCCGCACGCCGTCCGGCAAGCCGACCGCCCCGCATCGTCGGCGGATCGACCGGGCGGTGGCCCAGTACCTCAAAAGGAATGGCCTCAAGTGAAGCGAAGCACCTACGTGTGCCGCCGATGCGGACTCCCCATTCGGATCTGGGGCAAAGGCATCAAAAGCACTTACTGGAAGCACTCCAGCGGCGGCGGATCGCCGAAGTCCTGCGGGCAACGCCCTGACCCCATTCGCCGAAAGGACGCCCCGTGAAGGACCCGACCGCCCGTGAGCACAAGACCGAACGGGGAGCGCTGCTCGCCGCACTGGAACACCGGTGCATCAAGCCGGGTCTCTGGGAAGTCGAGGGCTACCGCGTCGAGCGCCTTCCACAGGCGAACAGTTGGGGTAAATGGCTATGTACTCGGATCGCCGATCCGAAAGACAACCATCTCCACGTCAACTTCACTGCCGCGTTGCGATGGATCGCAGACCGATGACCGCCCGCGAGTTCCCCGTCGGCGAGATCCTGACCCTCATGTCCGGCGCGACGTGGCGCGTCCGGAACCTGAACGACTACGGCAACGGACGAATCGGCGTCGGCCTGGTCAACCCGTTCAACCCCAACCACGGAACCGCGTTCTTCGCCGACGTCCTCGCCGGACTGATCGCCGACCGGCCCGCGCCGCCGCCGCTCACCCCGACCATGCCGCCCTGCTCCGTGTGCGGTGAAGAGGTCGAGTGTGACGCGGACGGCTTCCGCTGCCCGACGTGCCGGTGCACATGGCCCGTCGTCGGCGACGAGCCCGGCGGCTGGGACTACGTCGAGGCGACGCAGTGCACGTCGGTGATCCGCCCGTTCGCGGACTTCACCGGTGACCGATACCGCGACATCCGCGACAGCACCTACCGGTGTGTGCTCGACGCCGGCCACGAAAGCGAATTCCACCAGGGCCTCGATTACCACTGGTCGTGGCGCGACAACGACGAACGCGCCATCCCCGCCGAGCCGCCCGCCGAGGCCACGTCGTGAAGCCCTGGCAGTGGTGGGTGCGGCGCCTCGGCGTCGCGCTCGCCCTCGCCGGCCTCGTCCTCATCCTCTTCTCTCTCATCTTCGGAGGCACCCCTTGAGCGGAGACGCCGCACGGTGGCGCGGACGACCGGAGCCCGAGTCGGGCGTGGTCTACCAGTGCCCGAACAACCACCTCTCCACCTCACACCGAGGCCCCTGCAACGAGCCCGGGTGTGTGTTCAACCCGGCCACACAGGATGGAGACGACAAATGACCGTCCGAATCGGACACAAGCCCGCGGCGCCGAGCGCGACCGCGCGCACGTGGACGTGGCTTCTCGCCCACGACCACAATCTCGAAATCGTTGCCCGCACGGTAAAGATCGTCGTCACCGTGATCTTCGTGCTCGGCCTGCTGCTCACCGGCGGCGCCCGATGACCGACACGAAACCCCGCGAATGGGGTCGAGGCACCCCGGAACCCGCCGACCGGCCCGACGTCACGGACCGGCACGGCGACGTGTGGTCCTGGTACCCGACCGGCGTGTGGGTCTCCCCCGAAACTCACCCGTGCTCGTGGGAGTACATCGCCCGAAAGTTCTTTCCCCTCACCGAGGTCTCGAAAGCCGGTACCCGATGAGCAAACTCCCCAAGCTCCCGGACAGCCCATGTGGACACCCCGTGAACTCCAACGGGAACTGCACCGACCCGGACTGCTGGAACTCGAACGCGAAGCGACACGAAGGGCTCGACAAGTGACGGACATCGCCGCGGCCGCGCGCATCAGCGCCTACGTCGCCGAACGCAAACGCCACCTCGACGCCCGCGCCGACGTGATCCACGGATTCGGCCTTGGCCCGGACGCGAAGGTGCTCCGCGCCTCCGACATCCGCGCCGTGCTCGCCGACCTGTCCGGCCTCACCCGCCCGGAACGCTGCCAGGACTGCGCCACCGACCCCGCGGGCCCGTGCCCGATGTGCGCGATCGCGATCTACGGCGACGTCGACGGCCTCGCCTACCTCGACGCGCGGGCCGAACGCGAGGTGATCCGCGACTTCATCGCCGAACGGGGCCAGGTCATCACGGCCATCAACAACTGCCACCCCGACAACACCGCGGACTACCACCGCTGGCAGGGACACGCCGAGTCCCGACGCCAGCTCGCGGAACGCCTCAACCGCAAGGAGGCTGACCGTGGCTGACCGCGTCTCCTACACCGTGACCGCATCCGCTCTCGGTGCGTGGGATGCCGTCCTCGCGCCCGAGCGGCACATCACCCGCGAGCAGGTACAGAACATCCTCGCGGTCGCGTGCACACCGGATGTGCCCGTCACGGCGGCAATCGTGGAGCAGGGCAAGTACGTCGAGCAGGTCGCGTTACTACGTGATCCGAGCAGCACGCACAGCACACCATCCGTTGAGGACTGCGTCGCGTTCGCGGAGCGGCTTGCGGCGGCCGAGGGATGGTGTGCTCTGGCCGATGCGCCCGAGGATCTGCCAACGATCGCGATCATGCTCGGTCTTCGCGAGGGCTACCACTCGGCCGCCACCGTGCACCCCGCGGATGTGGTCGAGCAGCACCTCGATGCGCTCGGCGTGTCCGGGTACGGCTTCGCGCCCGTGCACCTGTTTTCGTCGCGCCGCCTTCGCAGTGACGTTCGGCGCGTCTACGACGAGCCGGGGGTCATGATCGGTCTCGATTCCGCCGACCTGTCCGCGGTCACGGACCTTGCGCACCGGATCCGTCAAGACCGGTTCGTGGTCACCGACTACCCGGCAGGCATCACCTACGCACTCCGACGTAACCCCCACGGGGGCGACCGTGCCTGACCTCGTGAGCCTGCTCGTACGCGCCTACGCCGCCATCCTCCGCACCCGCGAAACCGTCCGTGCCCGCGTCGCCCGATCCCGCGCGATCGCCTGGCAGGAAAGGAACCCCCGGCCATGACCGAGACCCGCCTTCACGTCGAATGGCTCGCCGAAGACGGGTTCATCGTCGTCGGAACGCTCGACCCTCACGCCGCGTTGGCCGCCGCCGTCGATGACGACGACGAGATGGTGATCCGCTACTCGGCCGTCGAAGAGGCGTACTACGTCCCCGACGAGGATCCGTCGCGACAGGCCGTCGCCGAACTCTCCGACGCCATGCACCAGTGGCTCCAGGGCGCCGCGCCCGGCCTCTACCGCTGGCTCCCGGCATCCGACGAGGACCGCGCCGAACACGACGTCACCCGCTGGCTTTCCCGCGCAGACAAGGCCGCGGCCGACACGTTCGAGGGGGTCCTCTTCCCGTGAACATCACGACCACGATCCCGCTCGGCGGTGTCCCGTGTGGACGGTGCGGATACCCCGCCACTCGCTTACCCCCACCGACCGCGGATCCCTGTACGTGCTCCACCTCGACCCCCGCGTCCCGCCCTGCCCGGCACCCAACACCACCGGAGGCCGCCCGTGAGCGAGTCCACCTGTCCCACCGGCCAGCCCTACCCGCACAAGCTCACTGCCGCGTGCCACCCGGACAAGCCGTCCGCAACCCCCGCGGACGAACTCCGCGCCGCTGCGAAGCTGCTCCGCGAACGCGCCTCGGCCGTCCCACCCGGCAAATGGGTGCCCAGCAAGACACGCACCCTCGGCGACCCCGTCATCGTCAACGATCCGGACCGGCCCACCGTGCTCATCGAGACGCACGCCGCACGCTACGAGGACGTCAACGCCTACCTCCTGCTCGTCTCGCCCACGATCGCCGAACCGCTCGCCGCGTGGCTGGACAACACGGCCGAGTGGGCGGCGACCGGGGAACCTTGCCCGTTCGCCGAGGCCGAGGCCGTCGCAAAGCTCATCCTCGGCGGTGCCGCGTGAACGCGCCGCGCCGGTTCGAGGTCGACGTACCGATGATGCGACGCCGCAAAGGCGGCCCGCTCGAACCCCCGCTCTCCGAAAACGACCGCTGGCACCACATGCAGCGCGCCCAACGCACCACCGTGATCCGCTACGGCGTCCGCGACGCCGCCCGCCGCGCCGGCATCCCGACCGGCAGCCACATCACAGTGACGCTGCACTACGCGCCCGGCGACAACCGGCGGCGCGACGAGGACAACCTCGTGCCGACGCTGAAAGCCGCGTGCGACGCCCTCGCCCGCGGACGCAACCGGCAGTGGATCGGGCTCGAACTCGTCCCAGACGACACCCCGAAGTACATGAAGAAGCACATGCCGGTGATCCACCCCGGCAAGGGAGAGCGTCGACTCTGGCTCGAAATCGAGGTCCGCCCGTGAAGATCCGCATCACCGGCACCGAGAAGGAAACAGCGGCGGCCTCCGAACTGCTGCGCGTCGTCTTCGACGTACGCGAGATCAGCGAGTTCTACCCGAACCGCGGCGCCTCGAAGCTCGGCCGCGTGTACGTCGAGGCCGAGACCGAGTGGACCGTCGAGGAAATCGTCGGGTGGCTCGTCGACTCTGACCCGCCACCCGCCGACCTCGCCGACCGCGTCATCGAACGGAGGAACGACACGTGACCCTGCTGCGCCATCTCGGCCGCGCCGCCGCGCTGCTGCTCGCCGTCGCGACCGCCGTTGCCCTCATCGGGGCGCTGGTCGCGCTCGGCGCCGCCGTCGGCACCGCCGGCGTGCTCGGCGGGGCGGCGGCCGTCCTCGTGGGACTGCTGTCGTGACCGCCGTCGCCGAGCCGCCCCGCCTCCCGCGCACCGTGCCCGACTGGCACGGGAAAGGCGCGTGCCAGCTTTTCCCCGAACTGGACTTCATCGAAGCTCGCGGACCGGTCGCGCTCGCCGCCCGCGTCATCTGCCGTGCCTGCCCCGTCCGGCTCCAATGCGCCACCGACGCACTCGAACGCGGCGAACCCTGGGGAATCTGGGGAGGCCTCGACCGCAAGGACCGCAAGGCCGTCGCGCTCGAACTCGGGTACCCGGTGCCCGCCGTCCTGCCCGAGCACGGCACGAACTCCCGGTACGCGAAGCACGGGTGCACCTGCCCGGACTGCCGCCGCGCGCACGCCCTCTACGAATTCGACCGGCGCGCCCGCGCCCGCAAGGCCGCCCGCGACCGGGACGTATGGACGTCGCCCGCCGAGCTCGTGCAGCCGGTCCGCGTCGGCAGGCACGTCCTCGGCCCCGGCCAGCTCGTGTTGCCGCTCCCGGGTCTCCCGCCGCTGCCCGCCACCGAACCCGCCGCCGAGCGGCCCACGCTCCGCCTCGTCGCCTGAAAGGAACCGACTGTCGTGTCCCTGCCTCCGTACCCTCAGCCCCCGCGGCGGAAGCCCGCCGAACCACCCAGCGAGTTTTTCGGTGAGCCGATCACGCCGCGCCTGTCGGACTTCGTGCCGCCGCCGGTCGTCGAGCCGCCGCCCGTGCCCGCTCCGGCGCTCGTGATCGGCGACGCGATCACCATCGACACCGGTAAGGGCACGATCGAGGCGACGGTCACGGCGGTGACGCCGTCCAGCGGCGAGGCCCCGCCCGCGGCGACTCCGGAACAGTCTTTCGGCACGATTTGAAACTCTCGAACACGTGTTCTATGGTGACCGAGCCGGGCGGGTGGGGAAGACCCGCCCGGCAACCACCACCAGGAGCACACCATGCCCAACCAGCGCGAACGACGCGAGATCGACACCCGCCGCCACATCGGCGCACTCGCCGACGAATGGCGGAAGATCGCCGGCGGCCTCCCGTGGTGGCGCATCGACGAGACCGGACCCGAGCCCGTCGTCATCGCAACCGACCTCGACCAGCCGCTCGCGACGTTGCACGGCATGTGGGCCCCAGACATGGCCCGTTACCTCACCGCCATGAACAAGCAGTCAGGCGTGAATCTCGCTGAACTGCTGTGGCGCATCGGCGGCCATGGCGGCAGCGAAGACGTCACAAACGCGTCGGTCGAGCTTCTGCGCTCGCTTGGCCTCGAACCGCGGAACGACCGCTACCGCCCGAGGTAACCCACAAACTCGCGGGCCCGGGGTGATCCCTCCCCTCGGCAAACCGGGCCCGCGACCTGCTCACCAGGTAACACCCGCCGAACACGATCACGGGGTGTCCGGCCACCCATCACTCCCGCAGGAAACCCGCGAACGGATCGCCGACGCGATCCGGCGAGACCCCACGCCCACACAACGCGCCATCGCGCGCGAATTCGGCGTGTCCGTCTCCACCGTGTACCGGGTCGCCGCCGACGCAGACCTCGCCGACGCGTGGGAAGACCGTCGCGAACGAACCGAGGCCGCGACCGCCGCCCGCGCCGCCGACCTCGCCAAGCGCCGAACCGAGCTGCAATCCGGCCTGCTCGACGACATCGCCGAGCTTCGCGACCGCCTGTTCGGCGACGTCGTCCACCTCCATGTGATCAAGGTCGACCCCACCGCCGAGGAAGTCCGCGAGACCGTGCTCCCCGCGGGCCCGTCCGACTGGCGCGCCACCATGGGCGCCATCACCGCGGCCGCGCAGCAAACCGCGAACCTCGCGCGCCTCGACGCCGAAACCGCCGGCGCCGGGCAAGCGTCCGGGATGCTGGAGCAGTTCGAGGAATCGCTCCGTGCCGCCCGCCTCGCGCGCGACGCCGCGGCGGCCACCGAGCAGGACGACGCCGGGTGACCGACACGCGGGCGTGCCTGTCCGTCAAGCAGCAAGACAGCATCCTCGACGCCACGCACCGCATTAACATCTGGGAAGGCGCGATCAGGTCCGGCAAGACCATCGGATCCATCGCGCGGTGGTTGATGTTCGTGCGGACCGCGCCTGCCGGGCCGCTCGCGATGATCGGCAAAACCCGAGACACGCTCGCCCGGAACGTGCTCGACGTCATCGCCGACATGGCCCCGAGCGCGATCTCTTACACCCGCGGCGCCACCACCGCGCGCATCCTCGGGCGCCTCGTGCACATCATCGGCGCCAACGACGCCCGTGCCGAATCCCGCATCCGCGGTTTGACGCTCGCCGGCGCCTACGTCGACGAGATCACCGTCGTGCCCGAGGCGTTCTTCACCCAGCTACTCGGCCGCATGTCGGTGCCCGGGGCGAAGCTGTTCGGCACGACCAACCCCGACACGCCAACGCACTGGCTGAACAAGAACTTCCTCAAGAAGGAACGCCTACCGCTCGACGACCCCGACCGACCCGACCTCATCTCGTTCCACTTCAACCTGCACGACAATCCCGGGCTCGACCGCGAGTACGTCCGCGGCCTCATGGCCGAATTCACCGGCCTGTGGTTCGACCGGTTCATCCTCGGGAAGTGGGTCGCCGCCGAGGGCGCGATCTACCAGATGCTCGACGAGAAACGGCACTGCGTCACCGCCCCGGGTTCCGGGCTGTGGCGGAACGCGTGGATCGCCGCCGACTACGGCACCAGCAACCCGACACACGCGGTACTGCTCGTGCACACCGCACCCCTGATCCGCGACGGCACGCTGATCACGCCGGAACGGCTGCACGCAGTCGCCGAGTGGCGCCACGACGGCCGCGCCGCCGGGCAACTCACCGATGCACAAATCTCGGCGCGGATGGCCGCATGGTCCGGGCCGCTACTCGAACGCTCACCGGTCGCCCCGGGCACCGTGCTCGACCCGTCAGCGGCCTCACTGCGCGTCCAGATGCGTTCGGACGGCTGGCCCGGACTCCGCTCGGCGGACAACAGGGTCGACGTCGGCCTTCGCGCCGTCGCGTCGCTCATCTCGGGCGGCCGCCTTGTCATCGACAACGCGGCCTGCCCGCACCTGTGGGACGAGATGTGTGGCTACGTGTGGGACGACGCCGCCCTCGAACGCGGCGAAGAACAGCCCGTGAAGCAGGACGACCACGGGCCCGATGCCCTCCGCTACGGCGTCATGGCCGCCCGGCCGATCTGGCGGCAGTGGCTCCCCGAACTCGGCCTCGCCGCCGAGCAGAACGCGGCCTAGTTCGGCTGCAATACGACGCCAGGGCCGAACAGGTCATCGGACGAGACGGGCGCCGGCGCGCCGCTGCCCACCGCGACGGTGAAGAACTTCGATCCGGTCGGCACCCCGGGGATGCGGAAGTTGAACTCGCAGACCGCGACGTTCGACGGCGAGATCGCGCCGAATTCGAGGACGCCAGCCGCGACGATTGCGTTCGCGCTGTCCCGGATGGTCACGGATGCGCCTTCCCGGATGTCGGGTTGGCGGACGGCGTCGGCGAAGCACCGGCCCACGTCCCGGCTGTAGTGGACGTTCTTCGTGAGGGCGACGTGCCCCTTGGCGGTAAGACCGGGTCGGGCCGCCGGTGTGTCGTCTGCCGACAGGGCGATCGCCGCGGCCACGCCTCCGCCGGCGAGAAGCACGACGCCGGCTGCGCTCGTTCCGATGATGGCGCCCTTGCTCGGCATCGCTGTCTCTCCTCAGTGCACGGTCTCCCCTGGTCCATGTCGCCTCGGCCATCTGGTGCGTTACGGGCGGGGTGACAACGGGTCGGCACGCTCCGATCATGCTGATCGATCCGGGCACGACATGGCCGCCCCCTACCGCGTACGTCGACATCATGCGTGCGCGTTGGGAATCGTGGTCCGCGTGGTGGTCCGGTGATCTGCACAAGCTCCGGTCAACCGCCGCTGGTACCGCGCCGGGCGGGTACTGGGCGCGGCACGCCGAGAAACAGGGCAAGGGCACCCCGCGGCAGTTGCACATGCCGTTGGCCGCGGACATCGCCCGCACCTCGGCTGAGCTGATCTTCGGCGACTCGCCGCGGCTCGACTGGGGTAAGAGCGCCACAACGGTCACGAGCGCATGGGAGACGTTGACCGACGAACTCGGCTGGACCAACGCACTGTTGGAAGGAGCGGAAACCGCGGCCGCGTTGGGTGGCGTGTACCTCCGTCCGATGTGGGATCGGAACCTCGCCGACCGGCCGCTCGCGACGATGGTCCGCCCCGACGACGCGCTCCCGCTGTTCCGATTTGGACAGTTGGCGGCCGTCACGTTCGTGACCGTGCTGAACGAAGATCCCGCGCTGACGCTGCGATGGCTCGAACATCATGAGCCGGGGCAGATCCGGCACGAGCTATGGCTCGGCTCGTCCGGCAACGTCGGCCGCGCTGTTCCGCTCAATGAGCACCCGGTCACGGCCGGACTCGCCGAAACGTCGGTCATCGACACCACCCCAATCCGACCGGATGGGATCCTCTGCGAGTACGTCCCGAACGATCTACCTCAACCGCTCGTGCATCTCCCGCATGGCCGCGCCGACGTCCAGGGAAACGAGACCCTGCTCGATGCACTCGATGAGGTATGGGACTCGTGGATTCGAGACATCCGGATCGGCAAGGGCCGAATCCTCGTATCGTCCGAACTGCTCGACCCGGTCGCCGTGACCAGTGGCGGCCCGTCCTCGTGGTTCGGTCGGTTCCGCCGAGGCGGCGACGAGCGCGCGTTCGATTTGGACGCCGAGGCGTTCTCTCCCCTGCCGGGCATGCCCGCGGATGAGGCGGGGAAGCTCTCGCCGATCACGGTTGCGCAGTTCGCGTTGCGGGTGCAGGAGCACGCCGACACCGCGTATGCGCTCGTCGACGAGATCGTTTCGCGTGCGGGGTACGCGCCGCAGACGTTCGGCCGTCACGTCGAGGGTCAGCTCTCGGGTACCGCCATGGCGCGGCGAGAACGCCGCTCGACCTCGACTCAGGGCAGGAAGCGACAGCACTGGAAGCCGCGGACGTCCCGGTTCGCCGAAACGCTGATGCTGATCAACGCCGCAGTGTTCAACGGTCCGCGGCCCGACGCGCGTCCCGCTCTGGAATGGCCGACCGACCAGGCCGACCCGAAGGAAAACGCCGAGACGATCAATCTCCTGTCGCAGGCCGAAGCGATCTCGACCGAGATCAAGGTCAAGATGGCGCACCCCGAGTGGGAGCAAAAGGACGTCGACGACGAGGTCAAACGGATCAAGGCCGAGAATCCGCCCGCCCCGGACCCGCTCGACGGCGGGGAACCGTTCCCGCCGCCTGGGCAACGCGACGACCCCGCCGGTAGCGGCGACGAGCAGTGACCAGCCCAGCCGCCGCGCCACTCGGCGCGAACCCGGCCTCGGGCGCCGCCACTCTTAAGACCCTGCTCGATGTCTGGGATCTCGCCGCCGAGCGCATGATCATCGCCGTTGCTCGGCGGCTCGCACGCGGCATCACCACCGACGGATGGGCCGAGCGGAAAGCGCGGGAAACCCTCGCGCTCCGCGACGAACTGCGCGCGATCATGGCGCGACTCGACATCACCTCACCGCGGCTCGTCGAACAGGCACTCGCCGACGCCTACCTCATCGGGCAGCGCGCCGGGAAAAACCTCGAGGGATTTGCCCCGCTCGCGTCCCGGCCCGAGCTCGTGCAGACCCTCGCGCGCCGGTACGTCGAGCAGTTGCACGGCACGCACGTGCCGATCGTGCGCGCCCACGAAGACGTGTACCGCCGCGCTACCACCGAAACAGAACTCCTCATGCAGACCGGCACCATGGTGCGCCGCGACGCCGTCGCGCAGATCGTCGACCGCCTGCTCGTGAGCGGGCACGACCGGTTTCCCGACTCGGCCGGACGCCGTTGGCACCTCGACGCCTACGCGCGCATGGCCGGCCGCACCATCGCCGGGCAGGCCGTTGTACAGGGGCAGCTTGACGAGATGGTGGCCGAGGGCAGCGACGTCGTGGTCATCTCGGACAGCCCGCGCGAATGCAAGCTCTGCCGCCCGTGGGAGGGCCGTCTCCTGTCCATCACCGGCAGGTCAGTGGGGCAGGACCTCGACGGCCACCGTGTCGTCGGGACGGTCGCCGAGGCGCGGCTCGGCGGGCTGTGGCATCCGAACTGCACCCACCGCGCCGACCCCGTCATCCCGGGACTGACGCGTATCCGGCCCGCGAAGTCCGACCCGGAGGGCTACAAGCAGACGCAGAAGCTCCGCGCGCTCGAACGAAATTCTCGAGAATTGAAGCGGCGCGAGGCCGCCGCGCGCGAACTCGGCGACACGCCGACCGCCCGCAAGCTGCGCGCGGAAGTCCGCGAGAACTCGGCCGCGATCGAGGCGCACGCCGCGGCGTCCGGACTGAAACGACGGACCGACCGGGAACGCGGGCCCATCCCGGCCAGCACGAGACGTGCGCCCGCCTCGCGCCCCGGTCCCGAACAGCCACCGCGGCCCAACCGCGACGACGTGCCCACCGTGGCGCGTATGGAGATCGGGCGCGACGAGGCAGCGCGTGCCGCCCGGGAGCACGTCGAGCGCGTCACCCCGGAACCTGTTGATCTGGCGACACTGTCCGATGCCGACCTCGACGACTACCTCACGCGGGTGTCGCAGACCGACGATTTCGATGCGCTTGAAGCTGCCATCGTCGAGATGGAGCGCCGCGAGGCCGCGCCCGTCGACGCGGCGCCCGTCGACGCGAAGCAGCAGGCCGCCGACGAACGCGAGCAACGGCAGTGGGAGCACTTCGAGCGGCTGATAGATGCCGGTTGGGATGAGGAATCCGCGGCCGCCGAGGCGTACGGCCGGTCGGTGGAGCAGCAGCATCGCGACCGAGCTATCGAGTCGTTGCGGGCCCGCGGCTACACCGGACGCGGATTCGACGAACTCGCGCGCGCCGCGTTCCGCGACGTCGTGTACGACCAGTACCTCGCCGCCGAGGACGAGACCCGCGGCCACATGCTTAACGCGGCAGGCACGGCCGCGGGCATCGACCCGTTGAGCCTTTTCACCGGAAACGCTGCCCGCGCAAGGAAATACGCCTCGGACGAACTCAAACAGTGGTGGGACAACCACGGCCGGATCACGTACGATGCCTATATCGCCGACCTGCTCGGCGATACTGAAGCCGCACGCGACGCCCGGTTCCGCACGGGCGGGGAGGACTGGTTGCGATGAGCACACCCACGTCCCTCTCCCTCGCCGCGCTCCGCGCAGGCAAAGCCGCGGCCGAACGCGGCGACCGCTCGACGACCTGCCCGCACGACCCGACGAGCGATGACGTCGCCGAGCGTGTGCAGGCGAAGATGTGGCGCAGGGGCTACGCCGAGGGGAACCCGGTACAGCTCAGCGAGTGACAGCCCGCGCGCACAGTGGCGGCATGGATCCCTTTTACAAGCGCATTTTCGCGCTGTTCGGTGCGTCCGCCGCGCTCGTTCTCGCGCTCTCGGCGTGCAAGGTCGTCGGCGGTGTCGAGTGCAGCCCGGCGACGCAGTCGTGCCACGTCGACGTCACCCGCGTGACCCAGCCCGGCGAAACGTCAACGAAGCCGACGAGACCCGGGCCCAGCACGACGACGCCGACGGCCGTGACGCCCACCCCGACGTACCCGCCCACGACCCCTACCCCCGCAGGGTGACAGCAGGGCCGCACGGTGGCCGTATGTCGAATCTCACCGAAGGCATCCCGCCGCGTCACCCTGCCACCGAGGCCATACTCAAGCACTTCCGCTTCGAGCACCTGCGCCCCGACTTGAGGGAGGTGTCGCGCCCGTTCGGCGAATTGGCCGAGCAGATCGCCGCCGACCTCCCGGACGGCCCGGAGAAGACCGCGGGTCTCCGGAAGGTGTTGGAGGCGAAGGACTGCATCGTGCGGGCCGCGCTGACCGAGTGACAGCCGGGCGCGACTCTCGGCACCGGTAGCTACCTCACCGTCCTAGGAGGACAGACCCGCCATGCCTCGTACCGCGCTCACCCCGCAAAGCGTCAATCGCACCGGCGCCGAACTCGTCTTCGGTGTCGTCGATCCCGCGGCCTCGCCGAACGGAAACAGCTTCGCGACGACCGGCCGCGAACTGCTCGTCATCAAGAACGCCGACGCCGCGCCGCACACGTGCACGATTCCGGTCAACCCGGCCAGCGCGCCCGACGGCCTCACTGTCCCCGGTCGCGTCATCACCGTGCCCGCGGGTAAAACCCACGTCGCCGGCCCGTTCCCGGACGCCTATCGGCAGGCCGACGGTTCCGTGTATTTGAACTGGGACAGCGGCACGCAGATGACCGCGGCAGTGCTCCGCGTTCCGTCCTGACCCCCACCCAACACAAGGCCCCGCCCGCAATCCAGCGGGCGGGGCCGCTTCATGCGGTGACACGGCGGGATGACCCTCTCCGCATGACCTTCCCCAACAACGGAACCGGCGCCGCCGACGGCGGCCAGACCGGCACGACCACCGACCCGGCTACCACCCAGACCAGCGGCAGTAGGCAGCAGACGAGCACCGCTCAGCCGCCCGCACCGAACGCACCCGTCGCCGGACAGCAGCAGGACGGCGGGCAGCAGACCGCCCCGCCGAAACCCGGCCCGCCGGCGAACGCGGACAAGCGATTCACGCAGGCCGATGTGGACGCCATCATTCACAAGCGCATGAGTGGCCTCGAAAAGTCGCTCGGCGCGAAGCTCGCGACCGTCTTCGGTGGCGCGCCGGCCGACGGGGACGGGACGGTCAAACCCGAGGACGTCCTCAAGCGCGCCGAGGACATCCTCACCAGCGCGCGGAACACTGCGAATACGGCCACCGCCGAAGCGCTCGCGACGGCCGCAGGTATCAAGCCCGAGCGGATCGCGACGTTCATCGGGCTGGCTAACCTTTCCGGGGTGTTGAAGGACGTCGACCAGAACGACGCCGCCGCGGTCAAGAGCGCCATCAAGGCCGTCGTCGACGCGAAGGCCGCCGAATTCCCGGAGTGGAAGGTGTCCACTGTGGCCGCCGCGTCCGGGCCGAACCTCACCCCGGGCACCGCCGGGAACGCGAAGCCCACCTACACCAGGGCCGACCTCGAAAAAATGTCGCCCGCCGAACTCGCCTCGAAGGCCGACGAACTCGCGGCCGCGGCCGCCGAAGGCCGCATCTCCTGACGCCGACGCCGGGCGGGTGACACCGCCCGGCGAACCTCTCAGCACTGGCGAGAACAAGCCCGGCCACGCCACCGGGACGGAGGTAGCCGCCCGTACTCCGCGGGCAAGGCAGCACAGCCACGCGGAGAGGAGAACCGAACGTGGCCGTTACCAAGTTCATCCCGCAGATTTGGTCCGCGCAGTTCCTCAAGTACCTGGAAAAGGCACTGGTCTACGGGCAGGACGGCATCGTCAACCGGGACCACGAGGGCGAGATCAAGAACCAGGGCGACACCGTCAAGGTTCACGACATCGGCGAAATCACCGTGTCCGACTACACCCGGAACACGGACATCAACCCGCCCGAGACCTTGACCGACGTCGAGCGGCTGCTCGTCATCGACCAGGCGAAGTACTTCAACTTCCAGATCGACGACGTCGACGCCGCACAGGTCAACCCGAAGCTCATGGGCCGCGCGATGGAACGCAGCGCGTACACCATGCGCGAGGTCATCGACCGGTACATCGCCGCCATGTACGTGCAGGTTGCCGCGGGTAACACCATCGGCGACGACACAACGCCCATCGTGCTCAGCACGCCCGACATGGCGTACGAACTGCTCGTCGACCTCGGGACCAAACTCGACGAGGCGAACATCCCTTCCGTGCAGCGTTCCGCGATCATCCCCCCGTGGTTCCACGGCCTGATCCAGAAGGACGACCGGTTCGTCAAGGCCGGCACGACCCGTACCGACGAGGTCCTTCGGAACGGCGAAGTCGGCGAGGCGGCCGGCTTCCGGCTGCTGAAGTCGAACAACGTCCCGAACACGGCGGGCGCGCGATACAAGATCCAGGCGTCGACTCCGTGGGCGCGTTCCTTCGCGATGCAGATCACCGAAACCAAGGCCTACGAGCCCGAGCGGCGGTTCGCCGAGGCGGTCAAGGGCCTGAACGTCTACGGCGCGAAGGTCCTGGAGCCCAAGGCTATGGCCGTCGCCACCGTTTCCAAGAGCTGACCGGAGGACAACCGATCATGGCCGAAGTGTGGGTCAAGAACCTGGAGTCCGGCCTCCTGTGGGAGGTCGACGAAGACCAGGCTAAGTACCTATTCAAGCAGCAGAACAGCGACGGCGAACCGCTGTTCCAGAAGGCTCGCCCGCCGGTCAAGCCCACCGAGGGCGGACAGGCCGCGGCCGGCGCCACGGGCGCCGAGGCCGCGAAGTAAGACCGAGACCCGGGCCGCGAGGTCCGCTGTGGTGGTCGGATGCGCCGGGGAAGGTGGCGCGGCCCGGGTCTCACCTACACTTTCCGATGGAGGACTTCCCTATGCCGTGGTACGCACAGCACGAGGACGGGCACCCGAACCACGCCGACGCGGGTTCGGAGTTGGAGGCCGTTTACGTGCGCCTCGGGTACGTCGAGGTACAGGCGCCCGGCAGCGTCGAACCCGAGCAGACCGGAGAGACGCCCGAAGAGGACGACGACGCCGAGCGGCCGGACGACGCAACGAACGACAACAAGCCGGACCCGGACGCCGTGAACAGGCAGCGCGGTCACGGTGGTGTCGTCGACGAAGAATTCGGCGGGTGACCGCATGGGCCCCGATACCGTGCTCGCGGTTCTGTCCGGGCTCGGCACGCTCACCGCGGCCGTGTTCGGTGGCATCGCGACGGTCGCAGCGTCCCGGAGTAAGCGGGCCGCTGCCGATGTCGAGCAGATGGCCGCACACATGAAGACGCTCGACAGCCAGGTCAACGTATTGCAGGGTTGGCAGCTCGCCGCGCGCATGTACATCTGGCAGTTGCGGGCGACGCTCGCCGACCGCGGGATAGCGGCGCCGGAGCCGCCGCCCGAACTCGGTCTCGCGACGGACAAGCCGACGGGGTGACACGGCGCCCGCAGTCTTGCGGGCATGGCCACCTCTCAGAACGGCTACACCGCCAACGATCGGCGTCTCGTTTCGAGTCGTCTGGTCCCCGGCACCACCCGGAAACTGACCGTCCGAAATGGACCGTCTGGGGATCTGCTGCTGTGGGTCGCCGCGCAGTTCGACAAGCTCATCGAGGACATCGAGCAGGGCATCCTTGACGACTGGGGATACGCCGAGCGGCCGATCCGCGGCGGCGTCGAGCTGTCCAACCATGCGTCTGGAACGGCGATCGACCTCAACGCGACGTCGCACCCGCTCGGCACGCAGCCGACCGCGAACTTCTCGGCGTCCGAGATCGCGGGCATTCGCGCGATCGTCGCGCGCACCGAGGGCTGTGTCAGGTGGGGCGGCGACTACACCGGCCGCAAGGATTCGATGCATTTCGAGATCAACGCACCTGAATCCCGGTGTGCCGTTGTGTTGCACAAGCTCAACACATCCGGCGGTGGCGGCGCCACGCCGACCAAACCCACTACCAATTCGGAGGACTTCATGGCTCAGGGAGCCGCAGGCAAAGGTCAGATATCGATCCCGACGAACGGACTGCGCTCGTTCTACTGCCTGATCGGCGGCAAGAGCGCCAAGGTCACCGGGCGCCTGTACTACATCGGCGACACACCGCCCGGGACCGGTGCCCGCTATCTCGGTGAGCACGCGGTCAACTTCGACGCTGACCGCCCCGGGCCGTTCGGCATTCCGGAAGGTGTGCGTGGTGTCACGTTCTTCTACGACGCGACCGCTCCGTTCGCGGCGTGGTGCGTGTAATGACCGGCCAGCACAACGGTCCCGTCGACCGGCTGTCGATCGTTCAGGCCGAGCCGCTCGCCGTCGCCGAGGCGGTGCGCGGGGTCCTCGTCGCGATCATCGCCGCTGGGTGGTTCATCATCCCCGACGCCACAATCAACGTCGTCGTCTCGTTCGTCGGCCTGCTCGGGTCGGTCGTTTCGACGGTCCTGGCCCGTCGCCGCGTCTCGCCTGTCGCGTCCAAGGAGTAGAGCGTCATGCCGCTGCCTGATTCGTGGCCGAGACGAACCGTTCGCGGCACGATCGGAACCTGACATGACCTCCCTCATCTGGGCCACGCCCGCCGAAGTCCGCGCCTACCCGGGAAGCGGGATCCCCGCGGACATGACCGACGACGTCCTCGGCCAGTACATCACCAAGGCCGTACGCGCACTCGAACGCGTCATCATCCGATGGCCGACCGTCGACAGCGAGACCGGCAGAGCGTTCGACGCCGAGGTCCGTACCGAGATGATCGCCGCCGTCGCTGAGACCATCAAGGCACGGCGCAAGGCCGAGGCCGTCGAGGACAGCCTCGGCGGCCTGGCGCCCATCCTCGCCGCCGGCGGGACCATCTCCACGAAGACGCTCAGCGCGAGCACCGGCACGAGCAGCGCGGGCGCCACTGGCGCCGCTATCGGCGAGCGAGCAACCCGCGTCCCGATCGACGCTATCGACGCGCTCCAGTCCGCCGGCCTCATCGGAGGGAGCGCCCGCACATGGTGAGCCTGCTCGGATCCCTCATCCCCACACCTGACCCGATCGTCCACCGAAAAAAACTCGAGGATGGAGGCGACGGCGAGCAGTTCGCCGAGCCGGTGCCGCGGTTCGGTCGGTGGGAGCACACAACCAGCCAGATCCAGAACGCCGAGGGACGCGTCGTCACGCTGTCCGGGGTGATCTACCTCGAAGCCGCCGCGGATCCGCACGTCGGCGACCGGCTCGCGAGGGCCGGCGCGGGTCCGGACTGGCGCAGGGTCGAGAAGGTCGACACCGCGGCGTGGTTCGACGGCACGGTGATGCACCACGAGGTGTACGTCTCGTGAGCCTCGACGGGCTTGACGCCGTCGAGGCGCGGATCATGGCGGCTTTCGCCGAGGGCGGGCGCGAGGCGATGGAAGACCTCAAGAGCCTTTCGCAGGACGAGGTGCCGTACGACCAAGGCGACCTGTCCCGCTCGGCGAAGGTGTCCAGCGAGGAACGGTCCGAGGGCTGGGTCGGCGGTGTCTCGTACGACACCCCGTACGCGGCGGCACAGCACGAAAACCGGGATTGGACCCACCAGGACGGCCGGAAGGCCGGGTATCTCGGGGATCCGATGCGCGAGAACGCCGAGCGGTATCAGGCGCACATCGCGGCCGCGGTGAAAGCGGCGATGGAGTAGCCGCCGCAGGTGACACCCCGGGCCGATGGTCACGGGGTGATCGCTGCTGCCCTCGCCCGGCATATCGCCGCTCTCGGTCTCGGCACCTATGACGGTGTCGGTACCGGGGCACCGATCGTGCTCGGCGACGGCGGCGGAATGCCAGACAAGCCCAACGCGTGCTGGGCAGTCCACACCCTGCCGTCCTTCCCGCGCAGCGAGCCGACGATCGACTACGAAACGCCCGAGGTTCAGGCCGTCTACCGCACGGCGGCCGACGTGTCGCCGCTCGCTCGGCCGGGCGCCGAGATGGTCGACCAGCTCCGGCGCGCGCTCGACGGCACCGACAACACCCGCTGGGCGACGTCCACTGTAGACGAGGTCGACGTGTTGACGTGCAACGCGAACTCATCCGCTCCGGTCCCGCTGGGCCCGGACAGTCTAGGCCGTCCCCGCTGGTCGGTCTCGTTCCAACTCGAAACACCGATCAGGAGGTAAACCCGCATGGCCAGCATTTTCAAGCGGCTCAGTCGCAAGTGGACCATCGAGGTCAACACCGGCACCACCGAAGTCCCGAACTGGGCGAAGGTCAAGGGCCTGACCAAGCTCGGCCTCGTCGTCGACTCGAACGAGGTCGACACGACCGATTTCGACAGCGAGGGCTGGGAGGACAACGACACCACCTTCCGCAAGTGGTCGCTGTCCATCGAGGGATTCGACGGCTTCACCGGCCCGGTCAACGCGCAGGTCGACGACCCTGGACAAGCGTTCCTCAAGGCCAAGGGTTTGCTCACCGGGCCCGAGGCGAAAGCCGAGATCCGCCTCTACCGCACCGACAACAACAAGGGCTATTCCGGTCTCGCCACGTCGAACTGGAAGGGCGCCGGCGGCGAAGTCAAGAACATGGAGCCGTTCAACTGCGACCTCGTCGGCTCCGGTCTGCTGTCCCCGTTCGTCTACACCCCGTAAGGAACCCCGGACCTCATGGCCACCTTCCCCGACCTCGACCGTTTCATCGAGGACACCACCGAAGACGACACCCTCACCCTGCCGATCGGCGGCCGCGAATACGTCTTTCGTGCCTCGCTGCTGCCCATCGGTCGTGCCCTGGAAATCCAGAAGCTTCGCGAGGAAAGCTCCCGCATCCTCGCGGCTCGCGCGTCCGGCGCCACCTATCAGCCGTCGGACGCGTTCAACGAGGACCTGAAGGCGTTCGACGAGCAGGGCCTCTATCTCGACGTGCTCGGCGACGAGATGCGCGAGAAGCTGATCGCGGACAAGGTCCCGTTCCCTACCGTGCTGCACGTCGGAACGACGCTCGTCGCCTGGCATATGTACGGCACCGAGAACGCGCTTCGCGTGTGGACACGTGGCCAGATGGAGGACGATGACAGCCGCCCCCCGGCCGACGCTTCGGGGTCGTCGAGTCCGCCGACGACATCCCGGAGTGGATCGACGAAGAAGAAGCGTCGCAAGCGCAAGGGCCAGCGCTCACGTGGAGCGACTACTTCGAGCGCTGGACGCTCATAGAGAGCGACTTCCACCGCGAGTATGGAGTCGACCTCTCGGCGCCCGAGATCCTGAATGGACGGTCGTGGCGCTGGTTCTGTTCCCGGCTGTCCGGCTTGTCGGCAAAAAGCCTGACCCGGCTTTCGCTCGCCGCGCGTGAGGACCAGGGCCGCGACGACGTCGACGACCTCGACCGCGAACTCGGCGTCCGCCGAGAGTGACACCCTGACCGGATCGTAGCCGTGTGGCCCTGAACGTCGGAAAGATCGTCGCCCTGTTCGAGGGCGACGCGAAGTCCTATTTCGCGACGTCCAAGAAAGTCCGTGCCGATGCGGTCGGCCTCGACGGCAAACGCGTCACCCCGGAGATCGACGGCGACGCCGCGCCGCTCGACCGGGTCCTCACCCGCGCCCGCGCAAACCTCACCGCGTTCGCGGGCCGAGGCGCGGTCGCGCAGATCGACGCCGACATTTCCCGCGCGCAGGCACGCATCCGCGAGATGGAGAGCCGCCGCGGCGAGGTTGGGATCGACGTCGACGCCGAGATCGCCAAGGCCGAGGCCACGATCGAAGCCCTGACCAGCCGACGCCGGAACCTCACGATCGGCGTCGACGCCGACACGGGCGGGGCGTTCCGGGCTGGTGCCGCGATGGGCGCGGCCGCGAAAGCCGGTATCGCGTCGGTCGGTGTCGCCTCGGCGCTCGGCCTCGGCGGCGGCCTCATCGCCGGTGCTGGTCCTGCGATCCTCGGCGTCGGCACGGCCGCCGGTATCACGGCAGGGCTCGTGTCCACCCTGTCGAAATCGTTCAAGGCCTACACGGCGGACCAGAAAGCCGCCGAGACCGCGGCGACCGGCGGCGCGGCCTCGGCGCTCGCTAACGCGATCGCGATCCGGAACGCGAACTACGCGATCGCCGACGCGAAACGCCGCGCCGGCGAAGCGGCCGCCGATTCAGCCCGCCGCGTCGAGGACGCCGAGCGGTCCGTCGCGCGCGCAGAGCGGGACGCCGAACGCGCGACCCGCGCCACCACTGCCGCGCGCGCCGATGCTGCCCGGCAGCTCGACGAACTCGCCGACCGGGCCGCCGGGTACAAGACCTCGGTCGAAGACGCCGCCCTGTCCGTCGAGGAATCGAAAAAGGCACAGGACGAGGCGAACGCGCGCTACGGCGAAGGCAGCCTCGAAGCGCGTCGCGCCGCGCTGAACGTCGAGCAGGCCGAGGAACGCCTTGTCCGCGTCCGCAAGGAAGGCGCGCAGGCCGTCACCGAGATGAACCTCGCCATGGCGAAGGGCATCGACGGATCCGACCAAGTGATCGCAGCGAAGGAAGCCGAGCAGGCCGCGGCCGAGCGGGTCGCAGACGCGCGCCACGCCGAGCAGGTCACGCGGGAGCAGGCCGACCGGACCGCCCGGGATGGGGCCGAGCAGGTCGCGCGCGCGGTTCAGTCGCTCGCGGACACGCAGGCACAGCAGGCCGCCACAGCAGGCGCCGCCGCCGCGAAGACGTCGACCTACGCGGCCGAGCTCGCGAAGCTGACGCCCGAGGGCCGGAAGTTCGTCGAGACCCTGATCGGGATGAAGGACTGGTCGGAGCGGCTCGGCCGGACCGCGCAGGCCGAGACCCTGCCCGGCTTTACTCGGCTGATCGACGCCGGGCGGGACCTCGAACCCGTTCTCGCGCACGGCATCACCGTCGTTGGTGGCGCGATGTCGGACACCGCGGACAAGGCCGCCGACCTAGCGGAGTCGCCCGCGTTCCAAGCTGATCTGTGGGAGGCGTTCGACAACGCGGTCCCGGTGCTGGACGCGATCGGGGACGCGACGGTCGACCTCACCGGCAGGTGGGTCAAATTCATGGCCGACGGCCGCCCGGCCGCCGAAGGTCTCGCGGACATGATCGACCGTCTCTCGGCCGGTACCGGCGACTTCCTCGACGAAGCCACGCCCGGCATGGACGCCTACGGACGAGTGCTGCGCACGACCGGCGACATCGGACAAGACTTCCTCGGATGGCTCGGACGGCTCGTGTCCCTGTCCGCAACCGAGGCCGCGCCCGCGCTCGACCGCACCCGCGACGCTCTCCGCGAGGTCGAAGCCTTCATCCTCGAAGTCGCGCAGACCGGGCTACCCGCCATGGTCGGATCGTTCGGGACCGTGCTCGACATGCTCTCAGGCTTCCTCGACATCATCAAGCCGATCGCCGGGGAACTCGGCGGGATCGCCGGCGCGGTGATCCCGTTCGTCGCCGCGCTCAAGCTCATCGACAAGGTCACGATGGGTGGCGTCTCTGGCCAATTCGACATGGTGAAACGCCGGATCGGTGAGGCCGATTCCGCGCGCGGCCGGTTCGGAAATGCGCTCGCGGGCATGGGCGGCGCGGTCTTCTCGCCGTTCGGCCTCGCGGTCGCCGGGATAACGACCGCGCTTGCTGTGTGGGGCGACATGCAGCAGCGCGCGAACGAGCTCCAGAAGCGGGCGGCTGACGGCGTCAAGGCGTACCGGGAAGAACTCGCGTCCACTGGTGGTGTGCTCGGGGACAACACGCGCAAGCTCGCTGAAAAGAACTTGTCCTCATTGGACGCCTACAACACCGACAAGAAACTCGTCGACGTCGCTCGCGAACACGGGATCAGCCTCGCGGACCTGACCGCCGCCTATGAAGGAAACAAGGAGAAGCAGCAGCAGATTTCCGGAGCCCTGTCGGACCAGAAAACCAAGTGGTATGAGGTGCACCGCGGCGTCGGCGACGTCGTGCAGCAGGTCGGATACTGGATCGGCGCATCGGACGAAGGCGCAGACTCCGCCGCGGACCTCGAAGGCCAACTCAACGGCTTGTGGAACGAGGTCAACAAAACGGCCGAGGGCACCAAGAAGATGACCTACGAGCAGGGAATCGCTTCCGGTGCAACGAAAACCCTCGACGACGACATCAAGGAGATGGCCGACTCGACCGGCGACGCGGCGTCGCGCGGGGCCGCGCTGATCGACTTCCTTCAACGGCTGGCCGGCCAGTCGCCGACGTACGAGGACGCGGTACAGCGCATCAACGACCAGATGCGGACGCTCGCCGATCTGTTCGGCGCGAACATCGACAAGTCGAAGGGCTGGGGGCAACAGCTTCTGAACGCCTCGGGCGGCATCGACACAAGCACGGCCAACGGTTCCCGCCTCCGTGACGTCCTGAAGAGCATCGCCGAGAACACCGCGGGCGCCGCGCAGGCCGCCTACGATCTCGCGATTCAGCAGGGCAAGAGCGTGCCCGAGGCGATGGCCGCCGCCAACGCGGTCGTCGACGACCAGAATGGACGTCTGCGCGGTCTCGCCTCAGCGATGGGGCTCTCGGCCGAGCAAATGCAAACCCTGTTGAACAAGTACGCACTCACGCCCGAGCAGGTTCTCAGCGTCATCGGTCAGCCGGGAATGCAGAACGCGCAGGCACAGGCCGACAGCTACAAGCGGAACTATCTCGACAAGATCGACCGCAACGTGACGACGAACTTCGGCGTCAACACCCAAGGCGCGTACGACTCGGTTAACCGGTTCCTTCGCTGGTACTACGACTTGATCACGAGGCCTCTGCCCGCGCCAACGATCGATCCGAATGGGTCTGCGCTGCCGTTCGGCGACTCGGGCGCGCCGCGCCGAGCGAAGGGCGGCCCGGTCACTGCTGGCACGAAGTATCTCGTCGGTGAAGAGGGCGAGGAATTCTTCGTCCCGAAGTCCGACGGCATGATCGTGCCCGCCGGGCCGACCGCCGCTTACCAGGCCGGTATGGAGCACGCCCGCGCAATGGCGCCGGCCGCGCCGACGATGGCCTCGGTCGGTGGCCGGACTTCACCCGCGCGCGGCGGCGATGGCGCCTCGGCGGCGGCCGAGGGTGCCATGGCGACGCTACAAATCGGGGTGGAGATGCAGCAGGCGCTAGCGGAAATCCGTGGCCTGGCAACGGTGGTCGCGAATCGACCTGTCGTCCTGGAGGCCGACGGTCGGGTGATCGCGACTACGGCCGAGCGTGGCGCGGTCAAGAACTTGAGGAGGTGACGGGGTGCTCATCGGCTACCCGTGGGATATCCGCCCCGTCCGCAACCCTCTACGCGGTCTGCGCATATCCACAAAGGACAACCAGGTCGAACACGAGATGATCTCGGGTGCGGTCCGGACGACCGGGCGCCCGAACACGCCGCGCCGCTGGTCCGCGTCGTGGGTGAACCTGTCCGATTCGGACGCTCGGTGGCTCAGGTACCTGTACCGCCGTTCCGGCGGGCCGGGCCCGGTGGTCGTGATCGACGCCGCTACGCGGAACTTCCAACCCCCGGCGGCGAGCCTCGGCCGCGGCCGCCCGGACCAATGGGCGCCATCCTCGGGCACGATTGCCGCACAAACTGACCTCTCGAACTTGTGGTCCGGTGGCGCGGCGGGCGCCGAGCTGACGTGGCGGCACCCGGTGTGGGGCCGGTGGCCAGTCTCTCCGGGGCTCGTGTTTTCGTTCCGCCACAACGCAACCGGGGCAACGGCCGGTGTCGCATTCTACACGCGCGCAGGTACAGCAATGTACGGCGTCAACTCGTCAGGCATGGGGATCAGCGTTACGCCGCCAGCGGGCGCCGTATGGGTCCGGCCGTACCTCGTGAAGACGGGCGCCGGCGCGCTGACTGTCCCCGAATCGTGTATCCGGTACGAGTCAGAGATCGGTGCGTCGTGGGGCGATGGCGAGCACTGCGCCGCAATGACGCTACGAAACCCGTCGGAGGCGATTCAGGTTCTTCCGCTCCGTGACCTGACCCTCGACCTGCTGGAGATGTGATGCAGTTCGAGAACGACGTCGACCTTGCCCGCGCGATCGCGTCCCCCGAGGTGATCATCGACGGTCTGCTCGAAGTGGACTGGTCGCGCGACGGCCTGTACGCGCACAAGTACAGCAACATGTCATGGCTCGCGACACGCGTCACCATCGACGATGGTCCGATCTCCGGCGGACTGCCGATCGAGGTCAACGACGTCGCCGGTTTCGCGTCCAGCCAGCTCGACGTGACCTTCGGCGGTGTCCGCTACAGCGACCCGGATACACAGGCCGCATGGTCGCAGCAACTCGCCGAGCAAGGGCTCACCGCGATCGAGTTTTTCGACCGCTACAACCCGCGCTCCCCGATCCATGGCCTGACGGTCGAGGGCACGCCAATGCGGTACGCGCGCCTGGTCACCACCGACAGCGGCGAAAAGCGAATCCAACAGTTCGAGGGCTGGTTCCGCACGATCGCGCTTGACGAGCTGGCTCAGACCGTCACGATCACAGCCGGGGACGTCGAGGACTTGGCGGGCGCGTTGATCACCTTGCCGCGCTGGGCGATCGGGCCCGGTCCGAGCTTCGGCTTTGAGCCCAACAGCAACGGCGAGTATTCACCTCTGCATCCGATCTCCGTCGAGTGGGTCATCGAAGAATGCCTCCGCGCTGGCGGCCGCGGCACGGGCCCGATGCCGCGACCGGACGCGGTCGCGTATTGGACGCTGCACGGTTCGTGGCTGCCGTCGGTGGGGTATCTCGGCGGGCCGTACCCGAGTAAGCACTCGATCACGTACCAGTCCGAATTCAAGCCGGGGAAGTACGGTACCTGCCACAACTGGGCCAGCTGGATCGACAACGGCAGCGCATCCGGCGGAGAGGGCTGGGCGGCTACTCCAGTCCAGATCCCGTTTCCTGGGGCTGGGCAGCCCACCAGCTATATCGGCATGGCGGGATGGTTTGAGTCCCACGGTGGCCCGTCGCCGACGCCGGGAAACGGATATGAATCCGAGATTATTCTCGTGCTGGACGACTCAAGCGTGGAAGACCCTGGTTATGCCCGATTGACGGTTGCAAACAACGGTAGGACTGAGCTGACGATTATCGAGTCGTCGTCCTCTGGTAGCCCCAATGCGGACTGGCCTCGCTTTTGGAGTTGGGTTTCGAACACGTCGGCCGGTTGGCATTACCATGCCGTGCAGATCACGATCACCGATAATTCAATCTCGGCGACGCTTCGGATCGATGACGTGGTCACTGCGTGGACGAGCACGCCCTCGCAGACCGGTGGTTTCATGCAAACAAGGTCGCCACGACCCGGCGCCTCGAATAAGATCGTCGCACGCGGCCGCGTGACCAGCTGCCAGCATTTGCAGATCTACGCCGGGGACACAGCCGCCACCTACGACCCGAACCAGAAGCACCCGATGTGGGCACTCGAAGGGAAACCGGCGCCGTCGGTGCGCACGGCATCGAAGAACCTCGGCTTGACCCATCTCCCCGACGTGAAGAACCGAAGCGCATGGGAGGTCTTGAAAGAGGTCGTCGCCGCCGAGCTCGGCACCCTGCACACCGACGAATTCAAGCGCATCCATTTCCAGAACGCCGAAGTAGGCTACCTGCCCGCCTACTATGGGGTAGACACCACTCCGAAACGGACCATCACCCGCGACGAGGTGCAGAACGTTCGTGTAAAGCCATCGTCGGACCAGTACCGAAACGCTATCGCGATGTCGTGGACGACCACGAAACAGGTCCGCAAGATCGTGTGGCAGAACCCCGACGCACAAAACTACTTTCTCCAAGCGGGATCCTCGCTGAATGCGACGGTCTCAATGAGTGACGTCGTCGGTATCTACGCCGACGTCGCCTACACCAACGGTTCAGCCGCGCCGGCGGAACCGCACCTGTACGGCACGCAGCTTTCCTCGGTCCGCGCCGACGCGACCGGTACGGTCGCACCGTTCCCCTGGTCCGCGAGCGTCGTTTTCGCGGACGACCAACGAAGTATGGACCTGTCGGTCCTCGGCGCGTCGACGCCGATGTATGCCGGGTCACTGCTCGGCGCCGCTAGTCCGAACTGGACGGTCGGCGGCAACGCCATGGACAGCAAGGCCACCACCCGCGAAGTTCTCCAGTCGCCGCCGCAGATCGCCGCCCGAGGCGCCGCACTGCTGGAGATCCCGGACAATCCGTGGAGACAGGACGCCTCGACCACGTTCGCGCTGTCGTATATCGCGCTGCTCCAGTGCGTTGACCCGTTGCCGCTTCTGGATTCGATCACGATCACGGCGGATCCGCGATTGCAGCTCCGTGATTACGTGCTCGTCGAGGCGGCGTCAACCACGTACTACTGCCAGATCATCGGCATCCGGCGGTCGGACGGGCCCGACGGCAGCCTCGACACGCTCACGCTGCGACTCGCGGCCACCCCGAACACCTGGACCCTCGACGATCCTGTCCTCTCGATTCTCGGCTCTACAACGGTTCTCGCGTAAAGGGGACGACGATGGCTCTCCAGAACTATCCGATGCGTGCTTGGGCCGCCGGACCGCCGCCGGTCACCGCGTTCGACATGGAACAGCTGAGTGCAGCGATCCGCGACCTCGACAATCGGGCCGCGAGCCTTGAAGCCGGGGCCAGCCGGCGCGTCGCGTCGGCGGCGTCCGCTGCCACCGGTTCAAACATGTCGTTTGGGACCAGCGAAGCTGTAGGCGCGTGGTTGCAGCCCAACCTATCGGCGGGGCGCCGCTACCGGACCCGCATGACGTTCGTTGCCAACGCCACCACGGCGGGTACGAACGGCTTTTTCCGCCTGGAGCAGACGGTCGGTACGACCGTCGGCACCGGCGGCACCTTGATCCCGGGCGGCCAGGCCGCGCCGAACTTGTCACGCGGGGCCGCAGGAGATAACTCGCCGGTATCGATCGAGGGGGAGTTCGTGGCGTCCCAGTCAGGTGTCCACACGATCGCGTTCACGGGCCGTTCGGGCGCGGGCACTGTGAACGTCCCGGCGGACGCGGCCAACCATGCATGGTTGTTCACCGTGGACGACGTGACATGATCAATCGGAATCGAGCGGCATAGTCGCTACCAGGTGCGCAAGCAACCCGCGCCATGCCGATGCCGACATAGTGATCTCGCCGCCTTGGCGATCCTTCGTGTCCCGGACACGAACTGTGGAGTCGAGCCACACCTCGACGCAGTTGCCTTGTTCCCCGGTGTAGCTGGAGACGAACCACTCGCGCCGCTGTGGGCGCTGCTCGGTCATGCTGACTTCTCCCGCTGCTCGATTTCTTGCTTGATCAAGTCCAGTGACTCACCGACGGAGTAGGCGAGGCCGTCGAGGTCTGCTGCCAGCGACTTGTAGTCGTTGACGTCTTGCGGGTCATCGACGAACGAGCCGGTCCGGTGATGTTCGAGTGCAACGATCGACGGCAGGCCGCCCGTGAAGTCATACAGGGCGAATGAGCCGAGCAGGCCGCCGTGCCAGTCGCCGTCGACGGGAACAAGCCGGATCGTCACGTTCTCCCGCTCACCCATGCGTGCAAGGTGCCGCAGCTGCCCGAGCGCCACCTCAGGGCCGCCGATTCCGCCGTGAATCGCAGGGACACCAAGGAAGGCCGTGTATGACAGCGGGTCTTCACGGGTGATCGCGTGTTGCCTGCCGAGTCGCAGGGTGACGAGGTGCCCGACGGTGGCTGCGTCGATCGGCGCCTTGCTGATGATCGCTCGTGCGGTCTCGCGGGTGTGCAGCAGCCCGGGTGCGACGAGCGGCGACCACTCGACCATGGCCGAGGCATTGGCTTCCATCTCCATGGTGCCGGTGAGCTGATGCGATACGCCTGTAGGTCCGGGAGTGACCCATGTGCGGCCGCGGGTCTCGGTGCGCGCGAGGTCGAGGATTTCCTCGCGCTCCTGCCCGACGACGCCGATCACGGCGAGCAGGCCAGCGACTTGCTCGGCATCGGGGACCGTGGCGCCGGACGCCCAGCGGCTCACGGTGCTGTGGTTGACGCCGAGCCGTTCGGCTACGGCTCGGAGAGTCATTCGCGGGTCCTCGGCCTTGGCTCGGTCGAGCTTGGCGCGGAGAAGACCGGCGAGTGTCCGGGCCCGCGGGTCCGCGGCTACGTCGTTGGTGCGCACCATGCACCAACGACGTAGCCGCGTGGTCATGCGACGACGGTAGCACCGACACCCGATCGGGCCATTGTGCCGCTGGTGCGTAACGGTGCACGCTAACGTGCACCACATGCACCACGCACCAATGGGAGGCGGCTATGAGCTACTTGGCGTGGCTATTGCCGCTGATAGTACTCGGTGCGGCACTCCCATTCGCTCACCGCCTGGTGCGTCCATGCACCAGAAAGCACCCGCCGCAGGCCGAGCAGGCGCGCTCTCGCCCTCCCGTGCCGGGGCCGCGCATGAGCCCGGTCACGCTGCTGACCGACCTCGAAGACGGCTGGCTACACGCGTTCATCCTCGCCGAGTACCGCGACGGCACGCTCGACCACCTCGCGCCGATCTGCGACAAGAAACGTCGCCGCCGCGCCAACCTCTCGCGCTCCGAAACCCGTTCGTTCCTGTGCACCAAGTGCGCCTATGGCCTCTCCACGGGGGAAACATGATCGACACCGAGACCAGGATCAAGCTGCAAAGCGCCCGAAGCGTCATGGCGGCCGCGTCGAACGACGTCTTCCGAGTCACGCACGGCAGTCTTTCCGACGCCGACGCCGCGGAGGCCGTTCGCGAAATCGGGATGTCGCTCCACGACACCGGCCAGGGCCTCATGGACGAGGCCGACCGCATCGCCCCTCGGGACCTGTCATGACCGCCATTCTCGTCGTCGACCTGGACAGCGTGTTTTTCGAGATCAACGGCGAGACCCACCGCGCCCGCCTCGACCGTGTCCCGGCCAACGGCCAGCAGGTGCAGACGCTGTGCGGCGCCGTCGAGAAAGTCGCCTACCAGGAGCCCGTACGGCAGGTCGTTGGCCAACCGATCCCGTGGTGCCGTCGATGCAGGCACCTGCACGAGGTGGACGTCGCGGCCGGTGGACCGCGACCGGCGCCCCCGAGATATCCGCCGACGCCTCATCCCCGACAGGTGATTCGCCGACAGCTCGAAGCCGGTTAGCCGTCGTGACGTCCAGCTATGAGCAGTTCCTCGCCGATGTCGAGGCAGGGAAGGTCTACGTCGGCGGGGTCGGGGTGGGCTCCGATGGCTGGTGGGTGCGCACCATCGGCGGTTCTCCGGAGCTTGACGCGGAATACCTGGAGCACCTTCGCACGGCGTACCTCTCCGGCCGGATCGTGATCAAGGGCCCAAGGCTCAAGCTCAACCGCCCGAAGGACTCGCCCGACGCCGGCGAACCTCCCCCATGAGCTCCCGGTCGGCGCGCCCGCCCCTCGCCCGCGCGTCGACCGGGGTTCCAGACCACCGCGCACGGGACGCGGTGAGGGCCCGCCCTAGTGCGCGGCCCAGATGAAAGCGAGGACCCCGGCGCGATCCCAGCGTGCCGGGGCCCTCGCGTTTCGCCCAACAACCAGGGAACCAAAATGCCCAACGACGACGACCCCGCAACGCTGGCAGAGGCGTACAAGGCGGGTGCCAAGCTCGAAGAACTCGCCGCCAAGACCGGCCGGAGCTACCGCTACGTGCGTGACAGCGTGCTCGCCGCCGGCGTCACGCTGCGTCCACCGAAGATCCTGATCCCGGAATGCCCACCGGGCATGGTCAACCTGTACGAACAGGGCGCCTCCATCCGACAGATCGGCGCCAAGTACGGGCACAGCTACTGCCAGACCCGCCGCATGCTGCTCCATGCCGGGGTAACGCTGCGAGGCCGGGGCAGGGTCCCCTACGAGATCGGACGCCAGCGGTGACCGACGACCTCGGCGTGACGCTGAAGCGGGAGTACGAGGACGGCGCCACCGTTCGCGACCTCATGGCGAAACATCACTTGACCCGCCACCGCGTGCAGACGCTCCTACTGGAGGCAGGTACCACGCTCCGGAACGTCGGTCCGGCAAAGGCGGCGGCGACACCGAAGATGGTAGCCGCATACGAGAACGGGGCAACTATCGTCGAGGTGGGGAAGCCATACGGGCTGTCGTATGGCGTGACGCGCCGACTGCTGCTGGAGGCGGGGGTCGAGCTCCGCGGGCGCGGTGGACGACCGGCCGGAACCCGAATCACGCGCGATGACCGAACATCTAACACCTAAGGTTATTTGCTGGCAAAAAGGGAGCGGCGGCCATCAGGACCGGGCAATATGGACTGTTCACTCCGGACAGTCGGGGCCCGGTTGGAAGCGCTTTCAGGCAACACACGGTGCGCGCGCCTACCCCGAGCGCGCACGCGCCGACCGCACCACGCTCGGGAGTAGGGGCCGGGGATGAACGATGCACCCGACCAGCGTCCTGCTTGCTCGACCTGCCACGGCCAAAGGAAGATCTGGGTTTCCCGCCGCAACGCGTCCGGCCAAGTGACCCGCCGCTCCGAAATTTGCCCGCGATGCGACGGTTCAGGCGTCGAGCCGCCGCCGGAGTAGACCGCCCCCTAACCGCCCGATGCTGCCTTCCTCTTCCTTGCGCGCGCGGCGACGCTCTTTTGAGCGAGCTCACCGAAGTACGCTTTCCTGGCGCTCTCGGCGGCCATGGCGCGGGCTCGCGGCGGCATGACGCCGTCCGGGTCGACCTCGTGTTCGAACCGCGCCTCGGCGGCCGTTCGAGCGGGCGCGGTGCGCCGCGACCGGTCGGGGGTTCTCGCCCACGACCGGTGCGCGGCGGCTCGGGTCTGGGTGGTCTTTTGCTCCGGGGTCATGCAGCAGAGGTCACAGGCCCGGTGTCACGCGCACAGCGCTTAGACGCGGTCCCCTCGCGCCAGTTCCTTCGACTTCCGGCGGGCACGAGCGTCCGCCATACTCGACCCGTACCGCTTGACCATCTTCGAACCCGGCGACCATCCTCCGAGCCGTTCGACAACCTGCTCGGCCGCGTTGTTATCCAGGAGATCGTGCGCCCACGTGTGCCTGAATTGGTGCGGCCATCGGTGCCCGAGGCCAGCCTCGACACACCGGCGGGAAATCATCTCTCCGATGCCGCCCCCAGTCAGCCGAGAAGCACCCGTCGCGTGAGGCCGGATGGACAGGAACAGCGGTCGCGAGGTCGCGGCCGGCCGTTTGGCGCGTGCACGGAGGTACTTCCGCAACGCCAGGGCAGTACTTGCGGAGATGGGGACGATTCGCGTCTTCCGGCCTTTGCCTGTGACAGTGATCTCCTGACGTTCGAGGTCGACGTCGTTTAGGTCAATGTCGACGACCTCGCCGCGCCGTGCACCCGTGTCAAGCAGTAACCGGATGATCGCGGTGTCGCGAAGGCTGATGAAGTCGCGCCCGGCAGCAGTCTTGAGCAAGGCGCGTAGTTCTTCGTCGGGGATGACGGGGACGGGCTTTTCGTTCGGGACAGGGAGAGAAATCTTCGCGAAAGGGTTGACAACAATAGGGCTGTCGTGCTCGTCGACGATGTAGTCAAACCAGAAGCGGATAGAGAGAAGCCGAACCCGTCGGGTGGCTGGCGCGAACTTGCGCTCATTGATCAAGTAGGCGAGCCACTCGTCGCCGTGCTTGCGCTTGACCGTCTCCAGCTCCGTGACGTCGGGGTGCGCTTCACCCAACCAGCGGAGGAACTGGTCAACGCCTCGAAGGTAGAGCTCCACGGTCTCGCCGGAGACGGCGCCCCCGCTTAGTGCTGTAGCCCACTCGTCGCGCCATTCGGTCAGTTCATTGGACACGGTAGTTTCCTCCAGAAGGAACGCTGTACGGAACATCGAGCCCTCAGGAGATCGCGCACGTGTCACCCGAAACCGCAGGTCGGAGCATGTATCTGCACCTGACCGGCGAACGAACGGTCCCGGGTGTGAGCGAGGAGAACTACTGGTACCGCCGCCACGAGGCCGCGTATCACAAGCTCCTGCCCCTGTGCGAAGGCAAGACCGTCCTGGAGGCCGGGTGTGGCGAGGGCTACGGCGCCGGGCTCATCGCCACGGTCGCGGAGCGGGTGCTCGCGCTCGACTACGACGTCCCCACCACCGAACACGTCGCCCGCCGCTACCCCGGCATCGGCGTTGCCAGGGCGAATCTGGTGTTCCTGCCGCTGCGGGACGCCTCGGTCGACGTCGTCGCCAACTTCCAGGTGATCGAGCACCTCTGGGACCAGGGCGCCTTCCTCGCCGAATGCCGCCGCGTGCTTTCCCCCGGCGGACGGCTGATCGTCACCACGCCCAACCGGCTGACCTTCACCCCGGACAGCGACACCCCGCTCAACCCGTTCCACACCAGGGAACTCGCACCGTCCGAATTGGACGAACTGTTGCGCGAGGCCGGTTTCGAGGTCGAGACGCTGCACGGTCTCCACCACGGCGAGGGTGTCGCGAAGCTCGACGCCAAGTACGGCGGCTCGATCATCGACGCGCAGCTCGACGTCGTCATGGGGCAGCTGCCGGGGCAGGCGACCTGGCCGGCGGAACTGCTCGCCGATGTCGAAGCCATCCAGGCCGCGGATTTCGCCGTCCACGGTGAGAACCTCGACGCCAGCCTCGACCTGGTGGCCGTGGCGGTGCGGCGGTGTGGCGATGAGTGAGTACGAGGGCACGTTCTGCCTCGTCGTGCACAGCCATCTGCCGTGGCTGCCGCACCACGGATCCTGGCCGGTCGGCGAAGAATGGCTCTACCAGGCGTGGGCGCATTCCTACCTGCCGATGGTCGACCTCCTGCGCCGCTTCGCCGACGAGGGCCGCGAAGACGTCCTCACCCTCGGCATGACCCCGATCCTCGCCGCCCAGCTCGACGACCCGTACTGCATCGACGCCTTCCACGACTGGCTCGGGCATTGGCAGCTGCGCGCCTGGCACGCGTCCACGCTCTGGCGCGGCGACCCGCTGCTGCGCGACCTCGCGGCGAGCGAGTACCGGACGGCACTGAAAGCATCGGAAGAACTCGAAACACGCTGGCGTCACGGTTTCTCGCCGATCCTCCGGTCCTTTGTGGACAACGGGACGATCGAACTGCTCGGCGGCCCGCTGGCACATCCGTTCCAGCCGCTGCTCGACCCGGCGGTCCGCGAATTCATGCTGCGCGGCGGGCTGGCCGACACCGCGTTGCGGATCGGACGACGTCCCGAAGGCATTTGGGCGCCGGAATGCGGCTACGCGCCCGGAATGGAAGCCGGGTACGCCGCCGCGGGTGTCCAGCGGTTCATGGTCGACGGTCCCTCCCTGCACGGCGACACGTCGGCGGCACGGACCGTCGGCGATTCCGACGTCGTCTGCTTCGGCCGCGACCTCGAAGTCACGTACCGCGTCTGGTCGCCGAAGGCCGGCTACCCCGGCCACGCCGCGTACCGCGATTTCCACACCTGGGCGCACGAAGTCGGCCTCAAACCGTCGCGGGTGACCGGCAAGGCCGTCGAGCCGCCGGACAAGGCGCCGTACGACCCGGCGATGGCGACGGCCACCCTCGGCGGCCACGTCCAGGACTTCGTCGACACCGTCGTCGCCCGCCTGCGCTCGCTCAAGGCCGAGCACGGTCGCGAATCGCTCGTCGTCGCCGCATACGACACGGAACTGTTCGGGCACTGGTGGCACGAGGGCCCGGCCTGGCTCGAAGGTGTCCTGCGCGCCCTGCCCGAGGCGGGTGTCCGCGTCACCACGCTCAAGGGCGCGCTCGAAGCGGGTCACCTCGGCGGGAAGGTCGACCTCCCGGCGTCGTCGTGGGGCTCGGGCAAGGACTGGCGGGTCTGGGACGGCGAGCAGGTCGCCGACATGGTGCGGGACAACACCGCGCTGCAGCACCGGATGCTCGACCTGGTCACCGGGATGGACACCACCACGCGTGACGCCGTCCGCGATCAAGCCGTCGCCGAGGCGATGCTGGCGCTTTCGAGCGACTGGGCGTTCATGGTCACCAAGGATTCCGCCGCCGACTACGCGCGGCGGCGGGCGAAGGTGCACACCGACCGGTTCGACACGCTCGCCGGACTGCTCCGCGAGGGAGCGCTCGACCGCGCGCGGGAGACCGCGGCCGCGTTCCGGCGCGACGACGGCCCCTTCGGCCACGTCGACGCGCGTGACCTGCTGAGGAAATGACGAAAGGGCAATCATGGGCATCCACGACATCCCGCTGAAGACGCTCGCGGGCGAGGACACGACGCTCGGCGCGCTCGAGGGCAAGACGCTGCTGGTGGTGAACGTGGCGTCGAAATGCGGGCTGACGCCGCAGTACACCGGGCTGGAGAAGCTGCAGGAACGGTACGCGGACAAGGGTTTCTCCGTCGTCGGGTTCCCGTGCAACCAGTTCGCCGGGCAGGAGCCGGGCACCGCCGAGGAGTCCAGACCTTCTGCTCGACGACGTACGGCGTTTCGTTCCCGCTGTTCGAAAAGCTGGACGTGAACGGCGAAACCCGGCACCCGCTCTATGCCGAACTGACCAAGGCGGCCGACGCGGAAGGCGCCGCCGGCGACGTGCAGTGGAATTTCGAGAAGTTCCTCGTCGCCCCCTCCGGTGAAGTGGTGGGTCGATTCCGCCCGCGCACCGAACCCGAGGACGAAGTGATCACCAAGGCGATCGACGCCGCGATCGGCTGATTACCCACCGCTCACGCGATGGCCGGTCGCTCGATCACAAACCCTCAGCCGGACTGACCCGCCTCGATGACCGCGCGGTTGCGGGTGGCGACGGTCGAGGCACTTCCGCGCGCAACTGCCGTCCCGCCTCTCCCGCGACGCGTGCCACTTCCGGGCCATCGGGCTCGCTCACGATCAGCTCCACGCGAGCGCGGCCTGTGACCTTGGGCACAACCGTCACCCTTTCGAGGTCTGGCGTCACCTGGAGATCCTGGACTTGCTCGGACGGCACGGGCTCCAGCCAGAGGGTCTGCCAGATCCCCGACGTGGCGGTGTGGACGATCGTTCGCTGCTTGCCGACGGGATGGGTCGAAGCGTCGGTGCGGTCCGTCGCGCGGACGGTCAGTTCCTGCGATCCCGACGGGCGCAGCACCTCGGTGCTGTCCGCGCTGAAGGCCATGTACCCGCCTTCGTGGGCGGCCACCTTTTCGTTGTTCACCCAGACCTCTGCGGACTGGTCGACGGCGCCGAAGTGGAGCAGCACGCGGTGACCGTCCCAGCCTCGAAAACCTTGCGGCACCAGAGAGTTTCGTCGCGTCATCCGATCCCGGAGAGCGCCGACTCCGGCGGGAACGGCACCAGGATCCGCTCGCCGTAGCCGTGCCGGCCGGGCGCGCCGCTGCCCGCGTACTCCGAGACGCCGTCGAGGTTCAGCCAGCGTTCGCGGACCAGCCTCAGACGCGGGTACTCCGGTAGCGCGTTGCCGGGCCCGACCTGCGCGGACCACGGCGTCGAGAGCACCGGTTCGACGGGTTCGAAGGCCGGTCCGGCCGCGTTCACCGAGGACGTCATCGACCCGATGGTGGCAAAGATCGCCGTTCCTGTCGCTCTCGATCGGGTTCACCGGAAGGGGTGATCGCCCCGTCCCGGTGACGACCGACTCACGAGTAACCTCCACCCATGCGCGTGCTGATGTTGTCGTGGGAGTACCCACCCGTGGTCGTCGGCGGACTCGCACGGCACGTCCACGCCCTGGCCCGGTATCTCGCCCGGCAGGGGCACGACGTGGTCGTCCTGTGCCGTCACACGGCGGGCACCGATGCCGAGACCCACCCGAGGACCGATCGCGTGGTCGAGGGCGTCCGGATCATCCGGGTCGCCGAAGACCCGATGCACGTGACCTTCGAGCGGGACCTCGTCGCGTGGACGCTGGCCATGGGGCACGCGATGGTCCGCGCGGCCACCGACCTGCTGCGCAGCTGGCAGCCGGACGTGGTGCACGCGCACGACTGGCTGGTCACCCATCCCGCGATCGCGATCGCGGAGGCCGCGCGGGTGCCCTTGGTCGGCACAATTCACGCCACCGAGGCCGGGCGGCACTCCGGCTGGCTTTCGCATCCGCTGAACCAGCAGGTTCACTCCGTCGAATGGTGGCTCGCGAACCGCTCGGACGCGCTGATCACCTGTTCGCAGGCCATGCGCCGCGAGGTGGCGCATCTGTTCGAGGTCGATGGCGACGCGGTCACCGTCATCCACAACGGGATCGAGGAACGTACCTGGCAGGTGCCCGCGGAGGAGGTCGCGCACGCACGCGAGGTCTACAGCCCCTCCGGCGCGCCCCTGCTGCTCTACTTCGGACGGCTGGAATGGGAGAAGGGCGTGCAGGACCTGCTCGCCGCGCTCCCCCGGATCCGGCGCGCCAAACCGGGGACGCGGCTGGTCGTCGCCGGCAAGGGACGGCACCTGGAGGAACTGGTCGACCAGTCCCGCAAGCTGCGCGTCCGCCGCGCGGTGGACTTCGTCGGGCATCTGTCCGACCGCGAACTGCGCGCCGTCCTGGCCGCGGCCGACGCCGTCGTGCTGCCCAGCCGCTACGAGCCGTTCGGGATCGTCGCGCTGGAGGCGGCCGCCGCGAAGGCGCCGCTGGTGGCTTCGACCGCGGGCGGGCTCGGCGAGGTCGTCGTCGACGGCGAGACCGGCCTGGCGTTCAGTCCCGGCGACGTCGACGCCCTCGGGGACGCCGTCGAGGCGGTCCTGGACGACGAGGTCGCCGCCGCCCGCCGCGCGCTGACCGCGCAGTCACGGCTGGCGGCGGACTTCGACTGGGGCCGGATCGCCGAAGCGACCGTCGCGGTCTACCGGCGGGCTCGCGTCGGGGAGCCGGCGGAACTGGGGCGGCCGAAGATCGCGACCGGGAACGCCTTCGAGCCCTGATCCCGCCCGCATTCAGAGGACTAAATGCGGCAGGCGCGTGTTCCGAAAGTCTCGAGCGGCCGGTCGTCGCAAGACCTGCTGTATTCGACGCCCGATTTGGGTGTTTTGCGCATTGGTCGTGAACGATGAAGAGCGTTAGAACGACCATTACCACTCACGACCCCCGCGTAAAGCGCTCAAATCGGACACGCAGAGCGGTCCCGGTGTCCTTTATGGACAATTAGCGTCGTGCTCGGCTGTACGCGAAGGCCGCCTTCATGCACTTGGGGCCGAGCCGCCGCATTCAGGTGACCGTTCGTGGCGGTGGGGTCAGGGCGGAGGGAATCCGGGACGTCGGGGGACCCGGATCCCCTCCACGAGCGTCGCGGGTCGCGAGGGGCGCGACCCCCGGGGCTGCTTTAGGTGACGAAGTTCAGAAGTGACAGGGCCGCACGCAGTCCGGCTGCACCGAGACCCCGGCCGAAGCGGACACCGCCGGGGCGGCGAGGGCGACGGCGAGGACGGCGAAGGTCGCGGCCAAGAGGGTCCTCAACTGCTTCTTCATGGTTACTCCTCGGGGAAACGGGCGGAATTCCCACCCGGCGCCGAGCATCCGCGCGACCCGCCGCCGAAACAACAGGGGCTTCACTAGGTACCCCTACCTATTCGCGGTCAGTGACCGATTCGTCCGGTCCCGTGAGTGTGATCAGAGCCGTAACACCCGTGATCAGAGCCGTAACACGCGTGTTTCCCGCCGGATCATCGTGTTACGCCTCCAATCACGCGAGTTACGCCTCCGATCACGTGTGTTCGGCGAAGAAAGCCGCGGAGGCCCCGCCCACCGCGGTGTGAGGGTGGGCGGGGCCTCCGCGACGGGCGCACGCCCGACAGGCGCTACCGGAGGGGCGCGCGCGTGAAGCGGGTCCGGTGGCGGGGAGCCGCCGCCACCGGACCCGTTGGGCCACACCGTCCCAAACCGGTGTGGAACCCGGCCGCCCCGCGTCAGGTAGAGGCGGCCGGAGCCTGCGTCACCGCGCGGTCAGGTACCGCGCGTACGCGCCGGTGGTGAGGAAGCTCGGCAGCTTCTCGCCCAGCGCGGTCTCGGTGAAGATCTCGTAGGCGTCGCCGAGCCGGTTGCCCTCGCCCAGTTCGGCGCGCACCGACGCCAGCTCTTCGTCCAAATAGGACACGGTCAGCTCGCGGGTGAGCGCGGTGCCGTCTTCGAGCTTCGTGCCGTTGCGGATCCACTGCCACACCTGGCAGCGGGCGATCTCGGCGGTGGCGGCGTCCTCCATCAGGTTGTGGATCGCCGCCGCGCCCGTGCCGCGCAGCCACGCGTCGATGTAGCGCAGCGCGACGTTGATGTTGGCGCGGACACCCGCCTCGGTGACCTCGCCGCCCGCGCTGGCGACGTCGAGCAGGTCCTCGGCGGTGACGACGACGTCCTCACGCAGCTTGCCGAGCTGGTTGGGCCAGCCGCCGAGCACGTCGTCGAACACCTCGCGGCAGACCGGGACGAGGCCGGGGTGCGCGACCCAGGAGCCGTCGAAACCGTCGTTCGCCTCGCGTTCCTTGTCCTGACGGACCTTCTCGAGCGCGGTCGCGTTGATCTCCGGGTCCTTGCTCGGGATGAACGCGGCCATCCCGCCGATGGCGTGCGCCCCGCGCTTGTGGCAGGTGCGCACCAGCAGTTCGGTGTAGGCCCGCATGAACGGGACGGTCATCGTCACCTGCGCGCGGTCCGGCAGCACGAAGTCCGCGCCGCGCGAGGAGAAGTTCTTGATGACGCTGAAGATGTAGTCCCAGCGCCCGGCGTTCAGCCCGGAGACGTGCTCGCGCAGTTCGTAGAGGATCTCCTCCATCTCGAACGCGGCGGTGATCGTCTCGATCAGCACGGTGGCCCGGACGGAGCCGCGCGGGATGCCGAGTTCCCGTTGCGCCAGCAGGAAGACGTCGTTCCACAGCCGCGCTTCGAGGTGGTTCTCGAGCTTCGGCAGGTAGAAGTACGGGCCGCTGCCGCGGGCCAGCAGCTGGCGCGCGTTGTGGAAGAAGTAGAGACCGAAGTCGACCAGGCTCGCCGAGACCGGGCGGCCGTCGATGCGGATGTGCTTCTCGACCAGGTGCCAGCCGCGGGGGCGGGCGACGATCGTCGCGGGCTCGTCGCCGATCGTGTAGCGCTTGCCCGCCGACGTGCTCTTTCCCGCGGAGGCGGCATCAGACACGGCCTCGGTGGTGAAGTCGATGTTGCGGCGGATCGCGTCGAACAGGTTGATCTGGCCGTCGATGACGTTGTGCCAGGTCGGCGAGGTCGCGTCCTCGAAGTCGGCGAGCCAGACCTTCGCGCCGGAGTTCAGCGCGTTGACCGTCATCTTGCGGTCGGTCGGGCCGGTGATCTCGACGCGGCGGTCTTCGAGACCGGGCGCGGCCGGGGCGACCGACCAGCCGCTGTCGTCGCGGACGGCGCGTGTCTCGGGCAGGAAGCCCAGCGGCTTCTCGCCGGACTGCAACTTCTCGCGGCGCAGACGGCGGGCGTCGAGCAGCTCGCGACGGCGGCCGGCGAACGCGTTGTCCAGTTTGGCCACGAAGTCCAGTGCGGCCGGGGTGAGGATCTCGTCGAACCGGTCACCGGCAGGTCCGCAGACGTCGATCCGGTAGTTCAGCTTCTCAACCATGGTGTGCCTCCGCTGGGGCTTCGCGAGAGATAGAAGGGAAGGGCGGTGGCGGTCTCCCTGGGAGTCGAGAGACCGCCACCTGGCACCTACTTGCGAGGGATCAGAACTGCTCGGCTTCGGTGGAACCGGCGAGCGCGGTGGTCGAGCTCTCCGGGTTCAGCGCGGTCGCGACGTTGTCGAACCAGCCGGTGCCGACCTCGCGCTGGTGCTTCGTGGCGGTGTAACCGCGGTCCTCCGAAGCGAACTCGCGCTCCTGCAGGTCGACGTAGGCGGTCATGCCCTCGCGGGCGTAACCGTGCGCCAGGTCGAACATCGAGTAGTTCAGGGCGTGGAAGCCGGCCAGCGTGATGAACTGGAACTTGTAGCCCATGTGGCCGAGTTCGCGCTGGAACTTCGCGATCGTCGCGTCGTCCAGGTGCTTCTTCCAGTTGAACGACGGCGAGCAGTTGTAGGCCAGCATCTGGTCCGGGTACTTCGCCTTGATCGCCTCGGCGAACTGGCGGGCGACCTCGAGGTCCGGCTTGGAGGTCTCCATCCACAGCAGGTCGGCGTACTCGGCGTAGGCCAGACCGCGGTCGATGCAGGGGTCGATGCCGTTGGTGACGTTGTAGAAGCCCTCGGCGGTGCGCTCGCCGGTGACGTACTTGCGGTCACGCTCGTCGACGTCGCTGGTGATCAGCGTGGCGGCCTGCGCGTCGGTGCGGGCGACGATCAGCGACGGCACGTTCAGCACGTCCGCGGCGAGGCGGGCGGCGTTCAGCGTGCGCTCGTGCTGCTTGGTCGGGATCAGCACCTTGCCGCCGAGGTGACCACACTTCTTCTCGGAAGCGAGCTGGTCCTCCCAGTGCACACCCGCGGCACCGGCGGCGATCATGCCCTTCATCAGCTCGAACGCGTTGAGCGGGCCACCGAAACCGGCCTCGGCGTCGGCGACGATCGGGGCGTACCAGTCGATGTCGGTATTACCCTCGGCCCAGTTGATCTGGTCGGCGCGGCCCAGCGCGTTGTTGATGCGGCGGACGACGGCCGGCACCGAGTTGGCCGGGTAGAGGCTCTGGTCCGGGTAGGTCTGGCCGGAGAGGTTGGCGTCGGCGGCGACCTGCCAGCCCGACAGGTAGATGGCCTTGAGGCCGGCGCGCACCTGCTGCACGGCCTGGTTACCGGTCAGGGCGCCCAGCGAGTGGACGTAGTCCTCGGTGTGCAGGAGGTCCCACAGCTTCTCGGCGCCGCGGCGAGCGAGCGTGTGCTCCTCGACCACGCTGCCGCGCAGCTTGACCACGTCAGCCGCGGAGTACGAACGCTTCACGCCCGCCCAGCGGGGGTCGGTCTCCCACTGCTTGGCCAGTTCGGCGGCCGCCTGCTCCAGCTGCTGCGCGTGCTGAGTCATCGGATTCTCCCGGTGTTGCGAAGTTTGCGAGTGATCGCCTTTCCTGATCCGACCCTGACATGACAGGGGAAATCCGATCCAGGCCTCCAATTTGCCAATTTCTGCGAAGCTTCCGTAGCATCTTGCAAAGGTTGCGAATCGCAGATTCGCAAGCAGAGGCAAATCCACGTGCTTGACCGTTCACTGAATCGTTCAGGCCCGGAAACCTTGCGGACAGAGAGGCCTCAGTGGACAAAACCTTCGCCGGAGCGAAGCTGCGGCATCTGCGCGAAAGCCGGACGATGAGCCAGGCCGACCTAGCTCGTGTGCTGGAGATCTCACCCAGTTACCTCAATCAGATCGAGCGCAACTCGCGTCCGCTGACCGTCCCGGTGCTCCTTCGCATCACTCAGGCGTTCGGTGTGGACACCGAGTTCTTCGCGAACAACGACACCGCCCGGCTGGTGGCCGATGTGAAGGAGGCGCTGCTCGACGAGGTCCTCGGTGTGGACGTCACGAACAGCGAGCTCAACGACCTCGCCACGAACCTGCCGACGATCGCCCAGGCCCTGGTCAAACTGCACCGCAGCTACCGCAACGCCGTGGAGAACACGGCCGCGCTGACCACGGAAAACGGGCTGGGCATGCACGGCAGCGCGGCAGGCTCGTTGCCGCACGAAGAGGTCCGCGACTTCTTCTACGAGCGGGAGAACTACGTCGCCGAGCTGGACGAACGCGCCGAACGGATGGCGCACGACATCCCCCTGCAGCGCGGCCAGGTGCTCGCGGCGCTGAAGGAGACGCTGATCCAGCGCTACGGCGTCGACGTCACGAGCGAGGGCATCGACGAGGCCAACGGCGAACAGCACCGGTACGAACCGGGGCCGCGAGTGCTGCGGCTGGCGCCGAGCCTGCGCGTCGGGCAGCAGGCGTTCCGGATGGCTTCACAGATCGCGCTGCTCGAATACGACGACCTGATCACCGAACTCGCCGACTCGTGGGCGTTCTCCGGGCCCGCCGCGCGTTCACTGGCCCGCGTGGGGCTCGCGAACTACTTCGCGGGCGCGCTGATCCTCCCCTATGGACCGTTCCTGGCGAGCGCGGAACGCTTCCGCTACGACATCGAGCGGCTCTGCGACCACTTCGGCGTCGGCTTCGAGACGGTCTGCCACCGGCTCTCGACGTTGCAGCGCCCGAAGAACCGCGGTGTGCCGTTCTCGTTCGTGCGGGTCGACCGGGCGGGAAACATGTCGAAACGCCAGTCCGCCGCGGGTTTCCACTTCACCCGCGTCGGCGGCGCGTGTCCACTGTGGAACATCTACGAGGCGTTCGCCCAGCCCGGCAAGATCCTCACCCAGATCGCGACCCTGCCCGACGGCAAGAGCTACTTCTGGGTCGCGCGGACGGTGTCCCGCAACATCGGCGGCTACGGCAGCCCTGGCAAGACGTTCACCGTCGGTCTCGGCTGTGAACTGCGGCACGCGAAACGGCTGATCTACTCGACCGGGCTCGACCTCGACGACCGCGCCGCGGCCACCCCGATCGGCATGGGTTGCAAAGTCTGCGAACGCCCGGCCTGTTCGCAGCGCGCGTTCCCGACGATCGGCAAACAGCTGACCGTCGACGAGAACACCAGCACCTTCGTCCCGTACCCGGCGGTGCCCAAGGCGCCTTGAGCCGCCCTGATCTCCCTGGCAGGGTGACCGGCGACGGCCGCGGCCTGTGACGGCGGCCACCGCACTGGGGAGAACTACATGATCTTGGTGACCGGGGCAGGCGGCAACGTCGGCTCGGAACTGACCGCGATCCTGGCGCGTGGCGGGCACCCCGCCAGAGCGCTGGTCCGTACGCCGCGCCCGTTGCCGGACGGCGTCGAAGGAGTGACAGGAGATCTGAATGAGCCGACGAGCCTGAAACCCGCGTTGGCCGGTGTCCGGGCGGTCTTCCTGCTCGGCGGCTACGAGGACATGCCCGGCGCGCTCGCGGTGATGCGGGACGCGGGCGTCCAGCACGTCACGCTGCTGTCGTCCCGTTCGGTCGTCGGCGGGCACGCGGACAACGCCGTCGCGGGTATGCACATGGCGGCCGAGGCGGCGGTGCGCGCGTCGAAGCTGGCGTGGACGTTCCTGCGGCCGAGCGGGTTCATGTCGAATTCGCTGCGGTGGGTTCCGCAGCTTCGCGCCGGGGATGTCGTCCGCGAGCCGTTCGCGAACGTCCCGGTGGCGACGATCGACCCGTACGACATCGCCGCCGTCGCCGCGGAGTCGCTGACCACGCCGGGACACGAGGGACTCGCGTACGCCATCACCGGACCGGGTTCGCTCCGGCCCGCCGACCGGCTCCGCGTCCTGAGTGAACTGCTCGGACGGGAGCTACGGCTGGAACCGCTTTCGGACGCCGAGGCCCGCGTGACGATGAGCGCGGAGATGCCGGAGAAGTACGTCGACGCCTTCTTCCGCTTCTTCGCCGAGGGCGAGTTCGACGACTCCGCGGTCACGGGTGCCGTCCAGGACCTCACCGGACGGGAGCCTCGGCCGTTCGCGACCTGGGCACGGACGCATCTGGCCGCGTTCCGCTAGCCGGCGGCCGGGTCGCCGACCCGGCCGAGGAACAGCGGCGCCCCGGTGGCCGTGTCGGTGATGACGAAGAGGAACGGGCGGTCGGCGGTCACGGTGCGCGGCAGCTCGGCGGACACGGCGCGGGCGTCGACCCCCGTGACCGCCGCGGCCTCGGTGCCCTCCTCGTCGACCTGGACGAAGGTCTTGTGCTGCACCGAAGCGATCCGCAGCCGGGCTTCGTCGGTGATGCCGCTGAAGTCGGCGCCGGGCCCGAACGCCGCGGGCATGCCCGCCTCCTTGAGCGGCGCCGACAAGTCCAGCGCGGACCTGACGGTGAACCTGGGCATGGCCAGTTCCACGGTGGCCGGCCGGATCTCGCCGAGCAGCGCGGCGATCCCCTTGCCGCGAAGGGCGTCGATCGCGGCGGGCACGATCACGGTGAAGGCCAGCCGTCCACCTCGGTAGGGCAGCGTGACCGCCTGATACCCCGGTCCTTCGGCGTAACCCAGCTGGATCTCCGGGGCAGTGCGCATCATCGGGACGCTCACCGTCGACCCGTCGGCCCGGGTGAACGGCGCGTCCGCGGTGAGGTCGCGGGGGAATTCCCGCGCCCAAGGCACTTTCAGGTACAGGGCGTTGGCGAGGACGAGCCTGGTGTCGCCGGTGATCGACTTTTCCGGGAACAGGTCTTCGATCCGCCCCTCGGTCTGGTCCGCCACCGTCCGGTTGATCCGGTCGCGGGCGCCGCCAGGGTCGGCCACGAAGTCCTCGTCACTCGTCGCCGCACCGAACCGATCACGCAACGCGGCCCGGTAGCCGGGCTTGATCCCGAGTCCCCGCTGGATCCAGGCGGTGTTCGACACCTTCAGGTCCTCGTGGCCGGTGACCGGCGGGACCGGAGGCCCGTCTCCGGGAAGACGCAGCACCTTCCTGATCTGCGCGGCGGTGTCGCCCTTCGCCCCCTCACCGACCATCTGCAGCGCGGTGGAGACGCTCACCGGGGACAGCACCAGGTTCGCCCCGCCCGCCAGCGCCGGCGCGGTGAGCAGGTCGAGTCCGAAGGCGTCGGCCGCGGTGACCGCCGCGGCCGTGCCGGAGTCCACCTGCTGGGTGACGGGCAGCGGCGTGGGTGGTTCTTCACGGACGGGTTCCGCACCGCACGCCGTGAGCAGTACGACCAGACCGAGCGCGAAGGACCGAGTGAGCACCGTCATGACCGGGAGACGGTCTCCGTGTCCGATTCGGTTGCACCGGACCGGCCGGAAAGCGGACGTCTCTCCGTCGTGGCCGGAACCGGTCAGTACATTCAGCATTCGTGCAAGGGATCGAAACGGTGAGCGCCCGAACGGTCGAAGAGGCCGCCAAGCGATTGGCCGGGGTGGTGACCCGCACTCCGCTCGAACCGAACGAGCGGCTCTCGGCGCGGGTCGACGCCCGGGTCTGGCTCAAACGCGAAGACCTGCAGACCGTGCGCTCGTACAAGATCCGCGGCGCGTACAACTACATCGTCCAGCTCGACGCGGAGCACCGGGAGCGCGGCGTCGTCTGCGCGAGCGCGGGCAATCACGCGCAGGGCGTCGCGTACGCGTGCCGACGGCTCGGCGCGAACGGCCGCGTCTACGTTCCCGGCACGACTCCCCGGCAGAAGCGCGAGCGGATCGCGACGCTGGGCGGCTCGCAGATCGAAGTCATCGTCGTCGGGGAGACCTACGAAGACGCTTTCAGCGCCGCGAAGCAGGACGCGGAGAGCACCGGAGCGACGCTGGTCCCCGCCTTCGACGCGCCGGAAACGGTGGCCGGTCAGGGCACGGTCGCGATGGAGGTCGTCGCGCAGCTCGGATTCATCCCGGACGTCATGGTGGTGCCGGTCGGCGGGGGCGGACTGCTCGCGGGGATCGCCGCGTGGGCCGCGGAACGGGCGCCGGAGATGCGGATCGTCGGCGTCGAACCGGCGGGCGCGACCTGCATGGCGGCCGCGCTCGCGGCCGGTGAGCCGGTGCGGCTCGAAAGCGTCGACACCTTCGTGGACGGCGCGGCGGTCGCGCAAGCCGGAGCGGTGACGTATCCGCTGGTCCGAGACGGCGGAGTCGAGCTCACCGACGTCGCCGAGGGCGCGATCTGCACGGAAATGCTCGCGATGTACCAGTCCGACGGCGTGATCGCCGAACCCGCGGGCGCGCTCGCGACCGCCGCGCTGGGCACGACGGTGAAGATCGACCCAGGGCAGATCGTGGTGTGCGTCGTCTCCGGCGGCAACAACGACGTCAGCCGTTACGGCGAAGTGCTCGAACGGTCGCTGATCCACGAAGGACTGAAGCACTACTTCCTGGTGGGTTTCCCGCAGGAGCCGGGCGCGCTGCGGCGGTTCCTCGACGAGGTCCTCGGGCCGGACGACGACATCACGCGGTTCGAGTACGTGAAACGCAACAGCCGCGAGACCGGCCCCGCGCTGATCGGCGTCGAACTCGCGCGGCCCGGTGACCTGGAAGGCCTGCTGCACCGGCTGGAGACGAGCCCGCTGCAGGTGGAACGGGTGGAACCGGGGAGCCCGCTGTTCCATTTCCTGGTCTGACCTCCGCGGTGGGCCCCTGCCGGAGTTGTCGGTGGCCTGTGGTCCACTGGTCGCCATGGTGAGCAAGGTCGACGGAGTCCGGAGTCTCGATGCGTTGCGCGAGCTGGTCCACAGCGGCGCGGAGCCCGAGTACCAGCTCTTCTACGGCCACACCCCGCTCAAGAGCGGCCGGATCAACGCGGCCTGCCTGAGCCAGTGGTGGCACGCGCCGTTCGTCGCGGGCGGCGAGCGGTACCCGACGGCCGAGCACTACATGATGGCGAGCAAGGCGGAACTGTTCGGCGACCACGAGGCCGCGGTCAACATCCGTCAGGCGCCGGACCCCAAGACCGCCAAGATCCTCGGCCGCGAGGTCACCGGTTTCGACGCCGAGGTCTGGGAACGGCACCGCTTCGACATCGTCATCGACGGCAACCTCGAGAAGTTCCGCCAGCACGCCGAAGAGCGCGAGTTCCTGCTGGCCACGGGCGACAGGGTGATCGTCGAGGCGTCGAGGATGGACCTGGTCTGGGGCAGCGGCCTCGCCCGTGAGGACAAGAACGCCACGCGCCCCGACTACTGGCGCGGCCAGAACCTCCTCGGCTTCGCGCTCATGGAGGTTCGGGAGCAGCTGCGCGGCTAGCTCCGTTCGGTGGCGTGCCGTCCACCTGATCACGCGTGTCGTCCATCCAGTCACGCGTGTCGTCCATCCAGTCACGCGTGTCGTCCATCCGGTCACGCCTGTCGACCGTTGGGTGCCACCGCGTGGACCGGTCCGCCGGGCAGCTTCCCCGCGGTGATCCCGTTGCCGGGCCCGTGGCCGTGATCAGGCGGACGACACGCGTGATCGGACGGACGACACGCGTGATCGGACGGACATCACGTGAGTTACGAGTCGACGCCCAGGGTTTTCTGCAGTGCCTTGTTCGCCTTGCGCGCCATGTCGGCGACGGCTTCGCGGCGGGCGGCGTCGGCGGCGTAGTCGTCCTGCCGGTTCCGCACCACGCGCGCCGGCGAACCGACGGCGATCGAGTAGTCCGGGATCTCGCCCCGCACCACGGCGTGCGCGCCGAGGACGCAGCCGCGGCCGACCCGGGTGCCCTTGAGCACGGAGACCTTCGTGCCGATCCAGGTGTCCGGCCCGATCCGCACCGGCGACTTCACGATGCCCTGATCCTTGATCGGGACGGTGATGTCGGTGGTGACGTGGTCGAAGTCGCAGATGTACACCCAGTCCGCGACAAGCGTGGCCGCGCCGAGTTCGATGTCGAGGTAGCCGTTGAGGACGTTCTGCCGCCCGAACACCGCCTTGTCACCGATGCGCAGCGAACCCTCGTGGCAGCGGATCGCGTTGCCGTCGCCGATGTGCACCCAGCGGCCGATCTCCAGCCGCCCGTAACCGGGGCGGCAGTGGATCTCCACGTCCTTGCCGAGGAACACCATGCCCCGCAGGATGATGTGCGGGTTCGCGATCCGGAACTTCAGCAGCCGCCAGTAGCGGACGAGGTACCAAGGCGTGTACGCGCGGTTTCGCAGCACCCAGCGCAGCGAGTCCTTGGTCAGGAACTTCGCCTGACGCGGATCACGACGGGCCTGGCCCCAAGCGCGGACCCGCGACAGCGCGGGCGCACCCCACATGGACGTCATACCGGTGACCGTAACCTGTGTTCAGGCCGCCGACCGCAAAGGGGAGCAAGCGCATGGGCACCAAGCTGATCATCGACACCGACCCGGGGGTTGACGACGCCTTCGCGCTGGCGCTGGCCGCGCAATCGGAGGACGTCGACCTCCTCGGCGTGACCACGGTGTTCGGCAACGTCCCGCTGAGCCACACCACCGCCAACGCCCGCGGCCTGCTGCAGCTTTTCGGCCGCGACGACGTCCCCGTCGCGGCCGGCGCCGCGCGGCCGCTGGTGTACGACAACGCCAAAACCGCCGGGTACGTCCACGGTCAGGACGGTCTTTCCGGCCACGCCGGGACGCTGCCGGAGGCGAAGCGCCCGCTCGACGAACGCACCGCCGTCCGGCTGCTGGTGGATCTGCTGGAGGCCGCCGACGAGCCGGTGACCATCGCCCCGATCGGCCCGCTGACGAATATCGCGCTGCTGCTGGCGGCCCATCCGGACATCCGCGAGAAGATCGGCCGGATCGTCGTCATGGGCGGCGGGGTGACCAAGGGGAACTCCACCACGGCGGCCGAGTTCAACATCTGGAGCGACCCCGAGGCCGCGCGCCGGGTGCTGGTCGACGAGGACATCCCGACGGTGCTGGTCCCGCTGGACATCACGCACCAGTGTTCGGTCGACACGGACTGGCTCGGCAAACTCGCCGCGTCCGGCCCGCTCGGCGCGGCGCTCGAAGCGCTGACCCCGACGTACGTGAAGCACTACACCCCGATCCTCGGCATGCCGGGGATGGTCATGCACGACGCGGTCGCGGTGGCCGAAGCGATCCGCCCGGGCATCCTCGACCTCGAGCCGTACCCCGTGGACGTCGAGTGCGGCTTCGGCCCCGCGCGCGGCGCGACACTGGTGGACCGGCGAAGGCTGCGAAGCACCGATCCGCAGGCCGTGCCTGGCCGCACCATCGACGTCGCGCTGACCACCGACGTCGGCGCCTTCCGCGAGTTCGTCCTCGGCCGGATCACCGGGGGCCGGTGATGGAACAGGAGACCTCGCGCCGCCGCAGACTTCCGGTGATCATCGCCGCCGTCGTCGTCGCGGGTGCCGCCCTGGTCGCGGCCATCACCTTCGCACCGAAGGACGCGCCGAAGACGGAGGCCGCCGCCGTCCAGTCCTCGGCCCCGCCCGCGCCGCCGCCGCCGTCGTCGTCCGCCCCGGCGGAAATGCCGAAGGAACAGCCGAAGGTCCCGCAGCAGATGGGGCAGGAGTTCGACGCCTGGGTGTCGAAGACCAGCGGCTGGCTCGACATCCCGCTGCGCGCGATGACCGGCTACGCGAAGACCACCGTCGCGCTGAGCAAGGAAACTCCGGGATGCCGTCTTTCCTGGGTGACGCTCGCCGCGATCGGGAAGATCGCCTCCGATCACGGCCGCGCCGCCGGTTCCGGCCTGAACGCCGACGGCGTGCTGACCAAGCCGCTCGGCGCGGTCGAGGTCCGCGACTTCTACAACAAGGTCGTCTCGTCCGCGAACGCCAGCGGCCCGCTGCAGCTGACGCCGTCGGTGTGGAACCAGTTCCAGGCCTCGGCCGGCGGCGGGAAACCGAACCCGCAGAACATCGACGACGCCACGCTCACCGCAGGGCGGGCGCTGTGCGCGGGCGGCCGCGACCTCGGCCAGGGCCAGACGTGGTGGAACGCGGTGAGCACGCTGCAGCCCGCGCCGCTGCTGATGCACCGCACGCTCGCGACGGTGAACGTCTACGGCACGGTCGGCCAGAGCCCGCAGCCGCCGAACGCGGCGGCCTTGAGCGCGGTCAACTTCGCGATCGACAAGATCGGGCTGCCCTACGTCTGGGGTGGCAACGGCACCGGTGGCGGCGACCCCGGTTTCGACTGCTCCGGCCTGACGACGGCCGCGTACGCGAGTGCCGGTGTCAAGCTCATGCGCACCGCCCACACGCAGTACCACAGCGTGGACAAGGTGACCGATCCCCAGCTGGGTGACTTGATCTTCTACGGCGAGCCGAACACGAAGATCCACCATGTCGGGCTGTACATCGGGAACCAGCAGATGATCGACGCCCCGCAGACCGGGCAGGCGGTGCAGGTGCACACCTACCGGAAACAGGGCGACGATTACGCCGGAGCGGGCCGCCCGGCGAAGTAGGAACGGTTTCCGCGTGCGGATGAGCGGTTCACCGCACGTGGTGTCTGGTGGCGTGGAGGCTGCTGAGCAGCGCGAGGGCGTGGGCGCTGGGTGTGGCGGGTTCGGCGTGGTAGATGATCAGCTGCTGGCCGGGAGCGCCGCGCACGTCGAATGCCTGGTAGGTAAGGGTGAGCGCGCCGACGTCGGGGTGCACGAGGTGTTTGGGTTCGCGGGTCTTGCCGCGCACCTGGTGGGTCTCCCACAAGGCGCGGAACCGCGCGCTGCCCTCGCTGAGCTCGGCCACCAGGCGCCCGAGACCGGGTGGGTCGAAGCCCGCGGCCACCCGCAGGTTCGCCACGGTGGCCTGTGCGGTCCAGTCCCAGCGTGCGTAGAACCGTCGCCCCGCGGGATCGAGAAAGGTCATGCGGGCGAGATTGTCCGCCACGCGGAATGGTGAGAACAGCGCGTCGGCGAGGGTGTTGGTGGCCAGGACGTCCAGAACGCGGTTGAGCACGAAGGCTGGCGTGTGCGGGTAGCCGTCCATGAGCTGCCGCAATTCGGGGCTCACGGCCTGGGGCGTCGGCGTGGGCGTGTTGCCCGGTGTGGTGTCCGCCAACCGGTAGAGGTGCTCACGGGCGTCGGGACCGAGGTCCAGCGCTCGGCAGAGGGCGTCGAGCACTTGCCGTGACGGGTGAGTCTCGCGGCCCTGTTCCAGACGGGTGTAGTAGTCGGCGTTCACCCCGGCGAGCACGGCGACTTCTTCGCGGCGCAGTCCGGGCACCTTGCGCCTGCCGGAGTAGAGCACGCCCGCGTCTTCCGGAGATCGTTGTGCGCGGCGCGCTCGCAGGAACGCTCCCAGCTCGCCACTGGCCATGACCTCAGGGTAGGCCGCCTGCCGCCTGGTTGGGTGGGTGCGGCACACCCAGCCACCGCACGTCCTGCCATCGCTTTCCCCGGTCGCCGACGCTGGTCGGTATGACGAGCGATATCGACGTGGCCGGCATGTGGGTCACCGCGGACGGACAAATCCGGCAGGAGCTGCTGGCCGACGGGCGCTACGACGAAGCGCGCGGCGAACGGCGCAGTGCCTACACCGGGCGCTACACGCTGACCGGGAACCACCTCGACTACGTGGACGACACCGGCTTCACCGCGACGGGCGACATCCGCGACGGCGTGCTCTACCACGAGCATCTCGTCCTGTACCGCGAGTCCGCCGCCGATCACCGAGGGCAGGCAGGGCGATGAGCGTGCCACCCACCGACGGCGCCTTGGAGGGCAAGGTCGCGCTGGTCACCGGTGCCGCCCGCGGGCTCGGCGCGGCCACGGTCGCCTGGCTGCACGACCGCGGCGCGCGAGTGCTGGCCACCGACCTCCGCCCCGAGGTGAACGATCTCGCCACCCGATTCGACCGCGTGTCCACCCTGATCGGCGACGTGTCCCGAGAGGACACCGCGTCGCGGTCGGTGGATGCGGCGATCGACCGGTTCGGCGGCGTGGACATCCTGGTCAGCAACGCCGGCCGCTCGGTGAACAAGCCGATCACCGAGACCACCGCGGCCGACTGGGACGAGCTGATGTCGATCAACGCCCGCGGCGCGTTCCTGCACGCCCGGGAGGCGTTCCGGGTGATGCGCGAACACGGCGGAGGAGCGATCGTCACCGTCGGGTCGTTCGCCTGCACCGTCGGGTTGGCCGAGGCCGCGGCCTACAGCGCGTCCAAGGGAGCGCTGGCGCAGCTGACCAAGGTGCTCGCGCTGGAGGGCGGACCGCACGGTATCCGTGCCAACGTCGTCGCTCCCGGGGTGATCGAGACCGACATGCTCGACAACTTCCGGTCCGACAGCCGGGAATACCTGCGCTCCTTCGGTGACGCCCACCCCCTGGGCCGCGTCGCGCGGCCCGAGGAGATCGCCGAGGTGATCGGGTTCCTGGCCTCGCCTCAATCCAGCTTCATCACCGGCGCGGTCGTCGCCGCCGACGGCGGCTACACCGCCGCCTGACTCCCCGCGAAGAGAAAGAGCACATCATGCCTGGACGTCTCACCGGCAAGGTCGCGTTGATCACGGGCGCGACCGGTGGCATCGGACAAGCCACCGCGGAACTGTTCGCCCGAGAAGGAGCCGGTCTGGTCGTCACCGACATCTCCCAGGACGCCACGGAGGAACTCGCCGCGCGCCTGCGAACCGAGGGCGCCGAGGCGCTGGCCATCCGGTTGGATGTCTCCTCGCAGGAGAACTGGAGCGAGGCGATCGAGCTGACCCGGCGGCGCTTCGGCCGGCTTGACGTCTTGGTCAACATCGCCGGTGTCGTGGACTGGCCGGGTATCGAGGAGACCACAAAGGACGGCTGGGACCGGGTGGTGGCGGTCAACCAGACCGGCACCTGGCTCGGGATGAAGACCGCCATGCCCCTGCTGCGCGCCTCCGGCAACGCCTCGGTCGTCAACACCTCCTCGGTGCTCGGCCTGGTCGGCAGCGGAGCCGCCGCCGCGTACCAGGCCTCCAAGGGAGCGGTGCGGCTGCTGACCAAGACCGCCGCCGTCGAATACGCGACCCGTGGAGTCCGGGTCAACTCGGTGCACCCCGGGGTCATCGCCACCCCGATGATCCAAGAGCTGCTCGACGAGCATGGCGACCGGCAACCCGATGTCGTGCGCACCCCGATGCGCCGCGCAGGCAGCCCCGCTGAAGTCGCTCCTACGATGCTGTTCTTGGCAGGCGACGAATCCTCGTTCGTCACCGGAGCCGAGTTCGTCGTCGACGGCGGGCTCACCGCGCACTGAAGCGTCGACATAGAGTGACCGCGTGTATTCACCGATCCCGCTCCTGAACGAACTCAAGGTCCTCGACGACTCGACTCGCGACTACCTCGCCGACGGTTTCGAGTTGCACGACTACGACGGCAAAAGCCAGTTCCCCCAGGAGCTGGACGACCCCGGGTTCCTCTCGCGGCTGATTCCCTTCGCCCAGGCGAGCGGGAGCGGCTCGACGTACGCGCTCTGGCGAGCAGATGACGAGACGGACCTCGCCCGGTCGCCTGTCGTGGTCCTCGGCGACGAGGGCGGCGAGCACGTCGTCGCCCGCGACTTCACGGATTTCCTGCGGCTGCTGGGTTTCGATGCCGAAATCATGGTCGACCACGACTCGGCGTACTTCTACCGCGAGGAAGACGACGACCACAGCGGCTCGCACGAACGGTTCGTCGAGTGGCTCCGGGAGCGCGGCCTGACGCCGGCCGAGGATCCGGACGGCGTCGTGGCCGCCGCTCAGGAGGTCCACGGGGAGCGGTTCAGGAAATGGATCACGCCGTTCTACGAAAAGATCGGCTGGGCCTGAAAAACCGCGCGGGCCGAGCGGGTGCCTGACTCAGCCTTCCGCTCCTCGAACAGGTTCAGCAGCCGCTCGGGAACGTCTTCCCCGAAGAGGCTTTCGAGCAGGAAGTCCTCTTCGATGGGCGTTTCACAGCGGACGAACATGGCCTGCTCGTACTCGGCAAGGGCGGTCTCGACGTCGTCGGGACGCGCCGCGAGGGCTTTGGCGAGTTCGGCGCCGTCGAGCATCGCCAGGTTGGCGCCTTCGCCGTTCGCCAACGCGAGATGGGCGGCGTCACCGAGCAGGGTCACTCCGGGGACGCGTTCCCAGCGCAGCCCGGACGGCAAGGCGAAGGCGGGGCGATGGATCGGCGTGACGTCGCTTTCGGTGATCAGTGCGGTGAGCTCCGGCGACCAGCCGCCGAACTCCGCCGCGACCCGCGCCTTCGCGGCATCGGGGTCGGAGAAATCGATGCCGTCGAACCACTCCAACGGCTTGCCGAGCTCCACATAGGCGTGCAGGGTGTCGCCGCTTTCGCGGTGGGCGTTGATGCCGATGCCCTCGGTGGCCCCGGTCCCGAACATCGATCCGCCACCGACCGTCTTCGCCACGGCGGCATGACGGGTTTCGGAGTCGTACAGATAGGTCTCGATGATCGACGTGCCGGAGTATTCGGGACCGGCGTCGGTGAGCAGCGGCCGGATCCGTGACCAGGCACCGTCCGCGCCGACCAGGAGCCCCGCGACGACGGTGCTGCCGTCGTCGAAGGTCACCTCGTGACGGCCGTCGTCGAGCGTCCGGGCGCCGACGGCCTTGCGCCCCCACCGGACGGTGCCTTCGGGGAGCGAGTCGAGCAGCATCCGCCGCAGATCCCCGCGTTGTGCCTCGGGGCGCCCGCCCGTGCCGTCGTCGCCCCGTTCGAACAGGACTGTCCCGTCCTGGTCGAGGACGCGCAGTGCCTGACGGCCCTCCAGGACGATGCCGTGGAACTCGTCCGTCAGCCCGGCCGCCTCGATGGCGAGCTGGCCGTTGTAGTCGTGGATGTCGAGCATCCCGCCCTGCAGGCGCGAAGTCGGGGACGCTTCCGCTTCGTGGACCTCGGACGGGATGCCGTGGACGTGCAGAACCCTCGCCAGAGTGAGCCCGCCGAGCCCGGCGCCGATGATCGTGACAGGTGTGTTCATGATGACCCCTAGAGTCGCTTCTGGAATGACATTCCAGAGCGTGCTCCGGGCCGCTGGCAGGCGGCGCACACGACGCTGGCACCGGTCTGGCAGGCGCTGTCAGCCGAAGAATCCGACGGTGTCCGCGGACCAGCCGAGGTCGCCGGTTCTCGCGAAGGCGACCCACGCGCCGTGCATCCTGGCCGCGAGACCTTCCGGGGCCGGGATCGGGTCCGACCATCGCGTGCGGCCCTGTGACGCCGAAAACCACGAACTGCGGCATCCGGTCGTCGGCGCGGTCACGGTGGCCCAGCAGACCCTGTCGATCGCCCGTTCACCGGATCAGTCGATGGTCGTGTGCACGACCCCCGCCGGCTCGTCCGACGCGCGGGCTCTCGCGCTGCTGCGACAGGCGGGCTCAGGCCTTGTCGTGCACGGTGATCGCGTAGCCGTCCGGGTCCGCGAAGGCGAACGTGCGGCCGAACGGCCCGTCGAACGGCTCCGTGAGGATGGTGACGCCGGCGTCGGCCAGCCGGTCGTGCAGGCCCTGCGCGTCGTCGGCGTGCAGCCACATCGCCACCCCTGATCCCGGCCGCGGGGTGATGGCGTCGAGATCCGTGCCCGGCACGGGTTCCCGCACCGCGAACGGGATCGTCTTCGTGCCGAACACCACCGCGTGCGGCGGTGCGACGGGCAGCCTGGTCAGCCCGAGGTGGGTTTCGTAGAACGCGGCGGCGCGGTCGAGGTCGCGCACCTGCAATGAGAAGAAATCGGGTCCGGTCACGGTCATGTCGTCCTCCATGTCAGTGTGTTGACATAGCCAACCTATGTCATGATGCTGACATGAGTCAAGGCGAACAGGTCGGGCCTCTGGACCAAGCGGTGGGGTACATGCTGAAACGAGCGGCGACGGCGCTCCGGACGGCGATGGAGACCGCGTTGCGACCCCTCGACCTGACCGTGCCGCAGTACTCCTGTCTCGAAGTGCTCTCGCAGCGGCCGGGACTGTCCAACGCGGAACTGGCCAGGGCCGTGTTCGTCACCCGGCAGTCGATGAACCTGGTCCTGCGCGGTCTGCAGGACCGCGGGCTCATCACCCGTCCGACCACGGCGCCCCAGGGCCGGGCCCTGCCCAGCACGCTCACCCCCGCCGGACGCGAACGGCTCCGCGCCGCCAGCGGCGTCGTACGCGCGGTCCAGGACCGGATGCTCACGCCGTTTTCGGCGGACCAGCGGGACCGGCTGCTGCACGACCTCGCCGCCTGCGCCGACGCGCTCGCCCCCGAGGAGTGACTCAGGACCTCTTGCTCACCAGCGTTTCCGGCTTGAACGCGTACACGTCGGCGCCCTGGACCAGCACATGCCATTCACCGCAGACCTTGTCGTTCCGGCTCTCCTGCCCCTGCGGCCACCATTGGGCGGCGAGCGTGGCCGGCTGCGTCGCGGCCGCCCCCGGCACACAGACGGCGGGCAGCGTCCCACCGGTGAATTTCAAGAGCCGCTCCGAACCCGTGGTCCGGATGACCTCCGTGACCGACTTCGCCCCGTCCGGCACCCACTCCGGCAGGCGCGCGTCCTCGTTCCGCTTGCCCTCCGCTCCGGTCGCGTAGCCGACCGTCTTGACGTGCCCGTTCGCCTTTTCGGTCAGCCCTTCCTTGAGACCGCATCCGGACAGGGCGACCGTGGCCGTCGCGGCGGCGAGAACCGCCGCGGTGATCTTCGTGTTCATACGATCGAGTCAACCTCGCGGAACCGTCCGCGGGATCGGACTTTCGGCCCGCCCTGGTCGCCATCCGGCCGATCTCGACGACGGATAACCGCCGGCGATCGGCGATGCCGCGCACCACAGTGATCGTCGTGACGACGACAACAGACGCCCTGTCCGTACTCAAGGGCATGTACGCGGCGGAAGCCGAATACCTCGCAGCGGGCGGCCCCGGTGAGGCGACCTTCGCGCCGCTCGCCCCGTTCTTCTCCCCCGCCGTGGTGCTGCACCAGGCGGATTCCCTGCCCTACGGCGGGATCTGGCGCGGCCACGAGGGCATGGAGCGGTTCTTCGCCGCGATGAGCGAAACCTGGGACGTCTTCGACATGGTGACGCAGAGCTTCCTGAGCGAGACCAGCCCGCTGGTCGTCCTGACCCACGTGCACGCCCGCGCCAGGGCCACCGGCCATGAGCTGGATTTCCCGATCCTGCAGACGATCACCGTCGAGGGCGGGCGCATCACCGAGGTGCGGCCGTTCTACTGGGACACCGCGGCGATAGCGGCCGCCTGCACGAACTACCATTCCGCTGATGACCGCCTACCAAGATCCCGAGCTGTTCGAGGAAGCCGCTTCCCTGCCGGAACGGCAACAGAAGATCCTGCTGACCATCCGCGAATGGGTGATGGAGTACGGATACTCGCCGAGCACGCGCGAGATCGGTGAAGCGGTCGGGCTCCGTTCGACGTCCTCGGTGTCGAAGCACCTCGCGGCCTTGGAGGAGAAGGGCTTCCTCCGCCGCAGCAGCTCGATCTCCCGCCCCATCGACGTCCGCGCCTTCCTGCACGGCACCACGTCGAAAGCGTCCACAGAGGACTCCGTACCGGTCCCCGTCGTCGGTGACATCGCCGCGGGAACGCCGATCTCGGCCGTCGAGCACGTCGACGACGTGATGACCCTGCCGCGTGAACTCACCGGCCGCGGCAACGTCTTCGGGCTGCGGGTGCGCGGTGACTCGATGATCGACGCGGCGATCTGCGACGGCGACATCGTCGTGGTCAAGCAGCAGCAGGAGGCGCACTCCGGCCAGATCGTCGCCGCGATGATCGACGAGGAGGCCACGGTCAAGGTGTACCGCCGCCGCGACGGCCACGTGTACCTCGAACCGCGCAACCCCAACTACGACGTCATCGACGGGGACCGCGCGAGCGTGCTCGGCGTCGTGGTGTCGGTCCTGCGCAGCGTCTGAGACTTTTCTGTCGGTGCCCCGGGGTAGCTTCCAGGCCATGTACGAAATCGACTTCATCGAGTTCCCGTCGAGTTCGGCGGCGGACTCGGGCAAATTCTTCGAAACGGCCTTCGGCTGGACGGCGGCGCCGTACGGGCCGACGTACACCGACGTCCAGAGCGGCGGCGTGGTCTCGTTCGGTTTCCAGCAGGACACCGGGCGGCGGACGGCCGCGCCGCTGGTGGCGATCCGCACCGACGACCTCGAACGGGCGAAGGATTCCGTCGAGGCCGCGGGCGGAGTCGTCACGGCCGAGCCGTTCTCGTTCCCCGGCGGGCGCCGGTTCCACTTCCGCGAGCCCGGCGGCGCCGAACTCGCGGTGTGGTCCCCGGATTCCTGACCTCAAGCGGCGAAGCCGAGCACCAAGGAGGCGGCGACAGGCGCCAGGTACATCAGCGGGAACGCGACGTGCGACGGCCAGTGCGCGCGGAGCACGGTGATCACGGCGCCGGTGAAATAGAGCACCAGGCCGGTCCCGGCCGCGACGCCGAGCACGGGCACCCACAGGCCGGCGAGCAGGCCGAGCGCGCCTGCCGCCTTGGCGACGCCGAGCGGCGTCCACCAGCCGCGGGGAACGCCGTAGTCGGCCAGCGGCTGTACGACCCACTTGGCGCGGAAGAAGATCGAGGCGGCCGAGAAGGCGGCCATGATGGCTCCGACGACGGTGACGATGACATAGGCGGTGGTCATTTCGGGTTTCTCCTCGGCGTTCTGGGGGTTCTCGGGGTTCTCGGTGGTTCGCCGGGTTGACCCCCGCCGCCCGCCGGATGTGACAACCTGACGGCGGAGGTTTCCGTGGCCTGCGTCACATTCCGCGACGGCACGCCGATCGCCTCTGAGCCACTGGCGGGCTTCTTCGACTGACCCGCGTTTTGGAGCAGGCGCTCTGTTATTCTCGCGTGATGGCCCGCCCCCGCGTGCACGACCTGGACCGGCTGCTCGACGCGGCCGAGCGCCTTGTCGTCGAGGTCGGCGCGCAGGGTGTCACCGTCCGGTCGCTCGCGACCGCCGCCGGGGTGCCCAACGGCACGATCTACCACGCCTTCGGCTCGCTCGGCGCCTTGCTGGCCCGCGTCTGGCTCCGCGCGGCGGGCGCGTTCCTCGACCTTCAGACCGAGCTGGCCGACCATGCGGCAGACCCCGCCGCGGCGGTCGTCTCCGCCGCGAGCGCACCGGCCGTGTTCGCCGACAGAAGGCCCGAGGCCGCCCGCCTGCTCATCACGGTCAAGAAGGAGCACCTGCTCGGTCCGCAGGTCCCCGACGACCTCGCCGGTGACCTCCTGGCCCTCGACAAACGCCTGATCGCGCTTCTGGTCCGGCTCGCCGTCCGGCTCTGGGACCGGCGGGACGCGCAGGCCGTCGAGGTGCTGACGACCTGCGTGGTCGATCTCCCGACGGCCCTGTTCCGTCGAGCTTTCACCGCGGGCGAACCGATCTCCGAAGCCTCCCGCATCCGGCTCGCCGCCGCGGTCCGCGCCATACTCCTGCTCCCACCCCCACGAAAGGACTGACATGCCCACGCTCCGTCAAGACGCGCCGGTGTTCCTGCTGGACCTCGGAGACGACGAGAACCGCTTCTCGCCTTCCTGGCTGGAAACCGTCCATTCCCAGCTGGACACCGTCGTCGCCTATCCGGATCCGGCCGTGCTGGTCACCGTCGGCTCCGGGAAGTTCTACTCGAACGGCCTCGACCTCGAATGGCTCACCAGCAACCCCGCCACGGCCGCGCAGTACGTCGCCGACGTCCACGAACTGCTGGCCCGGGTGCTCACCCTCGGCGTGCACACGGTCGCCGCGATCAACGGGCACGCGTTCGGTGCCGGGGCCATGCTGGCGATGGCGCACGACTTCCGGGTGATGCGCGCCGACCGCGGGTATTTCTGTTTCCCCGAAGCGGATATCAACATCCCGTTCACGCCGGGGATGGCGGCGCTGATCCAGGGCAAGCTCACCCCCGCCGCCGCGATCGCGTCGATGACCACGGGCCGCCGGTTCGGCGGGACGGACGCCCGGGACCTGGGACTCGTCGACGCCGTCGCCGAGAAGCCCGCGTTGCTGGAGTACGCGACCGACCTCGTCCGCCCGCTGGCGGGCAAGGACCGCGGCACGCTTTCCGCGATCAAGACGACGATGTTCTCCCCCGCCGTCACCGCGCTGCGCGCCAAGTAGCCGTCGTGCGCACCGACGAAGCGGCGTTCGATCGCCTGGTCGAGCCGCTGCGCCGCGAGCTGCACGCGTACTGCTACCGCCTGCTCGGCTCGGCCCACGACGCCGACGATGCCCTGCAGGATGCGCTCCTGCGGGCGTGGCGGGGGATGGACCGGTTCGAGGGCCGCAGCTCGATGCGCACCTGGCTCTACACCATCGTCACCCGCACCTGCCTGGACGTCGCGGCCGCTCGCGGTAAGCGGGCGTTGCCGATGGACCTGGGCCTGTCGAGCGAGCGAGTCGTGTTCGAAGACGCCCCGGCGACCGAGGTGGCGTGGCTCGGCCCGTACCCCGACGCGCCGGACGCCCGGTACGAGCGGCGCGAGGCCGTCGAGCTGGCCTTCGTCGCCGCACTGCAGCACCTGCCGGGCAACCAGCGGGCCGCGCTGGTGCTCTTCGACGTCCTCGGTTTCTCCGCCGCCGAAATCGCGTCCACAATGGACACTTCGGTCGCGGCGGTGAACAGCGCGCTGCAACGCGCTCGGGCGATCGTGGCCGAGAAAGTCCCGGCGCCCGAGGCTCAGGGGAAGCGCGAAGACACCCGGTCACGCGAGATCGCCGCGGACTTCGCCTCCGCGCTGGAGCGTGGCGACGCCGACGCGCTCGTGGCGTTGCTGACCAAGGACGTCACCTGGTCCATGCCCCCGCTCCTGCGCTGGTACAGCGGCATCGAGGCCGTGACCGGCTTCGCCGTCGCGGTCCCGCTAGCCCGGTGCCCGAGCTGGCGCACCGAGGTCCTCATCGCCAACGGGCAGCCCGCCGTCGCCTGCTACCTGGGCGAATCGGCCGACGCCGTCCATCAGGCCTGGTCCATCACCGTGCTTTCCCTGCGCGAAGACCGGATCCGCGAGATCACCTCGTTCCTCGACGCGGATCTGTTCGCGCGGTTCGGCCTTCCCCTGGCGAAGGTCTGAGTATGCGCAAGAAGGGGTTGATCGCGCTGGCGGTGGCCGTCACCATCGTCGGCGTGGTCTTCGGTGGCGCGTTCGCCTTCCAGCGCAAGCTGATCTACCTCCCCGAGGCAGGTCCGCTCGCCACTGCCGCCGACGTCCTGCCCGGGGGCAGGGACGTCACGCTCACCACCTCGGACGGGCTGAGCCTGGCGAGCTGGTACTTCCCGGTCGCCGGCGCGAAGGCGGCCGTGCTGGTCGCGGCGGGCAACGCCGGGAACCGGTCGTACCGCGTGCCGATCGCCCGCGCGCTGACCGCGCGCGGGCTCTCGGTGCTGCTCTTGGACTATCGCGGCTACGGGGGCAATCCCGGTGAGCCGTCCGAGGACGGGCTCGCGCTGGACGTCCGCGCCGCACAGGACTTCCTGGTCCGCGAGGCCGGAACGCCGCTGATCTACTTCGGCGAGAGCCTCGGCTCAGCGGTCGTCACCGAACTGGCCGTCGAGCGCCCGCCGTCCGCGCTCGTGTTGCGCTCGCCGTTCGTCGACCTCGCGTCGGTCGGACAGCGGCACTATCCGTTCCTGCCGGTCCGCTGGCTCCTGCGGGACGTGTTCCCGACGAGGGACAACGTCGCGCGGGTGAAGGCGCCGGTGACCGTCGTGTACGGCGCCTCGGACTCGATCGTCCCGGCCGAGCAGAGCCGCGCCGTGGCGCGGGCGGCCGGTGCCGAGGCGATCGAGGTCCCCGGCGCCGATCACAACGATCCGGCGTTGTCCGACGGACCGGAACTGATCGGCGCCATCGCGGGCGCGGTTCGCTGATGGGCTCAGACCCGGCTCGCGCTCCGGCGGAGTGACAGGGTGTGGCCGGGGTTGAGTTTGCGGCTGAGGCGATCGGCCTTGGGCCAGCGGACCTCGGTCGCCCAGCCCGCCTTCTCGAACAGCCAGATCAACCGCGCCGAAATATCGAGCTGGCCACGGCGGACACCATGCCGGGCACCGGTCGGATCAGCATGATGGGAGTTGTGCCAGGACTCACCCATCGAGGCGATGGCGAGCGGCCAGAAATTCGCGGACTTGTCCCGGGCGGCGAACGGGCGATCACCGATCATGTGACACAGCGAGTTCACCGACCACGTGACGTGATGCAACAACGCCACCCGCACCAAACTCGCCCAGAAAAACGCCGTCACCGCACCCCACCACGACATCGTGATCACACCACCAAGAACAGCAGGCGCGAGCAACGTCACCACCGTGAGCAGCGGGAACAGCCGATCGACCCGCGCGATATCACGATCGGCCAGCAGATCAGGGGCGAACCGCTGCGCGTTGGTCTTCTCACGATCGAACAACCAACCCATATGGGCATGCCAGAAACCCCGGGCCAGCGCGGCCGGGGTGGTGCCGAACCGCCACGGGGAGTGCGGGTCACCCTCACGGTCAGCGAACGCATGATGACGCCGGTGATCAGCCACCCAGCCGATCACCGGACCCTGCATCGCCATACTGCCCGCGACCGCCAAAGCGATCCGCAGACCACGATTGGCCTTGAAAGCACCATGGGTGAAATACCGGTGGAAACCAATGGTCACACCGAGACCCGTCAGGAAGTAGAACCCGACAGCCAGGCCGAGGTCCACCCAGCCCAGACCCCAACCCCACGCAAACGGAACCGACGCGGCCAGCGCCAGCAACGGCACCACCGCGAACAACTTGACCAGAAAATTCTCCGTGTCGCTCTGCTCCCCGGACAACAGGGGCTGAGGAGCCTGCCGCTCTACGCTGTCCGGGTTCTTTAGAACTGAAGTCATATCGTCGCTTCTTGTCGATGGCCAGGACTGGTACCGGCTAGGTCAGCCGATGTCACGGCGCGACGAACGGAACGCGACGCCCGCGACGAATTCTGCGCGAGCGTGCTTGGACAACACGACACCCAAAACGTTGGTCTACTCCGGTCAACGAACGGCGTCGGCCGAAGGTTCCGGTGTGGGATAAGAGGGTTCGCGAAAAAGATCCATGTATCGCTCACCTTGAGGGGTCGCGGGATCGTGCCGCTCGACCTGAGTGTCGAGCGGGTGGCTGAACAGCGCACTGTCGGTGCTATGAGTTTTGACTGTGAAACCTTTCGAAGGGACCACGGGTTCGCGGTCTTCGGCGAGGCCGGGGGCGAATTCCACCCGCCTCGTGCCGGATCGGCGTCGCGCCGTGAAGGCGCCGCCACCCCCTACGATACACGCCCCGGGGCCGAAACCCCAGGGCGTCCGCATCGATCAGCCCGGTGCCGTCACATTGAGTGCCGCCACGACCGTCCGCTCTTCGTGAGCGAAATGCGCTTCGAGCGTCCCCGCGAGCGCGTCGAACTCGTCGCGCAAGCGGACCGGGTCACTCTCTCCGTGGACGTACCCCTCGACGAGCTCCCGGATCCGCTTCTGCAGGCCCGCGACGACGACGTGGTCCTCCCCGAGCTTGGTCAACACCGGCGCGAGCGCCGGGAACCGTTGCGCCAGCATGGGAAAGGCGCCCATGTCCTCACCGGTATGATGTTTGGTCAACGCTTCACAGAACGAAACACAGTGTGCTCGCAAGGATTTCTCCATGAAGAGCGTGTCCGCGCGCCCGGCCACGATGTCGTCCACGCCGGCGCGCAGCGTCGTGAGCTCCTCCCGCAGCCAGTCGTGGACCTCCACCAGGAAATCCCCCAACCCCCGCACCCGGTCGTCGATCCGGTACAGGAGCACGACCGGCAGCTCGCGCGTGGTTTTCGCCTGATATTCGGCGAAACCCGGCTCCACGGCGACGATCTTCGCGAACAACGCGTCACGCTCCGCCGCGGGCGGAACGGCCGCGATGGCCTCGTAGGTCTCGGTCCCCGTCTCGATCGTGACCCGGTGGTCACGCCGGATGTTGTGGTACCAGCCCGGATGCGCCGGCGCCCCCATGTTCGAAGCGACGACGACGGTCTTGCCGTCGATTTCGAGATATCCCAACGGATTCGTCCGCCGCTCACCACTCTTGGCACCGATGGTGGTGAGCAGGATCAGCTGCCACCCCTCGAACATGCCGCCGAGCTTTCCCTTGCTCCGCCTGAATTCCTCGATCACCTGGTCGTTGAAGCCGGTCAATGCGATCCTTTCCCGTCGATGTGTCGACAGGAGGGCGCGGAACCGCCACCGGAAGAGCGCACACGAGCCTGGACGCACCCGATTTCGGGCGCATCGCATGGAGGCGTCATCCCACGACGCGGGGATGACTGAATACGAGAGACGGTGTGTGCCGATCTCTGGTGGGCGAGTAGCCGCTACCTCCATGCGTAGGCCCATACGGGGCTCGACGACGACGTTAGCACGGACCGGGCCGACGCGCACCCACCTTGCGTTTCGGTCTATCGAAGACACTTCGACAAGCTAACGCCCTTTGCGCTTAAAGGTGCTTCGCCGCCTTAAGACGCCTTCGCGTTTGCCATTCTTTGGCGATTTCCTTTGTTGGGCCGTTTGAGCTAGCGCAGGTGTTCGACTCGGGGTACTGTCGGTGTTGTGGCCAGCGACGATGCACCTCCAGGGACGTCCACCGAGTGGTGGCGCGTCGACACCGCGACGCTGCATGCCCGCAAACAAGAACTCGAAGTTGTGAAGCGTCGGGCGGATGCGGAGCAGAACGCGATCCTCGCGGAAATCAATTCCCGCGGTGTCCGTGGGTGTAGTGGTCATTCGACGCTGGCGGCACTGATTTTCGAGGACTTCCTCGTGACGGACAAGGAAGCCAGTGACCGCGCCGACCGGGTGTTGGCGCTGCACCCCGGCCCGGCGATCGGCGGAGACCCCGAACCACCGTTGGCACCGCTGGCCGCCCAGGCTGCCGCGGAGGGGGTGATCGGGGGGTCGCAGATCGACGCGATCATCCGCACCCTCGCCCGCATCCCCACCGCCGTCGCCGAGGAGGACGTGCGGGGCGGGGAGAAGATCCTGGTCGAGCTGGCTCGCCGGGCGGGGCCACGGCAGATCGCCCGCGCCGGACGCCGCCTGCTCGACAAGCTGGATCCGGACGGGAAAGAGCCCCGCAATGAGGATCCGAAGGAGACCCGGCCGGAGTTGCGGTTCGTCAAGCACCGTGACGGCACCCTCGGCGTGAAAGCCAGACTCGACCTCGAAACTTACGCCCGCCTGAAATCCGACCTCGACCCCCTGGCCAAGCCACACAAGGCCATCGACGGCGTGCGGGACTCCCGCACCCAGGACGAACGCTACGGGGACGCCTTCACCGACTACGTCCGATTGAAAACCACCAGCCGCAACCTCCCCGGCCAAGCCGGAGAAGCCACCCACATCCTCGTCACCATGTCCTACGAGGATCTCATCAACGACCTCGGTGAGGCACACCTGGATCTGGTGGGCCCGATCAGCGCCACCGACGCCCGCATCCTCGCCTGCGACGCACGGGTACGACCCGGCGTCCTCGGCACCGCAGGCGAACCCTTGGACATCGGCCGCTCCAAACGGACCGTGTCCCTCGCCCAGAAATACGCACTCACCCTCCGCGACGGCGGCTGCGCCTTCCCCGGCTGCGACATGCCCGTCCCCCGCTGCACCGCCCACCACATTGTTTTCTGGCGTCATCACGGCGAAACAAAGATCGACAATCTGGTGCTGCTGTGCACCAAGCACCACCGGTTGATCCACCACAGCGCATGGAAAGTCCGCATCGCCCAAGACGGCCTGCCGGAATTCACCCCGCCTGGCTACCTCGACCCCACCGGCACACCGAGACGGAACACCATGCACCTCAGGACATAAGCCGTTCCAATGATTGTCCACAAGAGACATTATGTTGAGACTTCACCTCACGCCCGAGGCAGAATCGTGCCCAGGGAAGCAAAAAATAGTGTCCATTGTGGACATAGAGGACACGGTCGATCCGTCACCAAGTTCAGAACCACGCCGCGAAGGCCTCTCAGCACTCGAGGACAGTGCGGAAGGGTGGTGGGCAGGGCTCGGCTCGGTCACACCTTGCCCTGCCTCGATCGCCCACCACCCGCGTCGAACGCCCCACCTCCGCCACGTTGCGAAAGCCACTTTCGCAACGTTGAAGGTTGCGAAAGTGGCTTTCGCAACACGCCCCCTCGCCTGCTGCACCGCGATGCGCCCCGCTCGCGCTGCTTCCAGCGCAACACAACCCGCTCGCCCACCTCCACAACACAACACGACCCACCCACCAGAAACCCGGCGTGAAAGACCCCTGCCCGCATCCGATGCGAGACAAGTCCCCTTCACCCAACCGAACGAGCCCGGAACCCGAAGCCCGGAACAACCCCTAGTCCAAAGCCAACTCCCCCACCACCTGGTCCCCGCTCATCTCCCCGGTCAAGCGAAACCCGAGCCTCAGGTAGAAGCGCTCGGGCCCGTCGTCGCCTGGGTGCCAGGAAGCGGTGAGGCGGTCACCGCCCCGGCGGCGGATCTCGGCGGCGACGGCGTCGACGGCGAACCGGCCGTAACCCCGGCCCTGCTCGCCTGCCGCGATGTTGAGCCGCCAGAGGCCCGAGCGGATGTCCGTACCCGTGCCGTCACCGGCGAAGTCGATGTCCAGGAAGGCCATGAGGAATCCGACCAGCCGGTCACCGTCGAAGATGAGGCGAGGCCAAGCGACGCCGGGGTGCACGTAGGCCTCGGCGAGGGACTTCACGACCGGCGCGACCAGATGGCTTTGATCCGGGTGGACCTTAAGCTCGATCGCGGCGTCGAAGTTGGCGGCGGTGACCTGGGCCAGCCGGAGCGTGCTCGTCATGCTCGAACCGTAAACCGGTGGATCAAGCGATTTACCGCGCCTCGTCCAGCGCTGCCCTTTGGTCAGTGGCAGCCGAACGACCGTGCCGCCGTACGGCCACCGTTCGATCGTCCGCCCCCCGAGGGAACTGTGCCGCGATCAGGCTCTCGTCGACCACGACGGACATCCCACCACCGCGCGGGCATCATCGAGCCATGCCGATCCTCACCGGCCCCGAGCCGCTCACTCCGGCGCTCACCGTCCGCCCGGCCCGCCCGGGCGAGGAGGACGCCGTGCTCGACCTCCTCGCCGAGGCCGCCGCCTGGCTCGCCGGGCGCGGAATCCACCAATGGCCGCACCGCTTTCCCCGGGAGCCGGTGCGACGGCAGATCGAGGCGGGCGAGGCGTTGCTGGTCATCGGGCCCGGCAAGCTCCTCGCGACCTGCGTCGTGACCGACGCGGATCCCGGACTCTGGGGCGAAAACACGGAACCGGCCTACTATCTGGGCCGTCTCGCGGTGGCGCGGGAAGCGGCCGGAGCCGGGCTCGGGAACAGGATCATCGACTGGGTCGGCGAGAAGGCCGCGGTTCACCACAAGGCGTTCGTGCGGGTGGCGACCACGAGGGACAACCCGGCCTTGCGCGGGCTCTACGAGCGCAGGGGGTTCGAGCACGTGGGCGACCCGCCCGAGGCGAAATGGCCCACCAGCCTTTACGAAAAGCGCTTGGCCGAGTCACGGCAAGCCGAGGATTTCCGGCCGTGAAGCGTATTTCCGCCAGTGCCGTCCCGGATCCGGGACGAGACGGCGGCTTTCGAGATCCAGCAGTCCGGAAAGGCTTTCCACCTCGGCCACGACGGCACTGTCCGGTGCCACGAATTCCTGGACGACCCGGGACACTTTGCCCGGCTCCCAGGTGAACCTGGTCAGGACGTCGATCCGCGCACGGGCACGCAGTTCGCGGCGGAACCGGATCGTCGTTTCCAGGTTGACCGGGCCGAGGTTCCCGGCCCTGAGGTCCAACGGGTCCACCCCGGCCGCCCACACGCATTCCCAGCGCGCATGGTCGGCGTACGCGAGATAGGCGGGGCCGCGTACGTGACCGTTGATGTCGAGATCGTCGGTGCGGATGTCGATGGTGACACGGAAAGGTTCGGGCACCTCCTGATCTTCGCCTCGGCGGACCGCCTCAGTCTGGAACGTTTCGGCCAGTCCAGGACCGCACGAGCGCGCCGGGCGAAGCACCCGCCAGCCGGCGGCACTCCCGGCCGAGATGGGACTGATCCGCGTAGCCCACATCGGCGGCGACGTCGGCGAGCGACGCCTGATCCCGAGCCACGGCCTCGACGCGCTCGAGGAAGCGGTGGAACCGCAGCATCCGCTGCAACTCCTTGGGGCCGACGCCGACGTCGTGCCGCACATGCCGCCGAAGGCCGCGCTCACTCACACCCAGTTCCGCGGCCACCCGGTCGGTACGCGCACCTGGCGCACGCAGCGCGCGAGCGGCCGCGAGAGACAGCCCATCCACCTCCACGTCCCGGAGCCTTTCGGCGACCAGCGTTTCCAGCACCGATCGCGCCTCGCCAGGCGCTCCGCAGCCGGCCAGCCTGGCTTCCGCGCGGCGAGCCCCATCGGGCCACAGATCGCGCAACGGAGTGGCGCCCGCTCTCAACTCCGTCATCGGCAAGCCCAGCACCGCGCCGCCGGCACCGCACCGCAGGCGCAACCCGACGGTCCAGTCCGCCGGCGGCAGCTCGTGCCGCAGCACCCCGCTCACCGTGGTGACCGCGGCGAGCACGGCCCCGTCCCAGACGAGGTCCACACAACCGTCCGGGAACACTCTCAAGGGACGACGGCAGCCCACCACACCCGTCCACGCGCTCTCGATCACGCCGGCCACGGCCGCGACCGGCGTGCTTTCGCGGTACACCGAACGACCCGAACGGCGACGCAGCGGAACACCCACGGCCGGCAGTATGCCCCCGCCCACCGACAAGATGCGCCTGACCTGATCTTGCTGAAGACTTGCCGCCGTGCTGCGACCCGTGCTCGACCCGTCTCCCGCCGAGTGGATCTCCCCCAGGCTCGGCGGGGCGTCGGGCGCGGCAGGCCGCACGGTTCCGCGTGGCTACGCCGCTTACGCGCGCCTCTGTCACCCTGCCGAGCGTGACCGCGGCGGCTGGGCGAGCTGGAGCGAAGCCGCCGCCGAAACGGGACGGCGAGCCCATGGCGCCATGCAGTGGCACGCGCTGGTCGGCTCCCCGGATCCAGTGAATCTCACCGGCTCGCTCTGGCGCGGCTCACCTCCGGGACGCGGCACGCTGCCGTCGCACAGTCTCACCGCGCTGCTGGCCGTTCTCGGCGATCACACGTCAGCGTCGGATGCGTGGTTCGGCCTTTGGGACGGCTACGGCTGGGCCGACGAGGCGACGTTGTCCCGCGAGCACCTCGACGCGCCGCGCCTGCGCCACCCCGGCCGGAACTACCTGCTCTTCCGAGGACCGCTGACGTCCGCGACGGAACTCGGCTGGCGTCCCCGGCGGAACTGGTTCGAGGCGCAGTCGCCCAATCTGTGCTGGCCGGACGACCGCGCGTGGTGCGTGGCGACCGAAGCCGACTTCGATTCGACCCTCGTCGCGGGCGAGGAAGCCCTCGTCGACGCCCTCGTCAAGGCACCGGGGCTGGAGGTGTGGCGGATCGAATCCGACACCTCGCTCGCGGCCGACGGGGACCGGATCAACCAGCTGCCGTGAAGGTCAGCGCTCTTCGATCGCGTCGACCTTCGCCGGGTAGAACGCCACGTGGTCCTTGATCTCGGCGACCGCGTCGTGCGGTGCCTCGTAGGTCCAGACGGCGTTCTCGGCGAGGCCGTCACCGGTGCGGATGCTGTAGTACGACGCGTCGCCCTTGAACGGGCAGTACGTCGAGTGGTCCGTCCGCTCCAGCAGGCCGAAGTCGACGTCGGCACGTGGGATGTAGTGCGCGGGCGGGTAGTTCGCTTCACGCAGGGTGAGCGTGTTCGCGCTGTCCGCCACGACCTTCCCGCCGACCGTGACGACCACGCGCGCCTTGTTCGGCTCCACCGTGATCGGGTGGGCCGCGCTGGGCTTCAACACCTTTTTGTCAGACATACCGGGCACAGCGACGCCGCCCGCGAGAATATTCCCGTCACGGCGGGTCGCCACCGGCCACATCGCCCTCACGTCAGCTGTGCGCGGCAGAGGAACGCCACTCCGGAACGACCGATTCTGGTCAGCACCAAAGTAGCTTCTTCACTACCGCGCGGTTTCAGCTTGCGCCGCAGGGCATCCGGATCTATGTCCAGACCGCGGACGAGGATCTCCACTCGGCCGATATCGTGTTTCTTCAGCGCTACACGAAGATTCTTCTCGCTGTACGGTCCGTGCTCGAATACCCGGAACGCCCGGATTCCCGGCGGCGGGGTGTCTCCCGTCAGATAAGCGATGCGCTCGTCGAGCTGCCACAAGCCGTGCCGCGCCGCGTAATGCCGCACGAGTCCGGCGCGGACGACGGCGCCGTCGGGGTCGACGATCCATTCACCCGGCTCACGCGCGGGGATGTCTTCGGGGTCGGCGTCGGTGACCGTCCACTGTGTACCGTCCGAACGCAACACCGTCGCCCGGCGTGACACCGTCGATCCCGCTCCGCGCCACAGGCAGGCCTCGCGGACCTGACCGTCCAAAGAGACCAGTTCGACTTCGTCCGCCCAGGGCGCGATGGAGAAATCGAGCCCCGGCGCGCATTTGACCGAGAGCTCGCGGCCCGGATAGGCGTCCACCAGGCCGTCCAGCGGCGGCAGGAAATCGGCGGGCTTCCACGCCCGGCGTCCGGCGGAGTCACGGCGGGCGGGATCGGCGACGACGACCGAGGATCGGCTGACCGGCCGCAACGCGTCCGCTCTGAGCAAGTCCGCCGAAACCCCGGCTTCGGCGGCGTTGTGCCGCGCCATCGCCAGCCGGACCTCGTCCAGATCCGACCCCAGCGCCCGGGAGGCGACGCGGGCGATCTCGATCAGGTCCGCGCCGACGGAACACGTCACGTCGTGGACGTCACGACCGGCGAGCCTCGAAGCGCGGTGCCGGGCGACCAGTGTGGCGCTGGCCTGCTGGAGGGCGTCGCCGGTGAACAACCACGAGCCCGCGGCGTCCAGTTTGAACGAAGACTTCCGCCGCAGCACCACCGTTTCCAGCACCGCGGCCGCGTGGTCCGGGGCGATCCGGCGCACGGCGGCGACGTCGGCGATCCGGGTCTTGTCGGTCAGCGGCAGGGACGAGCATTCGGCGAGCGCCGCGCTTCCCGCGCTGGAGCGCAGGAAGGCGACGTCGTCGAGGGTGAACCGGTACGGCAACCTACGATCGCTTGGTGCCGGTGATCATCACGTTGTAGAACAGCTCGCGCGGCAGCACCTTGGCGAGCAGCTTCTTGTCCAAAGTGGACAGCCGCAGCCAGAGCCGGTACGCGAACAGCCGCCAGCGCAGGGTCAGTTTCTCCTGCGGAACGGCGGCTTCGAACGTCCGGATCGGCCAGCCCGCGAGCGCCGCGGCGAACTCCTCGGTGACCGCGCGGACGTCCTGCGCGCCCGCGCCGCGGGCCATCGACTCGAGGTCGGACGGGTCGAAGGTGTGGATGTCGACCACGGCCTCCAGCGCGGCCGCGCGGGAGGACTCGTCGAGTTCCTCCTGCGGGCGGCGCCAGCCGTTCAGCACCGGGAGCTTGGTCACGTTCGTGGTGAGGTACCACGTGATCTGGCCGAGTTTGCGTGCGTAGAAGTCGCCGACCTTCGTCGGCTCGCCCGCGAAGACGAACCGCCCGCCCGGCTTCAGCACCCGCAGCACCTCGGCGAACGCCGCGCGGACGTCCGGGATGTGGTGCAGCACGGCGTGCCCGACGACGAGGTCGAAACTGTTGTCCTCGTACGGGATCCGCTCCGCGTCGGCGACCCGGCCGTCGACGTCGAGGCCGAGGTTCTCGGCGTTGCGCAGCGCGACCTGGACCATGCCGGGCGAGAGGTCGGTGACCGAACCCTTCTTGATCACCCCGCCCTGCATCAGGTTCAGCAGGAAGAAACCGGTGCCACTGCCCAGTTCCATCGCGGTCGGGTACGGCTGGCCGTCTTCACCGGCGACGGCGTTGAACACGTCCGTCGCGTAGGAGATGCAGCGCTCGTCGTAGGAGATGGACCATTTCTCGTCGTAGGTCCCGGCTTCCCAGTCGTGGTAGAGCACGTTGGCGAGCTTGGGGTCGGCGAAGGCGGCCTTGACCTCTTCGGCGGTGGCGTGCGGATTCGGCGCCGGATCGTTCACCTGCGTCATCGCGCTTACTTCCCCTCGAAGGCGGCCTTGCCAGGGCCGTTTTCGATGAACGACTTCATGCCGTTGCGCTGGTCCTCGGTCGCCCAGAGCGCGGCGAAGAGGTGGGATTCGAGTTTGAGACCGCTCGCGAGGTCGGTGTCGAGACCGCCGTCGATCGCGGCCTTCGCGGCGCGCAGCGCCACGGCCGGGCCGTTCGCGAACTGGGAAGCCCACTTGTGCGCGGCGGCGTAGACGTCGTCCGGCGCCACGACCTCGTCGAGGATTCCCAGCGCGAGGGCCTCTTCGGCCTTCACGAAACGGCCGGTGAACACGAGGTCCTTGGTCTTGCTCGGGCCGATGAGCCGCGCGAGGCGCTGCGTTCCACCTGCCCCGGGGATGACGCCGAGCTGGATCTCGGGCTGCCCGACCTTGACGTTGTCGCCGGCGATCCGGCGGTCGGCGGTCAGCGCGAGTTCGAGGCCGCCGCCCAGCGCGTAACCGGTGATGGCCGCGACGACCGGCTTCGGGATGTTCGCGATGGTGGCCAGCGACGCCGTCAGCGCCGCCCCGAACTTCGCGATCTCCGGGTAGGTGCGCTCGGCCATCTCCTTGATGTCCGCGCCACCGGCGAAAGTCTTCTCGCCGCCGTAGAGGATCACGGCGCGCACGTCGTCGCGCTCGGAGGCCTCACGGGCCGCTTCGGCCAGCTCGGCCTGCACCTGGTCGTTCAGCGCGTTGACCGGCGGGCGGTCCAGCCGGATCGTGCCGACCCCGCCTTCGACCTCGAGACTTACGAACTCTCCCACGCCGTCCTCCTTAACCGTCCAAGACAGAGTGCAGGCTACCGGTCAGTACGACCCGTCAGCGGCGACGGGCGAAGAAGCGATCACCGGATCGTTCGAGCAGGAGGTCCTGATCGAACGTCTTGGACAGGTTGTCGCTGGTCACGACGTCGTCCACGAGTCCGGACGCGACCGCGCGCCCGTCGCGCAGCAACAGCGCGTGGGTGAACCCGGGCGGGATTTCTTCCACGTGATGGGTGACGAGCACCATGGCGGGGGCCTCCGGGTCGAGGGCCAGCTCCGAAAGGCGGGCGACGAGGTCCTCGCGGCCGCCGAGGTCGAGACCGGCGGCGGGCTCGTCGAGCAGCAGCATCTCCGGGTCGGTCATCAGCGAACGCGCGATCAGCGTCCGCTTGCGCTCGCCCTCCGACAGCGTGCCGAAGGTGCGGTCGGCCAGGTGCGCGATGCCGAGTGCGCCCAGGAGTTCCGTGGCGCGGTCGGTGTCGAGGCTGTCGTATTCCTCACGCCAGCGGCCGACGACGGCGTAGCCGGCGCTCACCACGACGTCGACGACGCGCTCCTCGCCCGGCACGCGCTGGGCGATCGCGGCCGAGGTGAACCCGATCCGCGGGCGCAGCTCGAAGATGTTGACCTTGCCGATCCGGTCGCCGAGCAGGTCGACCGTTCCCGTCGTCGGGTGGAGTTCGGCCGCGGCCAGCCGGAGCAGGGTGGTCTTGCCCGCGCCGTTCGGGCCGAGCACCACCCAGCGCTCGTCCAGTTCCACGGTCCAATCGAGGTCGGCGAGGAGGTCGTTGCCTGTTCGGCGGACCCCGACACCGGTCATCCTCACCACGAGGTCGTCAAGTTCGCTGGGCTGGATCGGCTCGCTCACGCGCCCATTGTGTCCGCACTCGCGCGCGTGTGTGCACCGGGCCGCCGGTCGGGGGAAAGCGGCTGGTCCAGGAAGTGGGACGAAGCGACCCCGAGGTGGCGCCTGTGGCACCATCGGCGACGTGATCAGGTCCGTGTCCGCCGCCTTCCCCGCCATCGGGGGCTCTTTCTGGCGCCGCCGGACCATCGATCTGCTTCTCGTCGCCTCGTGCGGATGTACCACCGCGCGACACGGCTGAGTTCCCCTCTTCCGACGGCACCCCGTGTCGCGCCGCGCTCGGCCCTGCTTCCGCGCCCGCGAACCTTCACGAGGAGCCTCTCCGTGACCACGTCCATCACGCCCCGCCAGGACTTCGAGATCCACCCGCGGCTGATCGACCCGCTGCTACCCGAACTGCTCCACCCCGACCGCCTGCTCTGGACGCCCCGCGAACTCGCCGAGCTGACCTCCACGGTCACCACCGAGCTGACCTCGGGCCTGCGCGGCCTGCTGCGCTTCGACCCGGACCACCGCTGGTGGGCGCGGCTCGCGCTGACCGACGGCGTCGAATTGTGGCTGCTGTCGTGGCTGCCCGGCCAGCGGACCAAACCGCACGACCACGGCGGCGCGTCCGGTTCGTTCACCGTGCTGCAGGGCGAGATCGGCGAGGAGTACCGCTACCCCGGCGGCCCGGTCCGGCGCCGCACCCACGTCGCGGGCGAGGGCATCGGTTTCGGCGCGGGGCGCGCGCATCAGGTGACCGGCATCGGCACCGAGCCCGCCGCCAGCGTCCACGCCTATTCGCCGCCGTTGGTCGCGACCCGCGAATACACCACGCTCGCCGACGTTCCCGCCGAGATCCCCTCGCTGGCCCCGATACTGGGCCGATGAGTGCGATCGACAGCCTGCTGGCATCCGCCCGGTCCGGACTGGACCGGGCGGAACCCGAGCGGGCGCTGCGGCTGCAACGGGACGGCGCCCTGATCGTCGACATCCGCCCGCACGTCAACCGGGCCGAAGAGGGCGAGATCCCCGGCTCGGTGGTCGTCGAGCGGATCCACCTCGAGTGGCGGCTCGCGCCGGACAGCGAATGGCGGCTGCCGCAGGTGAAACCGGACTCGACGGTGATCGTCGTGTGCAACGAGGGGTACTCGTCGAGCCTCGCCGCCGCCGACCTGCAGCGGCTCGGCCTGCCGGGTGCCACGGATCTCGAAGGCGGGTTCCGGGCCTGGCGTTCGGCGGGCCTCCCGATCCGGGACGGCGGCACGCCCGCCGTTCCCTGATCCGCTACCGCCGGACCGCCAGCCGGGCGACCGACTCCGGGGAGAGCGGGAGCGCGGCGTGGATCCCGGCGCCTCGCGTCGGCCTGGGGTTGACCAGCACGCCCGTCGCCGCGGCGCGGCCGGCGGCCGCGAGCACGACCTCGCGGCCGGTCCGGTGCCGGATCCGGCCCCAGCCCGCGCCGGTGACCGCGCGGTACTCGGCCAGCAACCGCTCGTCGGTGAAGACGCAGAGCCAGTCGCCGTGCGCGCCGAGCCGGGCCGGGACCGGGGCGCCCGCCTCGTCCGCCGGGCCCCACACCGTGCCGTCGAGGAACATCCGCATGACCGAGGGGACGGGGTCGCGCGGACTTCGCTCCCGCTCGGGACGGACGTTCTCGGCGATCCACCGCGCAGCGACCCTGAAGTCTTCGCCGGTGAGGTCCTCCTGGAAACCGTCGAGGCTGTTCTTGACGCTCCCCAGGAAGTCGTAGAACCGGCGGGTGCAGGTGCGCTCGGAGACCGGCACCCGGCCTCGGCCGACCATGGTCCTGATCCGGCCGACCATGCCCACCCCGCCGTGCACCGGATCCACGCCGAGGTTGTAGGCGGTCCAGACGATCTCGGGCATGAGCGGGTCGGCGAACCGTTCGAGAACGCGGTTCAGCCGCAGAAGGACGATTTCACGCACCCGGCCGGGCTCGGCGTCCTCGGCGATCCCCCAGATGCCTCGCAGTTCCGGCCCCAGCGCGCGGCGAAGCCCCTCCTGCCGGATCCCGGCGCGGGCGTGGACATGGTGCAGCCGGTCCTTGGCTCTGCGCGACGTTTTCGTTTCTTTAGCCGAAGCCACCATTCCTCCGCCATTCGGAAGGGCCCGGCAAAGTGTATTTCACCCGGCCGTTCCGCATTGTCCGGCAGAAATCGAGAATCGGCGGTTTCTTTTGTTCGGTACCGGACTAAGCGTGGACGACCCGCGCCAGTTCCGCCGGCGTGGCCAGCAGACGGTGTTTCGGCAGCACGCGGACGGTGTACCCGATGGAGCCGGGATGCGGCAGTTTCAGCCGCGCCGCGAACGCGCCGATCCCGTCGCCCGACATCGGGACGGTGACGGGGTCGCTCAGTTCGTCCCCGTCACCCACCTTCCCGACGACGGCCTGGACGTCCACTTCGGACGGTTCGAGTCCGGCGAGGTCGATCCGCGCCCGGATGGTCACCTCGGTACCGGTGACCATCGGCGCGGAGTCCTCGACGAGCAGTTCGGTGTCGAAGATCCGCACCCTCGGCCAGGAGACGTCCAATTTGGTCCGGTAGTCGGCCAGCGACAGCGCGCCGCGGTATCCGTCACCCGTGGCTTCGGCGACCATGCGCGAGGCGGGCAGGTAACCCGATTCGACGTATTCCCGCACCATCCGCGCGGCCTGCACGCGCGGCCCGAGGGTCTCCAGCGTGTGCCACACCATCGACATCCAGCCGCCGGGCACGCCGCCCGCGTCGCGGTCGTAGAACAGCGGCGCGATCTGGTGACCCAGCAGGTCGTAGAGCGCCGCGGCCTCCAATTCGTCGCGGCGCAGCGGGTCGGTGACGCCGTCCGCGGTCGGGATCGCCCAGCCGTTGCTGCCGTCGTAGCACTCGTCCCACCAGCCGTCGCGGATGGACAGGTTGAGGCCGCCGTTGAGCGCGGACTTCATCCCCGAGGTGCCGCACGCCTCCAGCTGCCGGACCGGCGTGTTCAGCCAGACGTCGCAGCCGCGGTAGAGGTAGCGCGCCATGGACATGTCGTAGTCCGGCAGGAAGACGATGCGGCGCCGGACCTCGGGATCGTCGACGAACCGGACGATCTGCTGGATCAGCTGCTTGCCGCCCTCGTCGGCCGGATGCGATTTGCCCGCGACGACGAGCTGGATCGGACGCCGCTCGTCCAGCAGCAGCGCGCGCAGGCGCTCCGGGTCGCGCAGCATCAGCGTGAGCCGCTTGTAGGTCGGCACGCGGCGCGCGAAGCCGACGGTCAGCACGTCCGGGTCGAAGACCGTGTCAGTCCACCCGAGTTCGAGCGCGGACGCGCCGCGCTGCATCCACGCGGCCCGCACCCGGCGCCGGACTTCGGCGACCAGCTTCTCCCGCAGTTCACGCCGCAGCGCCCACAGTTGCTCGTCGCTGACGCCGTCCCGCAGCGGCTTGCCCTGCGCCCCGTCGAGACCCAGCTCCTCGTGGTTGCGCCCGAGCAGCGCGCTCAGCTCGCGAGCCACCCAGGTCGGCCCGTGGACGCCGTTGGTGACCGACGAGACGGGCACCTCGTCGAAGTCGAACCCTGGCCACAGCCGCGAGAACATCCGCCGTGACACGCGGCCGTGCAGCGCGGAGACGCCGTTCGCGCGCTGGGCGAGCCGCAGTCCCATATGCGCCATGTTGAACAGGCCGGGGTTGTCCTCCGCGCCGAGCGCGAGCACGCGGCGCGGGTCGACGTCCGGGACCAGCCTGCCGTCGGTGAAGTACCGCTGGACGAGGTCGACGGGGAACCGGTCGATCCCGGCGCTGACCGGGGTGTGCGTGGTGAACACGGTGCCGGCGCGGACGGCGGGCAGCGCCTCGTCGAACGCCAGCCCGTCGGCCTGGATGATCTCGCGGGCGCGTTCCAGCCCGAGGAATCCGGCGTGGCCTTCGTTGGTGTGGAACACCTTCGGCTGCGGATGCCCGGTCAGCTCGCAGTAGCGGCGCACCGCGCGGAAGCCGCCGATCCCGGACAGGATCTCCTGACGGATGCGATGGTCGGCGTCGCCGCCGTACAGCCGGTCGGTGACCGCGCGCAGGTCTTCGTCGTTGGCCTCGGTGTCGGTGTCCAGGAGCAGCAGCGGGATCCGGCCGACGCGGGCCTTCCAGATCTGCGCGTGCAGCGTGCGCCCGGCGGGCATCGCGACGTCGACCAGCACCGGCTTGCCGCCGTCGGTCACCAGTTCCAGTGGGAAGGCGTTCGGATCGATCACCGGGTAGTGCTCGACCTGCCAGCCGTCGAGGGACAGTGCCTGCCGGAAGTACCCGGCGCGGTAGAGCAGCCCGACACCGACCATCGGCACGCCGAGGTCCGACGCCGCCTTGAGGTGGTCACCGGCGAGCACGCCGAGACCACCGGAGTAGTTCGGCAGCGCCTCGGTGACCCCGAACTCCATCGAGAAGTACGCGACGGCGGGCGGGAGGTCGGCGTCGTCCTGCTTCTGATACCAGCGCGGCTCGGCGAGATAGCGCTCCAGATCGGCGACCGCCTCGCGCGCGCGGGCGAGGAAGGCGTCGTCGACGGCGAGTTCGTCGAGCCGGGCCGGGGGCAGGGCCGTGAGCATCCGCAGCGGGTCGCGGACGCGGTTGAACAGCTCCGCGTCCATCGACGCGAACAGGTCGCGCGTGGGCGGATGCCAGGTCCAGCGCAGATTCGTGGCGAGGGCACCGAGGCCGGCGAGCGACTCCGGCAGGCTCGCGCGGACGGTGAACCGGCGGACTGCTCTCATGAGGTGCGACCATATCGCCCACGGCCCCCGGCCCGCTCAAGACCCACTTCGGGGATTACCTGCACGCGGGCCATAAGCGCTGGGTAGGGTCCCTGCTTGCCGGAGTACGCGGCCCGGTCGGGGCCCTGACGACAAGCGAGTGAACATGATCCAAGGGGGAGGGCGACGGGTGGGGGCAAAAATGAGCTTTCGCCGCCCGGCTCTGATCGCGGTCGTGACGGTGCTGGCCCTCGGGCTGAGCGCTTGCGGCGACAAGGGAAGCTCGACCGGCCAGCAGGGCAGCCAGCCGGGCGCCGGTGACATCGCCGGCCTGCCGGTCACGCATTTCGAGAGCGGGCTGAAGCCGAACGCGCCCAAGCCGGACCTGCAGGTCCGCAACGAGGACGGCTCCGAAGACGACCGGCTCGCCATCGCCGCGATCGCCGACGCGCAGGCCTACTGGACCGAGGTCATGCCGCGCGACTTCGGGCAGCCGTACGAGCCGCTGAAGTCGCTGCTGTCCTACAGCGCGAAGACCGACGACGAAGAGACCGAATGCGGGAGCGTCAAGAAGCTCGTCAACGCGTTCTACTGCCCGCCGGGTGACCTGGTGGCGTGGGACCGCGGCGTGCTGCTGCCCATGCTGCGCGAACGGTTCGGGAAGATGGCGGGCGCCGTCGTGCTCGCGCACGAGCTCGGGCACGCCGTGCAGTACCGGCTCGGCGAGAAGGCCAGCATCAAGAAGAACACCCCGTCGATCGTCAAGGAACAGCAGGCCGACTGCTTCGCCGGCGGCTACTTCCGCTGGGTCGCCGAGGACAAGAGCAAGTTCTACCGCGTCTCCACCTCCGAGGGCCTCAACCAGGTCATGGCGTCGCTGTTCCTGATCCGCGACCAGGCGGGCACCAGCGCGACCAAACAGGGTGCGCACGGCACGGCGTTCGACCGCACGTACGCGTTCCAGGTCGGGTTTGAGAAGGGCCCGAAGGAATGCGCGGCGATGAACGAGGAGAACATCAAGGCGCGGATCACCGAGCGCCCGTTCGACAAGGGTGACAAGGGCAAGGGCGACGAGAAGCTCGACATGAAGATCATCGGGATCCTGAAGAAGAGCCTCGACGAGGCCTTCAAGGGCGCCGGCGTCCCGGGCCCGGAGATCACCGAGGACGGCAACGGCAGCTGCCCCGGCGGCCCCAGCACCCCGCCCGCGTCGTACTGCCCGTCGAACAACACCGTCAGCATCGACATGACCAAGCTGCGCGAACTCGCCCAGCCGGTCGACCAGCAGGCGGAATGGGAAAGCGGGCACAGCGAGGGCAAGGGCGACTTCGCGGCGTTCTCGGAAATCGCGTCCCGGTACGCGATGGGCATCCAGAAGGGTGTCGGCGCGTCGATCGACAACGCGAACGCGGGCCTGCGCACCGCCTGCCTCGTCGGCGCTTGGGCGAAGGCGAGCACCGTGCCCGGCGCGACGCTGCGGCTCTCCTCCGGTGACCTCGACGAGGCCATCTCGGATCTGCTGAGCCCGGAGAGCCTCGTCTCGGCCGACGTCAACGGCAAGCGCGTGGACAACGGTTTCGAGCGGCTTGAGGCACTGCGGAAGGGCTACCTGGAGACCTCGTCGGTCTGCTCGCAGCAGTACGGGTGAGCGGTCCGGTCACAGCCCCCTGAAGTGACATGAAAGGCCCCTTCATTGCAAATTTTGCAATGAAGGGGCCTTTCATGGCGTTCGGGGGTAGCGGACCCAGAAGGAACCTCAGTACAGCGCGCTCGCCAGATCCCGCCGCGCCTTCATGACGCGCTCGTCCGCCGAGTCGAACAGGTCGAACAGCGCCACCAGGTGCTCCCGCACCTTGTTGCGCTCGTCGCCCGCCGTACGCCGCACGACGGCGATCAGCCGCGCGAAGCCCGCCTCGGGCTGCTGCCCCGCGACCTCGAGGTCGGCGGCGGCGAGCTGGGCGTCGAGGTCGGCCGGGTCGGCGTCGGCCTTCGCGATCGCGTCCGGGCCGGCGGCCTCGGCGCGCGCGGTGAACTTGACCTGCGCGAGCGCGGTCTTGGCCTCCTCGTTCGCGGGCTCGACGTCGAGGATGCGCTCGTAGGCCGCCTGTGCCGCCGCGAAGTCCCCGCGTTCGAAGGCCTCTTCGGCCTCGGTGAACCGCGGGTCCTCCGGGACCTCGACACCGCCGCCGTTCTGCTCGGCGGCCTTGATGCCCGGCAGCCGGTCACGCAGCGCGTCGAGCAGCGAACCGAGCCACTTGCGGATCTCGGGTTCGGGCAGCGCGCCCGAGAACGCGTCGACCGGCTGGCCGCCGCCGATGGCGATGACCGTCGGGATCGACTGCGCGCCGAAGAGCTGCGCGATGCGCGGGTTGGCGTCGACATCCACCTTCGCGAGCACCCAGGCACCGCCGGACTCGGCGGCGAGGCGCTCCAGCACCGGGCTGAGCTGTTTGCACGGGCCGCACCATTCGGCCCACAGGTCGACGACCACCAGCTGTTGCAGGGAGCGCTCGACGACCTCGGCCTGGAACGTCGCCTCGGTGACGTCGATCACGGCGCCCGCCGTGGCGGGGCCGCCTGGCGCGGCGCCGTCCGCGGGCCGCGGAGGGGCAGGAGGCTGTTTCTGGGGCGCCTCGGCACGCGCCTTGAGCGCGGAAAGGTCGACCGCGCCGGAAAGCGCGGCGGAGAGAGCCGCCGTCTTCGATGCTGATCCGCGTGGGTGTGTCACGGTTCCATCCTGGCACGCATCCCCGAGCGTTTCACCGCATGCCCCCGGCTGCCCGCTTGGCAGGACGGTCGCGTTCGGGCAGGCTCGCCACGAGGGGGTGATCGACATTCCGACACGCAGGACGGCGACGGTGGCCGTCGCGATCGCCATCGCCGTCACGTGGGTGAGCGTCATCACGGTTCTGATCGCCCATCGACCCGACCCCGGCGTCGCCAGTCCCGGGCAACTCCGGGAGGGCCTCACCGCCGCGCTCAACGAACACGACGTCGAGGCCCTCTCCGAACTCATCGACTATCCGCCCGCGTCGGCGGGCGAATTCGCGAAGTCCTATATCGACACGCTGACCGAACGCGGCGCCCACGACGTCACGGTGAAGTTCGCCCCGGACGATCTCGCGCCGACGTCGGCGACCGTCAGCGGGAAACTGGGCGACGGCAGTTCCTTCGGCTATCCGGTGGCCATCGCGGTCAAGGACAAGCTGTGGCTGGTCTCGTTCACCCCGCCACTCCCCTGACTCAGTCGCTCAGGTGCTTCTCGACGCGCTCCACCTTCGCGGTCAGCTGTCCTTCGTAACCCGGCCGGATGTCGGCCTTGAGCACCAGTCCGACCCGCGACGAACCCTCGCCCGCCGCCTCGACGGCCCGCTTCACGACGTCCATCACTTCGTCCCAGCTGCCTTCCAGATTGGTGAACATGGCGTTGGTGGAGTTCGGCAGGCCGGACTCGCGGACCACTTTCACCGCACGGGCGACCGCCTCGCTGACGCCGCCGTCCTCCTCGGCCGCGGACGGGCTGACACTGAAGGCCACGATCATCTTCTGCTCCTCGTTCAGTTCTTACGCGTGCACCCGCTATCGCGGTGGCAGGGCGCCTTCGCCACGGACATTCAGACGCTTTTCCCACGCATAACACCCGGTGGTGCGGCGTGGCACGGGTACCCGCTGGTAACTTCGAGCGCCATGAGCCGTCCGTTGCCGTTCGACCCGATCGCCCGCGCGGCGCAGCTGTGGGAGGCCCGGATCGGGCCCTCCGAAACCATGGCCGCGGTGACCGGGATCATGCGCGTGCAACAGATCATCCAGTCCGCGGTGGACGGTGCGCTCAAACCGCACGGGCTGACCTTCGCCCGGTACGAGGCGCTGGTGCTGCTGACCTTCGCCCGCGCGTCCCGCCTGCCGATGCGTGTGATGGGCGAGCGGCTGCAACTGCATCCGACGAGCGTCACCAACATCGTCGACAGGCTGGAGAAGGACGGCCTGGTCAAGCGCGTGCCGCATCCGACCGACCGCCGGACCACGCTGGTCGAGATCACCGACGAAGGCCGCGTACGCCGCGAAGAGGCCACGAAGGCGGTCACCGAAATCGACTTCGGGCTGACCGGGCTCACCGGCAAGCAGACCGAGCAGCTGACCGACCTGCTCACCAAGGTCCGCAAGGCCACCGGCGACTTCACCGAATAGCGCGTGAAGGCCCCCTTCCCTCGGCTGAGCCGAGGGAAGGGGGCCTTCACGCGCTTTGAAAGAGAATCAGGCGGCGACGGGTTCCGAAGACTTGCCCGCGAACAGGCCGACCCCGCCGTGCGACAGCCGCTGCGGGCCGTCCAGCTTGCCGTTGCGCAGCGCCCAGGACTCGAACAGCCAGGTGAACAGCGGCGGGATGCTGGAGAGCAGCGCGAGGATCAGGGTCTTCGGGCGCCAGCCGAGCGGCTTCGCCACGGAGAGGGAGACCAGCACGTAGAGGACGAACACGACGCCGTGCACCATGCCGAGGACGGGAACGCCGCCCTCGCCGAGCTTGACGGCGTACTTGAGGAACATCCCGACCAGCAGCCCGGCCCACGAGAGGGCTTCGGCTACCGCGGCCACGCGGAATACTAGAGCGGCCTTGCTGGACACTTTCTCCTCCTGTGGGGTCTCACCACTATGGGTACACACATGACTACGTCCGACGAGCACTGTCCAAGGCGGACTCGCCAAGAACGTCAACAGCGCTGTCGGACGTGGTAATACCAGTGTGAGGCGTGACGACGCTCACCGGAACACCGGGGGCCGTGATGCTCCTCACGACCCTGGTATGGACCGGTTCAAAGGCCCGGCGCAGGGCGATTTCGGCGCTCCCTCGGAACCTGTGGCCCACGTCGCTTTGGCCGCGTTGTCGGTGAGCTTGAAGTCCAAAGTGGCCCCCCGCGTCAACTGTTCCAACCCGACGTAGGCCCGCTGCGAACCGTTTCCCAGTCCTTGGACGTACTGGAGTTTCGACCCGTCGGCGCCGTCGGCCTTGATCGTGAGGTCACGGCCGTTCTCCAGATGCACCACGGACTTCTCGAACCGCGGCGCGTTGAGCACGAACTGCCCGGTTCCGGGCACCGCCGGATACAGCCCGAGCGCGCTGAAGACGTACCACGCGGACATGGTCCCGAGGTCGTCGTTGCCGGTGACACCGTTCGGCGCGTTGGTGAACAACGTGTGCGCCGCGCGGACGACGGCGGAGGTCTTCCACGGCTGCCCGGTCAGCGTGTACATCCAGGGCGAGTGCAGATCCGGCTCGTTGTTCGGGTTGTAGCGGAACTGGTTGTAGTAGTTGTACGGGCCGACGACCCATTCCTCGCGTACGGTCTTCGCCGGGTCCTTGACCAGATCCCCGTAGGCGAAGAAGTCGTCGAGCCGCTTGCCGACGTTCTCCTTGCCGCCCATGCGCTCGACGAGACCGGGGACGTCCTGCTGGGTCAGCCACTGGTACTGCCATGACGTGCCCTCGTGGAACCCGTCCTGGCTCTGCGGGTTGAAGGGCTTACCCGCCGGGCTGAACCATTCGCCGCCTTCCAGTTTTGGCCGGTAGAACCCCGTGAAGCCGCGGTCTGTCACCGAGGAGTCCCACAGCGTGCGATAACTGCGTCCCTTGTCCGCCAACGCCTTCGCGTCGTCCTTCCTGCCGAGTCCGGCGGCCATGATGGACAGCGAGCAGTCCGCGAGCGCGTATTCCAGGGTGGCCGAAGCGCCGTGGTTCGGGTCGGTGTCCTGGCCCTTCTTCGGGAAGTCCTTGTCGTACTGGACGAACCCGTCCTTCTGGTAGCTCGCGTTCCCCGAGCGGCCCTGGAACGGCGAGGACGCGGGCGGGATCTCGCGCGAGTTCTGCAGAAGTGCCCGGTAGGCCTTGAACTCCTGGCCCGACAGCGCGCCGAACCGCCACAGGTCGACCAGGAACGGGGTGACCGGATCGCCGGTCATCGTGTTCGTCTCCTGGTTCGCGTACGCCCAGCGCGGCAGCCAGCCACCCTGGTCGTGGATGGCGAGCACGGACTTCGCGACGTCCTTCGCCCGCGCCGGCCGCAAAAGCGCGAGCAGCTGGTTCTGTGTGCGATAGGTGTCCCACAACGAGAAGAACTCGTAGTACGTCCAGCCCAGCGCGCGGTGGATCTTGTCGTCGAACCCGCGGTACCGTCCGTCGGCGTCGTTGCCGGTCAGCGGCTGCAGCAGCGCGTGGTAGAGCGAGGTGTAGAAGACCGTGCGGTCGTCCTTCGTCCCGCCCTTGATGTCCACTGAGGACAGTTCCTTGCGCCAGGCGCGCTGAGCGCCGTCGCGGACCGCGTCGAACGAGCGGCCCTTCTCGGCCGCCAGGTTCAGCCGGGCGCCGAAAGCGTCCACATGGGAGATCGCGGTCGTCGCGGTGACCTGCCCGCCGCCGAAGGTCAGCCAGGCGCCGCGCAGGCCCTCACCGCCGGCGGATTCCTTCGAGCCCGGAGCCCCACCCGTCGGCGACCAGGTGCCGAAGGATTCGAACGGCTTGTCGAACGTCGTGGTGAACCACGTCCTGTACGGTTTGCCGCCGCAGAACGCCTGTGACTCGACCATTCCTTCGACCGTCCGGTCGCCGACGACGCGGATCTGGCTCGCCGTCACCGGTTCCTTGTCGTTGGCCTGACCGACGTTGACGAAAACGTTTGCGTCGCCTGATTTCGCGAAGGTGTACCGCTCGACGCCGGTCCGCGTGGTCGCGGTGGTCTCCGCGTCGACGCCGCCGTAGCCGGTGAGCCGCACCTTGTAGTAGCCGGGTTTCCCGACCTCGCCCTCGTGCGTGTACGGCGACGCGTACTTCTTGTGGTCGAACGTCTCGGGTTTCGTGGTGTCGAACGCCGCGCCCGGCCCGACCGCGCCGGTGGTGGGCAGGGACGACACGAGGCCGCCCTGCTCCCAGCAGCCCGCGCCGGACAGGAAGAAATGCCCGAAGCCGCGGATCGCGGTGTCGTCGTAGCGATAGCCAGCGTAATGCGAGGATATCGGGCTGACCTGCGTCATCCCGAAAGGCGCCGAAGCGCCGGGGAAGGTGTTGCCGTCGTCCTTGGTGCCGATGAAGGTGTTGACCGCGTCCACGGGGTCGCCACCGGGTGCCGCCGCCGCGACGGGCGTGAGCAGCCCGGCGGGGACGACAAGCGCGGTGAGCAACCCGGCGACGCGGGTCGAAGTGCGTGCAGGCATGGGAAAGGCCGCCTCCTGACAACGTTGTCGCTGCCTGCTCACCTTCGACAAGAACAGACCACCTGGTCAAGAGGTCCGTCGAACCCTGTCCGATTCAGGACAGTGACCCGGAGGGCCGTAACGGTTCGAACTCGGAAAACGGCCTCCGGACGAGCCGGGCATTGACATCTCCACGCCGCTGGCGTTCAATTCCCGCCACTATGACAACGTTGTCTTCCAGCGGACCGGACAACGGCCACCGCACTACCGGCCGGCGGGCCACGATGAGTGACGTGGCCCGGCTCGCGGGCGTGAGCATCAAAACCGTCTCGCGAGTGGTGAACGACGAGCCCGCCGTCCATCCGGACACCGCGGAGCGCGTCATGGCGGCGATCGAGCAGCTCGGGTTCCGGCGCAACCTCGGCGCGCGGAACCTGCGGCGCGGCTCGACGACCGGGACGATCGGCCTGATCGTCGAGGACGTCGGAAACCCCTTCTACTCCGAGCTCAACCGGGCCGTCGAACGGATCGCGACCTCGTTCGGCCGCCAGGTGCTGACCGGTTCGTCGGAGGAGAACTCCGACCGCGAACGCGAACTGGTCCTGGAGTTCTGCTCCCGTCGCGTCGACGGCATCCTCGTCGTCCCGGCCGGGATGCAGCACGGCTACCTGGTCCCCGAGATGCGCGCGGGGACCCCCGTCGTCTTCCTCGACCGGCCCGCCGGCGACATCGTGGCCGACACGGTGCTGGTCGACAACATCGGCGGCACCGTCGAAGCGGTCGCCCACCTCGCGAAACACGGCCACCGGCGGATCGCGTTCCTCGCCGACAGCCCGGACATCTTCACCGCGGGCGAACGGCTGCGCGGCTTCCGCGAAGGCTGTGTCCGCAACGGGATCCCCTACGACGACCACCTCGTCGTGATGCGGACGCCGACCGCCGAGGGCGTCGGCGACGCCGTGCGACGGCTGCTCACCGGGCCGAACCCGGCCACCGCGGTGATCGCGGGCAACAACCGGGTCGCCGTCCACCTGCTGCGCGCGCTGGCGCACGCCGAACGGCGTCCCGCGATGATCAGCTTCGACGACTTCGAGCTGGCGGATCTGCTGGATCCGCCGGTCTCCGTGATCGCGCACGACGTGAGCGCACTGGGCCGGGCGGCGGCGGAACTGCTGTTCGCCCGGGTCCAGGGAGATCAATCCGCACCGAGAAAGGTAGTTCTGCCCGTGCATCTCGTAGCCCGCGGTTCCGGGGAGGTCGCCCCGTCATGAGCGGCCACCTCGAACCGATCCGCCTGCCGGCGAACCAGCCGCCGCAGTTCTACCGCGGCGGCGACGCCATCGCCGCGTTGCGGGGCGCTTCCTCCGAGTGCGCTGATGCGTCCTCGGCGGGAGGAAGTACCTCGGACGTGTACGGCCCGGAGGACTGGGTCGGCTCGGCCACCACGATGTTCGGCCAGGAGACCAACGGCCTGACCAAGCTGCCCAGCGGGGTCTGGCTGCGTGACGCCGTCCGCGAGAACCCGTCCGCCTGGCTCGGCGCCAAACACGTCGAAGCGCTCGGCGATTCGACCGGCCTGCTGGTGAAGCTGCTCGACGCGGGCCAGCGCCTGCCGGTGCACTTCCACCCGTCGGACTCGTTCGCCAAGCGGCACTTCGACTCGCACTTCGGCAAGACCGAGGCGTGGATCGTGGTCGGCACCTACGGCGACGACCCCCGCGTCTACCCGGGCTTCAAGGAGACCGTCGACAAGGCGACGGTCAACGAATGGGCCCGCACCCAGGACGCGCCCGCCATGCTCGGGGCGCTGAACAGTGTCGCGGTCGCCCCCGGCGACACCGTCTACATCCCGGCGGGCCTGCCGCACGCGATCGGCGAAGGCGTCTTCGTCGTCGAGCTCCAGCAGCCGACCGACTTCTCCTTGACCCTGGAATGGCGGGACTTCCTGGCGAACCCGGAGAAGGCGCACCTCGGGATCGGCTTCGAAACCGCCATCGAAACCCTGGACACCTCCGGCTGGGACGAAGAACGGCTCGGCTCGATCGTCAGGCGCACCGCGGGCGACGAAGCGTCCACTGTGGACCTTCTCGCCGACGGCAGCGACGCGTTCTTCCGCGCCGACCGGCTACGCCCCGGCCTTTCCGGTAGGTCGACAACGTTGTCACTCGACCCCTCGTTCGCGGTACTGGTCGTCATGGACGGCTCGGGCACGCTCCGCACCGAACACGGCGGCGAGTTCGCGCTGCGCAAGGGCGAGACGTACGTGGTCCCGCACGACGCCGGTCAGTCCACTATGGAGGGTGACGTCACCGTCATCCGCTGCCGTCCGCCCGCACCCGAGAAGAGGGAGCGATCGTGAGCGAACTCCTGCTCGACGCACAGAACCTGGTCAAACGCTACGGCTCGGTGGAGGCGCTGCGCGGCGCGTCGTTCCAGGCGCGGGCCGGTGAGGTCACCGCGCTGATCGGCGACAACGGCGCCGGGAAGTCCACTTTGGTCAAATGCCTCTCCGGCGCGGAACAGCCGACGTCGGGGAAGATCGTGCTCGACGGTTCCGAAGTGGTGCTGGACTCCCCCACCACGGCACGGCGGAGGGGAATCGAGACGGTGTACCAGGACCTCGCGGTCGCACCGGAACTCGACCCGGCCGCGAACCTGTTCCTGGGCAGGGAGATCCACCGCAAGGGGATCCTCGGCAAGCTCGGGATGCTGGACAAGGCGGAGATGAAGCGGCAGGCCGTGGAGGAGTTCCAGCGGCTCGGCGTGACCCTACAGAGCACCGACGTCCCGATCGGCTCGCTTTCGGGCGGGCAGCGGCAAAGCGTCGCCGTCGCGCGCTCGGTCGTCTGGGCGTCGAAGGTCGTGTTCATGGACGAGCCGACGGCCGCGCTCGGCGTCGTGCAGCGCGAACGCGTGCTCGACGTGATCAAGAAGGTGCGGGACAAGGGCATCGCCGTCGTGCTGATCAGCCACAACATGCCCGAGGTGCTGTCGGTGGCCGACCGTATCGAGGTGCTGCGGCTCGGCAAGCGCGTCGCCCGTTTCACCGGTGACGGCACGAAACTGGAAGACCTGGTCGCCGCGATGACCGGCGCCCTCGTACAAGAGGAGGCGGCGTGACCGTGTCCACTCCGACGAAGAACGGCCCCGAGATCCAGACCTCCGTGGACGGCGGGTTCGGCAAACGGTCGATCGGCCAGCGGCTGATCGGGGCGAACACGTTCTGGATCGCGCTGGTGCTGCTGGCACTGATCATCGTGTTCACCGCGATCGCGCCCGCCGAGTTCGCGACGCTGTTCACCTTCCAGACCTTGCTCATCGAGACCTCGGTGCTGCTGGTGCTCTCGGTCGGCATGACGTTCGTGATCATCACCTCCGGTATCGACCTCTCGGTCGGTTCGGTGCTGATCTTCGCGGGCATGGTGGCCGGCAAGACGATGGAGGCGCTCAGCCCGGACGGCGACGCTACGAAGGCCGGTTGGGGCGTCATCACCGCCGGGCTCGTGGCGGCCGTGGTCGCGGGCACGATCTGGGGGCTGATCAACGGTTTCCTCATCGCGGTGGCGAACATCCCACCGCTGATCGTCACGCTCGGCACGATGGGTGCCGCGCTCGGTGCCGCGTACCTGCTGAACAACGGGTCCGACGTGCGCAGTGTCCCGACCGAGCTCAACAAGACGCTCGGCTACGGGACGTCGTTCGGCGGGGTGCCGAATCTGGTGCTGGTGGCCGTGGTCATCACGCTGATCGGCGCCTGGCTGTTGCACACCACCAAATTCGGCCGTTACACCTACGCCGTCGGCTCCAACGCCGAAGGCGCGCGCCGGGCGGGCATCGGGGTGACCGCGCATCTGCTGAAGGTGTACACGCTCACCGGTTTCCTCGCCGGTGTGGCCGGTTTCCTCTCGCTGGCGTACTACGCGTCGACGACCATTTCGGCGCACACCACCGACAACCTCAACGCCATCGCCGCCACGGTGATGGGCGGCACGAGTCTCTTCGGCGGTGTCGGTTCGGTACTGGGCACGGTGATCGGCGTGTTCATCCCGGCCGTGCTGAAGAAGGGCTTCAACATCACGCAGGTCCAGGACTTCTGGCAGATGATCGCGGTCGGCGCGGTGCTGATCGCCGCGGTCTGGTTCGACCAGCGGCGCCGTCGTCGCCGCAACTCTCGTTGATTCCTACGCACAAAGAGGTGCCATCCCCATGAAGAAGACCCTGCTCGTCGCCGGTGCCGCCGTTTCCGCGGCCCTCCTGCTGACCGCCTGCGGCGGTGGCACCGTCGGTGAGACGCCGTCGGGCGACTCCGGTGCCAAGACCAACAACAAGAAGCTGTCGCTCATCCCGGGTGTGCAGGCCGAGCCGTTCTACATCTCGATGCAGTGCGGCGCCGAGGCCGAGGCGAAGAAGGCGGGCTACGAGCTCACCACGCAGGCCCCGCAGAAGTTCGACGCGGCCATGCAGACCCAGCTGGTCAACGCGCTGGGCTCCAACCCGCCCGCCGCGTTGCTCATCGCCCCCACTGACGCGCAGGCGATGCTCGCGCCGATCCAGCAGGTCAAGACCCGCGGCGCCAAGATCATCGAGGTCGACACCGCGCTGAAGGACACCAGCGTGGCCGAGTCGTCGATCTCCTCGGACAACGCCGAGGGCGGCAAGCTCGCCGCGAAGACCATGGCGGAACTGGCCGCGGGCAAGACCGGCTCGGTGCTGGTGCTCGACACCATCGCGGGCACCTCGACCACGAACACCCGCGCGAAGGGTTTCGAGGACGAGCTGAAGAACCACCCGAACCTGAAGTCGGCGGGTGTGCAGTTCACCCAGAACGAGCCCGACCAGGCCGCGTCCAAGGTGACCGCCGCGCTGGCGTCCACCCCGGACCTGATCGGTATCTTCGCGACCAACCTCAACACCGGTGAGGGCGCCGCGACCGGCCTGCGGAACGCGGGCAAGATCGGCGCGGTCAACCTGATCGGCTTCGACGCTTCGCCGTCGGAGATCGAGGGCCTGAAGAAGGGCGAGTACCAGGGCCTCATCGCGCAGGACCCGGCCGCCATCGGGCAGCAGGGCGTGCAGCAGGCCATCGCGGCGGTGGAGGGCAAGCCGGTGACGCGCAACCTGACCGCTTCGCTGCACTCGATCACCAAGGCGAACATGGACGCGAACGCGCAGTACTTCTACAAGCAGAGCTGCTGACGCGTTTCGGCAATGCCATGAAAGGTCCTTTCCTTGCAAATTTTGCAAGGAAAGGACCTTTCATGGCGTTCGGGACCGGCTCACTCCGCGAACTCGACCACCCCAGCGGGAGCGAAGCGCGTGAGCGCACCGTAGAGCGCAGCGCCACCACCGAGGTGACCCAGCGCGTACACGTACTCACCGTCCTCCAGAAGGTCCTCAGGCCCGGCACCGACCCACGACAGCCGGTAGTGCCACCAGTGCATCCACCGCCCCACGCGCCGCTTCTCCCGATACACGCGCAGCCGCCGCACCTCGGTCCACCGGACGGCGAACCGGCCCGCCACCTCGAAACCCGACGCCGAGATCGTCAGCGAGCCGGCCGACTTCCGGAGAGCGAGCAGGATCAGCCCCGCGAAGGCCACGCTGAGCAGGCTGAACACCACCCCGGAAACCGAGCCGGAGAACAACGACAGAACGAAGGCCACCAGGCCGCCTCCGCCGAACGCCACGAACCCCGCCCACGCGACCCGGCGCATCACGACGTCCAGCCGGAGCACCACCGCATCCCCAGTGACCATGCCCGGAGCGTAACCGGCGAAACCACTCAGCGACGTTAGGATCTAGGCCCCGACGTCGTGGAGGAGGCCGGATGACCACCCGTCTGCCCTGGCGTCCCGCCGCGAGCGCGGATCCGGTGCCGGTGCTCGCCGCGGCTCAGCGCGTCTCCGACGATCTCATGGACGGCCTGGCCGGACCCCGCGCCCGCCAGGCTGCGCACGGTCTCCGGCGGCTGTTCGGGGTTCCCGGTCTCGGTCTCGGCGACCTGTCCGGCTCGCTCGTCTGGTCCGGTCGCCCGGCGGCGGACGACGTCGTCGCCGCCGCGCTCGACGAGGTACTCCACTCCGAGACGCCGGTGTCCGAACCCGGGCTGCTGGCGCTGCCGCTGCATGTCCACGACGAACTCGCCGGCGTCCTCCTGATCGCCGACGGCAAGAACGCCATCAGCCGCCAGGCCGCCGAACTCGTCGTCCACGCGCTCGAACGCGGCAGGCTGGAGGCGTCCGCCGAACAGGCCGCCGAGGCCGAACTACGCGCGCTTCGGGCCGAGATCTCGCCGCATTTCGTCTACAACGCGCTCACCGTGATCTCCTCGCTGGTCCGCTCCGACCCGGATCGCGCCCGCGATCTGATGCTCGACTTCGCCGAGTACACCCGCTACAGCCTCGCCCGGCACGGCGAATACACGATGGTCGCCGAGGAGTTCCGCGCCATCGAGACGTATCTGGCGTTGCAGCGCGCGGTGCTCGGCGAGCGGCTGCGGGTGCAGGTGCGCGTCGCGCCGGAGGTGCTGGCCGTCGCGGTGCCGTACCTCGTGCTGGAACCGCTGGTGGAAAACGCGATCCGGCACGGGATCGAGCCGCGCGCCGAGGCGGGGTTCATCCAGGTCCAGGGAATGGCGGAAGGGAACGACTGCGTGATCAGCGTCGAGGACGACGGTGTCGGCATGGACCCCGCCCGCGCGGCGGCGATCCTGGCCGGGCGCGGCGACGACGGCGGCGTCGGACTGGCCAATGTGGACAGAAGGCTGCGCAGTGTCTACGGGCCGTGGTACGGCCTGACGGTCGAGACCGAGATCGGCGCGGGCACCAGGGTCGTGGTGCGCGTGCCCCGATTCCAGCCGGGGGTGCTGCCGTGACGAACGGGTTGCGGGTGCTGGCGGTCGACGACGTCCCGCCCGCCCTCGACGAGCTGTGCAGCCTGCTGCGCGAAGCTCCGGAAGTCGCCGAAGTGGTCGCCGCCGGTGACGCGCTGAGCGCGCTCAAACTGTTGCAGGGAAGCCATTTCGACGCCGTGTTCCTCGACATCTCCATGCCCGGTCTCGACGGGCTCGAACTCGCCTCGCTGCTGGCCCGGCTCAGCGAACCGCCGGTGATCGTGTTCGTCACCGCGCACGACGGGCACGCCGTGGCCGCGTACGGTATCGGCGCGGTCGACTACCTGCTCAAACCGGTCCGCGCGGAACGGCTGTCCGCCGCACTGTCCAAAGTGGTCCGGATGGCGGGCAACCAGTCCGACGAGCCGAAACCCGCGCCGGACGCGATGTCCGCGCTGCCGGTGGAGTCCGGCGGGCGCACCCGGTACGTCCGCCGCGACGACGTCCAGTTCGTCGAGGCGCACGGCGACTACGTCCGGCTGCACACGAAATCCGGCGTCCACGTCACGCGGATGCCCATCTCGCGGCTCGAAGAGTATTGGGAGGGAACGGGATTCACGCGCGTGCACCGGGGTTTCCTGCTCGCCGTGGACGCGGTGCTCGAACTGCGCAGCGACACCACCGGCGGTCTGCTCGCGCATACCGAGGCGGGTGACGTGCCGGTGAGCCGCCGCCACGCGCGCGACCTGCGTGACCGGCTGCTCGCCGCCGCGCAACGCGGCGAACTGGGCCGGGGAAGCCGACCGTGAGCCGCGTCAAACGGGTCGCCGTCACCAGCCCGCAGACCCGGCTCGCGCATTCGCGGCGCCGTTCGCGCGGCCGCTGGCGGGTGCCCCGGCTGGCCGCGGGCGACGCCGAACGCGCGGACGCGCTCTACCGGGCCCAGCGCCGTCGCGGGCTCCCCGCGCTGGCCGGGATGTTCGGGCTGGTGTTCGGGCTCCCGCTGGTCTTCGGGTTGTTCCCCGGGCTGGATTCGGTGCGGCTGCTGGATATCCCGCTGTCCTGGCTGATGATCGCGATCCTCCCGTATCCGGCGATGGCACTGCTGTCGTGGTGGCAGTTGCGCCGGGCGGAAAAGATCGAGGACGAGTAGTGGTCGCCGCGCTCTCGGTGGCCCCCGTCGTGCTGGTCACCCTGCTGATCGGGTTGCGCGGGGTCGCGGCCATGCGCACGACGTCGGACTTCCTCGTCGCCTCGCGCCGGATCTCGCCGCTGGTCAACTCCGCCGCGGTCTCCGGCGAATACCTGTCGGCGGCGTCGTTCCTCGGCGTCGCGGGGCTGGTGGTGAAGGACGGCATCGGCGCGCTCTGGTATCCGGTCGGGTTCACCGCCGGGTACATCGCGATGCTGGTGCTCGTCGCGGCGCCGATGCGGCGCTCCGGCGCACTCACCGTCCCGGACTTCGCGGAGGCGCGGCTCGCTTCCCCTGCCCTGCGCCGCCTCGCGGCCGTCGTCGTCCTCGTGATCGGAACCCTTTACCTGGTCCCGCAATTCCGCACCGCGGGGCTCGTACTGACCGCCGTCGGCGGCACGCCGTACTGGGTCGGCGTCGTCATCGCGGGCACCGCCGTCAGCGCGACACTGGCACTCGGCGGAATGCGCGCGGCGACCTACGTCCAGGCCTTCCAATTCGTGCTGAAACTGCTGCTGTTCATCATTCCCGCGATCTGGCTGGTCTCCCAGGTCTCCCCGGAGGAACGGTCGGCTTCGGTGCACCCGGTGGAATTCACCCACTTCGCCCGCGACACCCAGCTGTCCTTCGAGATCGACGTGACGCTGACCCTGCGCGAGCCGACCACCCTGCTCACCCCGGAAAAGCGCGTGGTGCCACCGGGAGAACTGGTGGCCAGAAGCGGGGAAACGCTGGAATTCGCCGAGGGCACCCCGGTTCCCGCCGTCCGGGGCGGCGCCCCGCTGGGCGGGCCGGACTGGCAGCGGCCGTTGCTCGACCTCGGCGATCAGGGCTATCCGCTGCTCGGCACGTGGGCGATCCTGATCGCCACCATGCTCGGCACCATGGGCCTGCCGCATGTCCTGATGCGCTTCCACACCAGCCCGGACGGCCGCGCCGCCCGCCGCACCGCGGCGATCACCGTCGCCCTGCTCGGCGTCTTCTACTTGTTCCCAGGGGTTTACGGCGTCTTCGGCCGCGTGCTGGTGCCCGAACTGTACGTCTCCGGCGCGACGGACACGGTCGTCGTCGCGCTGCCGGCGCAGATCGACGACGGCTGGGCGGGCTCGTTGTTCACCGGATTGCTGACGGCGGGCGCGTTCGCCGCGTTCCTGGCGACGTCGCTCGGCTTGCTACTGGTGATCTCCGGCGCGGTCGCGCACGACCTGGCGCCCGGCGGCCTGCGGAGACTGCGCTGGTCGGTGCTCGGTGCGGCGGCGGTGATGGTCCTGCTCGCGCTGCCGTCGGCGAGGTTGGACGCGGGCGTCCTGGTCACCTGGGGCTTCACCGTGGCCGCGTCCACGTTCTGCCCGTTGCTGGTGCTCGGCATCTGGTGGAACCGGCTCACCGCCGCGGGTGCGATCAGCGGCGTCCTCGCCGGGCTCGTCGCGTCTTCGGGCTCGATCCTCGTGGCCTTGTTCGTCCCGAGCCTGAGCGGGTTGCCCGCGATCCTCGTGTCGCAACCGGCGCCTTGGTCGGTTCCGCTGGCATTCGGAGTAATGATCGTGGTTTCCTGGCGGGGCAGGCCTCCCGCCTGGTCGACGGCCGCCATGCTGCGGCTGCACTTGGACGATCGCACAGCCGAAACCCCTTCGTCTTGGCCGGACCACCGTTCGTCGACCGTTCGTCGTCTCGGCAGGCGTTTGAACCGCTGAAGGTTCCGGTCTCCTTGACCTCTCCTTAACGTGTCGCGGAACACATTCGCGGTGCGAGGAGAGCACGATGAGTACCGAAACGAACGCTCCCAGTCCACCGGAAACGGACTGGGACAAAGCCCATGACAGCGCGGAGTTCAAGGAACTGCGGGCTCGGTTGCGCCGGTTCGTCTTCCCCGTCTCGGCGCTGTTCCTCCTCTGGTACCTGCTCTACGTGCTGCTCGCCGACTACGCGCACGGCTTCATGAGCACGAAGCTGGTCGGGAACATCAACGTCGGCCTCGTCTTCGGTCTGCTGCAGTTCGTTTCGACCTTCGTGATCACCGGGCTCTACGTCCGCTACGCGAACAGGAAACTCGACCCCCTCGCGGAAAAGATCCGCACGGACATCGAGAGTGAGGCCAAATGAACCTCGCCGCCGGAGTCGAGGGCAGCAGCCCCGTACTCAACATCACCATCTTCGGCCTGTTCGTGGTGGTCACGCTGTTCGTCGTGTTCCGGGCGAGCCGCAACACGAAGACGGCGTCGGACTACTACGCCGCGGGCCGCGCGTTCACCGGCCCGCAGAACGGCGTCGCCATCGCGGGCGACTACCTGTCCGCCGCGTCGTTCCTCGGGATCGCGGGCGCGATCGCCATCTACGGTTACGACGGTTTCCTTTACTCCATCGGGTTCCTGGTGGCGTGGCTGGTGGCGTTGCTGCTGGTCGCGGAACTGCTGCGCAACACCGGCAAGTTCACCATGGGCGACGTGCTGGCGTTCCGGATGAAGCAGCGCCCGGTGCGGGCCGCGGCGGCGACGTCCACGCTGGCCGTCTCGTTCTTCTACCTGCTGGCGCAGATGGCGGGGGCCGGTGGTCTCGTCGCGCTGCTGCTCGGGATCGAGAGCAAGGCCGGGCAGGCCGCGATCATCGTGATCGTCGGCATCATCATGATCGCCTACGTGCTCATCGGCGGGATGAAGGGCACCACCTGGGTCCAGATCATCAAGGCGGCGCTGCTCATCGCCGGCGCGCTGGCGATGACGCTGTGGGTGCTCGCCATGTACGGCTTCAACCTTTCCGCGCTGCTGCAGGGCGCCGTGGACAGGGCGGGCAGTGCCGGTGAAGCGCTGCTCGGGCCGGGCAACCAGTACGGCAAGACCGGCACGACGAAGCTCGACTTTCTGTCGCTGGGTATCGCGCTGGTGCTCGGAACCGCGGGCCTGCCGCACGTCCTGATGCGCTTCTACACGGTGCCGACGGCGAAGGAAGCCCGTCGTTCCGTGGTGTGGGCGATCGCGCTGATCGGCGTCTTCTACCTGTTCACCCTGGTGCTCGGCTACGGCGCCGGCGCGCTGGTCGGCGCGGACAAGATCAAGGCCGCCCCGGGCGGCGTGAACTCGGCGGCACCGCTGCTGGCACTGGAACTCGGCGGGCCGGTCCTGCTGGGCCTGATCGCGGCGATCGCCTTCGCGACGATCCTCGCGGTGGTCGCGGGCCTGACGATCACGGCATCGGCGTCGTTCGCGCACGACGTCTACGCCAACGTGATCAAGAAGGGCAAGGCGTCCCCGAATTCGGAGGTGAAGGTCGCCCGGATCACCGCGCTGGTGATCGGCGCGGTCGCGATCCTCGGCGGCATCCTCGCCAACGGGCAGAACATCGCGTTCCTGGTGGCGCTGGCCTTCGCGGTGGCGGCGTCGGCGAACCTGCCGACGATCCTGTACTCGCTGTTCTGGAAGCGGTTCAACACCCAGGGCGCGCTGTGGAGCATCTACGGCGGTCTCGCGGTCTGCATCGTGCTGATCGTCTTCTCGCCGGCGGTTTCGGGTAAGCCGGTGGACGCGAAGACCGGGAAGAGCGCCTCGATGATCCAGGGCGTCGACTTCCACTGGTTCCCGCTGGACAACCCGGGCATCGTCTCGATCCCCGTCGCGTTCTTCCTCGGCTGGCTCGGGACCGTGCTGTCCAAGGAGCACAACCAGAAGAAGTACGCCGAGATGGAGGTCCGATCCCTTACCGGGGCGGGCGCCGAAAAGGCCGTCGCCCACTAGGCGCTGTCCTGTGAGTCAGGTTCGATGGGCTTCGTGATCCAGGTGGTTCCTGGCGGTCCGGCCTCGTACCGGGTCTGCCCGTGCCGTCAGGGACCACCTGGGCGAAGACCGCGAAGATGACTCACAGGACTGCGCCCCAGTCGCCGGGACGGTGCGGCCGGCATCCGACGCCCCCGGCCGCACCGTCCCGGTTCCCATTCCTCTAGTAAGGCAGCTTCCCCGCCGTCAGTTCGGCCAGCTTCGCGCGGAGATCGGCCCGGGCCGACTTCCACAGCCCCGTGCCCAGCGAGATCCGCGCCACCCCCAGTGCGGCGAGCGCGGAGAGATCGGGGCCTCCGGGCATCGGAGCGGCGTTGACCGCTCCCGGCTTCACCGCCTTCACGAACTCGCCGAGCACCTCCGGCGACTTCACCATGATCGGGTAGACGCAGTCCGCCCCGGCCTCGAAGTACGCCTTGGCCCGCAAGATCGCGTCGTCCAGTACCGCTCGTTCGTCGGACGCGCCGAGGAAGCCGTCGACGCGGGCGTTGATCACCAGCGCGTCCCCGGCGGCCTCGCGCAACTCCGCGACCCGTTCCGCCTGCGCCTCGAGTGGACGCATCCCGCCTGAAGCGTGATCGGTGTCCTCGTAGTTGCAGCCGACGGCACCCGCCTCGGCCAGCCTCGCCGCGAGTTCCCCCGCTTCGAGCCCGTATCCGCCTTCCACGTCGACGGTCACCGGAACCGAGACCGCCCGCGCGATCCGCGCCGCCGCCGCGAACATCTCGGCGGCGGGCGCGTCTTCCCCGTCCTCGTAGCCGAGGACCTTGGCCACGGCGAAGGAACTCGTCGCCACGACCGGGAACCCGGCGGCTTCCACGAGCCGCGCGCTGTCGGCGTCCCACGCGTTCGGCAGGAGCAGCGGAGTCCCCGCGACGTGCAGCTCCCGCAGCCGAGCCGCCGTCATTCGGCGCGCTCGGGCAGCGGCGCGTGGCTGGTCACGCACATCCGGTTCCAGCTGTTGATCGCGATGGCCTCCCAGACGATCGCGCGGTACTGCTCCTCGGTGAAGACGCGGGTGGCCTCCTCGTAGACGTCGTCCGGGACGTCGTGCAGGGTCGCGACGTTCGTGATCGCCTCGGTGAGCGCGAGCGCGGCGCGCTCCTGCTCGGTGAACAGTTCGGTCTCGCGCCAGCCCTGCAGCACGAACAGCCGCCGCGGCGATTCGCCCATCTGCAGCGCGTCGTGGGAGTGCATGTCGAGGCAGAACGCGCAGTGGTTGATCTGCGACGAACGCATCTTCACCAGTTCGAGGATCTTCTGGTCGACACCGGCGTTGGCGGCGGCCTTCTCGACTTCGGCCTGCAGTTTCGCCATGGCCTGGTAGATCTCGGGCACTCGCTTGCCCACATGGATTCGCTCGGTCATGCCGTCGAATCTAGCGGCGACTGGCCCACGGGTATGGTCCAGTCCCATGGCAGAATCGTGGTCCAGTTCGGGAATAGACGTCCATCTGGACTGGCGTCCCGAAAGCGGCAGGAGCGGGCTCGCCGCGGCGATCCGCGCGGCCATTCGCGAGGGACGCTGGCAGGCAGGCGCCGCGGTGCCCTCGACCAGGGCGCTGGCGCAGGACCTCGGCGTGGCAAGGGGAACGGTCACCCGGGTCTACGCCGACCTCGCCGCCGAGGGATACCTGCGGACCGCGCAGGGCGCGCCGACCCGCGTCGCGACGGCCGGCGCGCTGCCCGCGTCACCGCCGAGGCCGGCCCCCCGCGACCCGGCGCCGCGCTGGGACCTGCGCCCCGGCAGGCCGAACCTGTCCGCGTTCCCCCGCTCCGCCTGGCTCACCGCGACACGGCGCGCCCTGCACCAGGCGCCGATGTCGGCGTTCGACTACACGGCCGAGTCCGGTGCCCCGGAGCTGCGGGAAACGCTCGCCGCGTATCTGGCCCGCAGCCGCGGCGTGATCGCCGACCCGGCCCGCATCCTGGTGTGTTCCGGGTTCTCGCACGCGATCGCGGTACTGGCACGGGTCCTGCACGCGCGCGGCGCGGACGAGATCGCGTTCGAGAACCCGTCGCTGCACATCTACCGGGACATCGCCGCCGCCAACGGTCCCCGCGTGGTCGGCGTCCCCGTCGACGACCACGGGATCGCGGTGTCCGCTTTGGACAGTCCGGCGGTCGTGGTCACCCCGGCGCACCAGTACCCGCTCGGTGTCACCCTCGCTCCGCGGCGACGGGCCGAACTCACCCGATGGGCGGAGGAGACCGGCGCCGTCGTCATCGAGGACGACTACGACGGCGAGTTCCGGTTCGACCATCAGCAGGTCGGCGCGTTGCAGGCACTGGCACCCGAACGGGTCGTGTACGTGGGCACGACGAGCAAGACCCTCGCGCCGTCGCTGCGCCTGGGCTGGATGGTGCTGCCGCGATTCCTGGTCGAACCGGTGCGCGCGGCGATGGCCGACAGCGGTGCGCGGCCCGCCTTGCTGGACCAGCTGGCGATGGCCGAACTGATCGAATCGGGCGCCTACGACCAGCACATCCGGCGCTGCCGTGTCGAATACCGCTCCCGGCGCGACAAACTGCTCGCGGCCCTGCCGGATTCCGTACTGCCGCAGGGGATCTCCGCCGGGCTGCACCTGGTGCTCCAGTTCCCCGGCGAGCTTCCCCGGGAGATGGAGGTGCTGGCCGCCTGCCGCCGTCGCGCGATCGGGCTCGAAGGGCTCAGCGGTCACTGGATCGGCGAACCGCAACGCGAAGGGCTCATCATCGGGTACGGCGCCGCCGCGAAGCACGCTTTCGGCGGCGCCACCCAGGCCTTGCGCGAGGCCATCTTCGAAGTCACCTGACAACCCCCGCATTTCGTCCTCTGAATGCGGTAGTACGCGCTGCCAACTACCGCATCCAGAGGACGAAACGCATGAGGGGAGGTCAGCAGAACCAGGGGCGTGCCCGGAGGATGTCGGTCTTCAGGACGGGGGCGCCGTCGACCGGGGCGGGGTTCTCCGGGGTCGGCTTGATGCCACCGGCGGCGACGTCGTCCAGCGTTTCGAGGCCTTCGTGGCCCACGGTGCCGAAGATCGTGTAGTTCGGGCGCAGCGCCGAGTCGCCGTACACGACGAAGAACTGGCTGCCGTTCGTCGCCGGACCCGCGTTGGCCATCGCGAGGACGCCACGCGCGTACACCTTGCGCTCGCCGGTCGGGTCGGTCGGCGCGGGAGGTAGGCCCACGGGCAGTTCGTCCTTGTACTTGTAGCCGGGGCCGCCCTCGCCGGTACCGCTCGGGTCACCGCACTGCAGCACCTTCAAGGTCGGGTACACGGTCAGCCGGTGACACGTCGTCCGGTCGTAGAACCGGTGCTTCGCCAGGTGCAGGAAGCTCTGCACCGTGCATGGCGCCTTCGCCCGATCGAGGGTCAGGTCGATCTTGCCCTGGTTGGTCTTCAGCTGCACCGGGACCTTGCCCCGGTCCGGCGTGTGCCGGGGGTCCGGCGGCAGCGGGACCGGCCGCGCGGCCGGCTCGTCCGGCGTCTGCGTGTACTGGCACGGCCCCTTCGTCACCTTCGGCGGCGCACCCTCCGCCGACGCCGTTCCGGTGCCGGCCGCGAGCATCAGCCCGGCTCCCAGCACTGCCACAAAGACCTTCGCGATCTTCTGCACGGTTCCTGCCTCCCAGCCGTGGACGAAGAAGAGAGCATAGGGTGAATCCCCGGCGCTCACACAGGTCCGGAAGTAGGTCCGCGGTTAGGGTCGAAGCCGTGGAGATCGCCGAACGACACCAATGGCAGCTGAACGCCTTGACCTTCCTCTACGCGTACACGCAGTACGTCCTCGTGCACGAGCGGGTCATGGCCGGGCTGCCGCCGGAGAAACCGGCCGAGCTCGACAAGCCGCGCGTGCTCAGGCTCGCCAAGGTCGTCGACGACATGATCCTCGATTTCCGCAAGGAGGACGGGCTGACCGATCTCGAACGGCGCCGGGTCATCCGCCTCGCCAGGGAGCTCAAGTCGCACGTCCGGGAGAAGTGGCCGCCTCGCGACGCGTCGCTCACCGAGTGGATCGCTTCCGCCGCGGCGCACTTCTACTGCGAGGAGCACATCAACAACGGCTACGTCCGGATGGGCCGCGTCTTCGATCCCGACATGGCCGACAGGTTCCTGGAGCGCGTGGAGTTCTGCCGGGGCCAGACCGTCACGATCACGAACTACGCCCACAAGGTGGCCGACGGCGAACAGCTCACCTACGGCGAGACGAATCAGCTCGAGGTCTGGAAAGAGGACGCGATCGCCCATCTGGACAATCTCGACAGCGATTTCGGTGACATCAAAATGTACGTCGAATTCTGACGGCTGCCCTCGAGATCAGAGTTGGTTGTCCTGACGCACCGGGAAATTGACAATCCCCACCGGCGATCGAGATGCTCGGAGCACACTCCTTTTCCACGACCGAAGGGAGAATTCCGTGAGCTCGGCCAAGAAGCGCGTCCTGGCCGTGGCGGCCGCCGCTGCCGCCACGTTCAGCCTGCTCGTCCCGACCGGCACCTCGTTCGCCATCGACCACATCCCCTGCCGCGACGGGGAGAACTACCTGAAGATCTGGTCCCACCTCGGCGGGAGCAACAGCGTCGACTGCTACGCCAACGGAGGGAGGATCAGCTTCGGTGGCTGGTGGATCGACCGGATCTACACCGGCAACAACGACCTGATGTACTACGACAGCAATGGCGCCGACGTGCGGATCAACCGGTGGACCGATATCAGTTTCCCGAATCGCCCGCCCAAGGTCCGCGTCATCGAAATCCTCTGAATCTCACGAGCCGCGAAGATCTCCGATGAGTTCTTCGGCCGCCGCGAACGGGTCGAGTTTCCGCGCGACCACGCGTTCGGCCAATTCGGTGAGCCGGTCCCCGGAGCGCAGGTCGACGATTTCCGCGCGCAGTCGCTGCACGGCGATCGCCTCGACCTCGTCCCGGGCCCGCGCCGCACGGCGGCGGGGCAGCTCGTCGCGCCGGACCAGCCAATCGTGGTGTTCGTCCAGCGCGCGGACGACGTCCTCGACACCCTCGCCGCGCGAGGCCACCGTTCGCACGATCGGCTGACGCCAGCTCGGACCGCGGATCTCCCGGCGCACCAAGGAGATCATCTGCTTGAGGTCGTGCACCGTCGCGTCCGCGCCCTCGCGGTCGGCCTTGTTGACCACGAACACGTCCGCGATCTCCAGCACGCCCGCCTTGGCCGCCTGGATCCCGTCGCCCATCCCCGGCGCGAGCAGGACCACCGTGGTGTCGGCCAGTTTCACGACGTCCACTTCGGACTGACCGACGCCGACGGTCTCGATCAGCACGACATCGAACCCGGCCGCGTCGAGCACCCGGACCGCCTGCGGCGTCGCCCACGACAGCCCGCCGAGATGACCGCGCGTGGCCATCGACCGGATGAAGACACCCGGATCGGTGGCGTGTTCGGTCATCCGGATCCGGTCGCCGAGCAGCGCGCCGCCGGAGAACGGCGACGACGGGTCGATCGCCAGCACCCCGACCCGCAGGCCCCGCGCCCGCAGCGCCGTGAGAAGCGCGGACGTCGATGTCGACTTACCGACACCGGGCGGACCGGTCAGGCCGACGACCCGCGCGTTGCCGGTATACGGCGTCAGCTTCGCCGCGACCTCGGGCAACCGTGGATGGGCGTCCTCGACCAGCGACAGCAACCGGGCGATCGCGCGGGGGACGCCGTCCCGCGCGCGACCGACCAGTTCGTCGATGTCCAGCTGTACCGGCAAGGGCTTTACGGAACGCGAAGCAGCAGCGCGTCGCCCTGGCCGCCACCACCGCAGAGGGCGGCCGCGCCGAGCCCGCCGCCGCGACGGCGGAGTTCGTGGATCAGGTGCACGGCGAGCCGCGCGCCGGACGCGCCGATCGGGTGACCGAGCGCGATGGCGCCACCGTCGACGTTCACCTTCTCCGGGTCGAGCCCGAGCTTGTCGGCCGAGACCAGGCCGACGGCGGCGAACGCTTCGTTGATCTCGACGAGGTCGAGCTCGTCCGCGGTCAGCTTCTCCTTGGCCAGCGCGGCCAGGATCGCGTTCGACGGCTGCTCGTGCAGGCTCGCGTCCGGACCGGCGACCACGCCGTGCGCGCCGATCTCGGCGAGCGCGGTCAGGCCCAGTTCCTCGGCCTTGGCCTTGCTCGCGACGATGACCGCGGCCGCGCCGTCGGAGATCTGCGACGCCGAACCGGCGGTGATGGTCCCGTCGGAGGCGAAGGCGGGACGCAGTTTCGCGAGACCTTCGGCGGTGGTGTCGGCGCGGACGCCCTCGTCCTTCGAGAAGACGACCGGGTCGCCCTTGCGCTGCGGGATCGACACCGGCGCGATCTCGGCGTCGAAGCGGCCCTCCGCGATGGCGGCGGCGGCGCGCTGGTGCGACCGCGCGGAGAACTCGTCCTGCTGCTCGCGGGTGATGCCGTAGCGGCTGTTGTACTTCTCCGTCGACGAGCCCATGGCGACCTGGTCGAAAGCACAGAACAGGCCGTCGTAGGCCATGTGGTCGACGAGCGTGGTGTCGCCGTACTTGAAGCCGGCGCGGGACTTCGGCAGCAGATGCGGCGACTGGGTCATCGACTCCTGGCCACCCGCCACGATCAGGTCGAACTCGCCCGCGCGGATGAGCTGGTCGGCCAGCGCGATGGCGTCGAGACCGGAGAGGCAGACCTTGTTGATGGTCAGCGCCGGGACGCTCATCGGGATACCGGCGGCGACCGCGGCCTGCCGGGCCGGGATCTGGCCCGCGCCCGCGGTGAGCACCTGGCCCATGATCGTGTACTGGACCGCGTCCGGCGAGACACCGGCCTGTTCCAGCGCCGCCTTGATGGCGAATCCACCGAGTTGCGCGCCCGAGAAATCCTTCAGGGAACCGAGCAATCGCCCGATCGGTGTACGGGCGGCACCCAGGATCACGGAACCGGACACGGCGTCCTCCAAGCATCGGCGCAAGGGCAAAGGGGGTCTTCGCGACCATACCCGGGTCACGGCTCTCTTGATGGAGCCAGTGTGAGGCGGCGCACGCCGGTCCGCCCGCCCGCGCACCTATCCTGCTCTGCATGAACCAGGCGCTGAAACCGTTCGTGACGGCCATCGACCACGTCGGCATCGCGGTACCCGACCTCGACGCCGCGATCGCCTTCCACACCGAGCATTTCGGCCTGGAGGTCGCGCACGAGGAGGTCAACGAGGAGCAGGGCGTCCGCGAGGCGATGCTGCGCGCGCCGGGCACCGCGGGGACCGAGACCGCGATCCAGCTCCTCGCGCCGCTGCGCGACGATTCCGCGATCGGCAAGTTCCTCGCGAAGAGCGGACCCGGGCTGCAGCAGCTGGCGTATCGAGTGTCCGATGTGGACGCGGCGGCCGCGGCGCTGCGCGCACAGGGGCTGCGGCTGCTCTATGACGAAGCGAAGCGCGGTACGTCCAACAGCCGGGTGAACTTCGTGCACCCCAAGGACGCCGGCGGCGTGCTCGTCGAGTTGGTCGAGCCCGCGAAGGACGGTCACTGATCCCGCGTCAACGCGGAGGCGATGAAGAGGACCTCGCGGTCGATCTCGGCGGGGTCCCCGTCCTCGGTGTGCCGTGCCGTCGCGTGACGGTGGCTGACCGCCCGCGCGAGTAGTCCCGACGCCGAATCGACGTCGGCGATCGCGACCTTGCCGCCCGTCGCGGCGACGATCACGGCCTTCACCTGCCGGACCAGTTGCTGGAAGCGTTCGGCCAGCGCGTCGCGGACCGCGCGGTGCGTGTCGGCCTCGCGCCACAGCAGGTGCGACAGCGCCAAGGACCGGTTGAACCGCCTGTCGAGTTCGACGACGAGGCCGCGAAGACTGCCCGCGAGGTCGCCGGGGACGACCACGACGGCCGGTTCGATCCGGGCGTCGGGCAGTTCGGCGACCAGTGCGGCCAGCAGATCCGACTTACGCCGGAAGTAGTAGTGCACCAGGCCTTTCGGCACGCCCGCCCGCTCCGCGATCCGCGAAGTGGGCGTGGCGTCGAAACCGGATTCGGCGAAGAGCGCCTCCGCGGCTCGCAGGATGCGCTGTTTCGCCGAATCCTCTTTCACGCCGTTTCCTCCTGGGTCAGTGCTGTCCCGCCGTCCGGTGCGTCGCCTGGGCGATCGGCATCGCCGCCGCCCCGGCCACCACGGTCAGGACGCCACCGATCCAAGCGGTCCAGGACGCGCCCATGAAGTCGGCGTATCCCATCACCCAAGGCGAAATGAACAGCAGCGCGCCCAGGACGATCTGAATGCCTTCCCCGTAGACCATGCCAGGCATCGCGAGCGACGCGAGACCGTCGAGGGCGACCAGCGCGCCGAGGATGACGAGCGTCCACATGGCGGTGTTGTCCGTGGTCATCCAGAGGGGTGAAAGCGCGACCACGGCACCGATGACCACCTCCGCCCAGTCATGGGGACGGGTCCAAGGGCGCGTCGTGGGTTCGTTCATGCGTGCTCACCTCCGAATATGGGCTGAACCTGCAGGTCGGAGAGATCTCCACCGCCCATGGTGCGCTTGGTTGGCCGGCCGGTCAAGACCGGTCGATAACGCTTCGGGATGTGTACGTGCTCCACGTCTCGTACAGTTGTGGACCTGGTTACTCATGAGTAATTTGTTGCGCCTACGCCGTCCCCCCAATCGCGGAGGTTTCGATGACGCAGCTCGGCGAGATCCAGCAGGCCATTCTCAACGATGACCTCGGCGCCGTGGCGTCGCTCGACGTGCCGGAGTCCTATCGCGGGGTGACCGTGCACAAGGACGAGGCCGGCATGTTCGAAGGCCTCGAAAGCCGGGACAAGGACCCGCGCAAGTCGCTGCACGTCGACGAGGTCCCGACGCCGGAACTCGGCCCCGGTGAGGCGCTGGTCGCGGTCATGGCGAGCGCGATCAACTACAACACCGTCTGGACCTCGATCTTCGAGCCGGTCTCGACGTTCAAGTTCCTGGAGCGCTACGGACGGCTTTCGCCGCTGTCGAAGCGCCACGACCTGCCCTATCACGTCGTCGGCTCGGACCTGTCCGGCGTCGTGCTGCGCACCGGGCCCGGCGTGCACAACTGGAAGCCGGGTGACGAGGTCGTCGCGCACTGCCTCAACGTCGAACTCGAGGGCCCGGACGGGCACAACGACACGATGCTCGACACCGAGCAGCGGATCTGGGGTTTCGAGACGAACTTCGGCGGACTCGCCGAGATCGCGCTCGTGAAGGCGAACCAGCTGATGCCGAAGCCGGGCCACCTCACCTGGGAGGAGGCCGCCTCCCCCGGTCTGGTGAACTCCACGGCCTACCGCCAGCTCGTCTCGCGCAACGGCGCCGACATGAAGCAAGGCGACGTCGTGCTGATCTGGGGCGCTTCGGGCGGCCTCGGCTCCTACGCGACGCAGTACGCGCTCAACGGCGGCGCGATCCCGGTGTGCGTGGTCTCCAGCCCCGAAAAGGCCGAGATCTGCCGGAAGCTGGGTGCGGAGCTGATCATCGACCGCAATGCGGAGGGCTACAAGTTCTGGAAGGACGAGCACAACCAGGACCCGAAGGAGTGGCAGCGGTTCGGCAAGAAGATCCGCGAGCTGACCGGTGGCGATGACCCGGACATCGTCTTCGAGCACCCGGGCCGCGAAACCTTCGGCGCGTCGGTTTACGCCGCGCGCAAGGGCGGCACGATCGTCACGTGCGCGTCGACTTCGGGCTACATGCACCAGTACGACAACCGCTACCTGTGGATGAACCTGAAGCGGATCATCGGCAGCCACTTCGCGAACTACCGCGAATCGTGGGAAGCGAACCGGCTGATCGCGAAAGGTCTGATCCACCCGACGCTGTCGAAGACCTACGCGCTCGAGGACACCGGGCAGGCCGCGCTGGACGTCCACCGCAACGCGCATCAAGGCAAGGTCGGCGTGCTCACCCTTGCCCCGGAAGAAGGTCTGGGTGTCCGGAACCACGAGCTGCGCGAAAAGCACCTCGACGGGATCAACGCTTTCCGGAACGTTTAGCGCGCCGGAACGTGCTTTCGCCGCGCGTTGCGTGGGTGCTCACCCTTCCGTGACTCCAGCTCGACTACGGTAGAAGGATGAGCCTTGGCGAGGAACGGGAGCTAGTGCCGCTGGGAGCCGGCTTCGACGTGGCGAAGCGCGGTTACAGCCGTGCGCAGGTCGACGAACATCTCGAACGGCTGGACGCCGATCTGAAGATGCTCACCGCCGATCGCGATGCCGCCATCGGGCAGGCGGGCGACCTGGCACGGCAGCTGGAGATCGCACGCGGCGAGATCGCGGACCTGCGCGGGCAGGTCGACAGGCTCGCCCAGCCGCCGACGAGTGTCGAAGGCCTTTCCGAGCGCCTGCAGCGCATGTTGCGGCTCGCGCAGGACGAGGCCGCCGACACCAAGGCGCGCGCGGAAGCCGAAGCCGGGCACATCCGTGCCAAGGCGGAGACCGACGCGAGCGCCATGCGGGCCCGCTACGAGCAGCTGCTCAACGAGCTCGACCTCCGTCGCAAGGAGATGGAGGCCGAGCACCGCGGCGTGCTCGAGAAGGCGCGCGCCGAGGCGAAGGACATCACCGACAAGGCGAAGGCCGAGCGCGACAAGCTCGACGCCGAGTCGCAGCAACGCCGCACGCAGGTCGAAGAGGACTTCGAGATCGCGATGGCGTCGCGGCGCACCGAAGCCATGCACGCGCTGGCCGAGCAGGAGGCCGCGAGCAAGGCCGAGGCCGCCCGCCGCGTCCGCGAAGCCACCGAGGACGCCGCCGCCATCCGCGCGAAGGTGCTCGAAGAGGAGACGTCGGCCAAGGCCGACATCGAGCGCCGTCAGCGCGAGTCCGTCGCCGACGCCAACAAGCGCAAGCAGGACTCGATCACCGAGGCCAACGCCCGGCTCGCGGAGGCGGCCGACGAGGCACGCCGCCGCGTCCGGCAGGCCACCGAAGAGTCCAACCGGCGGATCACGCAGGCCACCGAACGGGTCGAAGCGCTCCGCAAGGTGCGCTCCAGCCTGGCCGAGCAGGTCCGCACCGCGCGGAACGCGCTCGCCGAGGCGACGCACGTGCTCGGCGACGAACCGCATGTCCCGGCGGATCTGAAGGCGAAGCCGTCGCCCGACTCGGAAGCCACCGTGCAGCTCCGGACGGCCGATGTGCCGAAGGCCACATCCGGTGCGAGGCCTTCACCGCGACCTGCGGCAGCGCAGAAACCGACTGGCGAGTAACCTTTCCACCCGACCGCTCTCACGACGGCCTGCGAGCCACTCGCCGAGCGGTTATCGTCGCTGCTCGCACGCAGGTGCGGGCTGTCAGATCGGTGGAGGTTGCGGATGGCTGCATATCGGACCGTGGTCGTGGGCACGGACGGATCGGATTCCTCGTTCGCCGCGGTCGACCGGGCGGCGGGTGTCGCCGGGGACTCCGGAGCGACCCTGGTCGTCGTGTGCGCCTACTACCCCGCCCACAAAGGTGACGTGGAGAAAGCACAGGACGTCCTCGGTGACGAGGCGTACCAGGTCGTGGGCTCGGCACCGGCCGAGGACACCCTCCTGTCCGCCCGCGACCGGGCGGCGAAGGCCGGCGCGAAGACCATCGAGACCGCCGCGGTCGTGGGCGACCCGGTCGACGCGCTGCGCAAGGTCGTCGCCGAGCGCTCCGCGGACCTGCTGGTGGTCGGCAACCGCGGGCTGAACACGCTCGCGGGCCGCATCCTGGGCTCCGTACCGTCCGAGGTCGCGCGGAAGTCCGGGGTGGACGTGCTCATCGTCCACACCACCTGATGCCCGAACCCGGCGAGATCTCGCCCGACGCGCTGCAACAGCGCCTCGAACGGATCCTGCTCGGTGGAAGGCGCAAGTACACCCGGCTCGAAGTCGCCGAGAAGGCAGGCGTTCCCGAAGAACGCTCTCGGCGGCTTTGGCGTGCGCTGGGCTTCGCGACGGTCGACGACGACGAGGTCGTCTTCACCGACGCCGACATCGAAGCGATCCGCACGGCCGACCAGCTGATGAACTCCGGACTGATCGACCCGAGCATCGAGCTGGCCGTGACGCGCGCGCTGGGCCAGCACCTTTCGCGCCTCGCGGAATGGCAGGTCCACATGCTGTGGACGATGATCACCGAGAACAAGGAGATCGGCGCCAGCGAACGCCAGATCGGGCGGCTCGTCGAGCGGCTCCTGCCCGAGCTGGAGAAGGTGCAGGAATTCGTCTGGCGCCGCCACCTGGCCGCCTACGCGGGCCGGGCGCTGGCCATGCCGGAGGAAGACCTCGAAGCGAGGACCGAAGTCGTCGGTTTCGTCGACATGGTCGGCTACACCCGGCTGACCAGGCAGGTCGGCGAAGAAGAGCTGACCGGCATCCTCGACCGATTCGAATCCGTCGCCACCGAGGTGGTCGCGGATCACCACGGGCGGATCGTGAAGATGATCGGCGACGAGGTCCTGTTCGTCGCCGATTCCGCCGTCGACGGGGCCGAGATCGCCCTCGCCCTGTCCGAACGCGCCGACGCCGACGAGACCCTGCCCTCCGTGCGCGCCGGGCTGGCCTCAGGCCGGATCCTCAGCCGGTTCGGCGACGTCTACGGCTCGGTCGTGAACCTCGCGGCCCGCCTCACCTCGACCGCGCGGCCGGGCACCATCCTGGTCGACAAGGAACTCGCCGGCGAGCTTTCGGGCTTCCCGCAGTACGACGTCCGCTCGCGGCGGCCGGTTTCGGTGCGGGGCTACAACCGGCTGCGGCCTTCGTCCCTGCGCCGGGCACAGGACCGGCCTTCGGGCATGTTCGCCTCTTCGCAACAGCTCGCCGCGGAGATGCTGGGGCTGACGCCTGGGAGCGCTCCGGATCCGACGCCTGCTCCGGACGAGGTCGATGACGCCACCGCGGACTCGTTGCCGCTTCGGCCCCGGTCGAAGCGCCGGCGCCGCTGATCCCCTGCCGGGGAGAGCAAGGGACCTTTGCTACCGCCTCCGGCTGGGTCACGAGTGGCGATTCGGGTCAGAGCGGACCTGCGATCGGGCGATTTCGCGTGATTGGAGGGACGACGCGCGTGATCAGATGGACGACACGCGTGATCAGGCGGGGAGCACGGCGTACTGCCGCACGTAGAGATCGGTGTAGGTGACCGGACCGCGCGGTCCGGGGACCTTGTCCAGGTTGATGCCGGTCTCGGGGACGGCGAGGAGCTTGAAGCCGTCCAGCAGCCGGGTCGGGGCGTTCCAGAAGACGCCGGTGCCGGTGTACGCGTCGAAGAACGCGTCGGCCGCTTCGCTGCTTTCGGTCGCGATGCCGGCGGCCAGGCCGGAGGTCCGCTCGTTGGCGATCTCCGCCGCTTCGGGCAGGCCGGCGACCTTCGCGACGGTGACGGTCGCTTCGCGGTCCGAGTCGAGCGCCCATTCGTAGCCGATGGCGTGCTCGTGCGGGGCGAGCGAGGGCGTGACGCCGCGTTCGGCCAGCGCGCCGGAGATGCCGGGCCAGACACGGTCGTGCGCGTCCTCGTGGATCAGCAGCAGGTTCAGCCGGTTGCAGACGCCGAGCCGGTCGAGGCTGTTGAAAACCAGGTCGCGCACCTTGTCGGTGTCGGCCGCTTCGTCGACGTACAGCACGCCGCCACCGTCGGCGTGGGCCAGCGTCCGGACGCCGTGGACGGCCGCCTCGGTGGCCAGCGCACGGGTGCTGTCGCCGCTGCCGCGCAAGATGACCAGCGGCACGAGCGCGGGGAAACGGACCAGCGCCGAAGCCGCTTCACGCTCGGCGCGCGGTACCAGCTGGATGACGTCCGGGTCGATGCCCGCCTCGGCGAGCGCGGGGGCGATCACCTTCTCGCGCAGGCGCTGGGCCGAACCGAGCGCGGCGGAACCCGTGCGGAGCACGCCACCGTTGCGCGACTTCACCAGCTGTGAGGCGACGTCCACCGTGACGTTCGGGCGCGCCTCGTAGTTCGCGCCGATCACGCCGACCGGGCGGCGGCGTTCCACCAGCCGCAGTCCTCCGTCCAAAGTGGACACGTCGACGGACCGTTCCTGATGCGGCGCGCCTGCCAGAAGACGGAGTTGCTCGGCCATGCCGGTCAGCCGCTCGGGCGTGATGGTGAGCCTGTCGAGCAGGCCCGCGCTCATGCCATCCTCGCGTGCCTTGGCGATGTCGGCCTGGTTCGCCTCGAGGACGACGTCGGCGTGCTCGACCAGCTTGTCCGCCATGGCGTTCAGCGCGGCGTCGATCGCCTCCGCGGTGGCGGCGGCCAGCGACGGCGCGGCCCGTTTCGCCGATCGAGCGCATTCCTCGACGGCCTTGGCGACCTCATCCATCTGCTGACTCCTTCCGCGCGGAACGAGCCATCAGTCTGCCGTACCGCCCCGGTCAGGCGACGGTCGGCTCCAGCAGCCACAACCCGCCCGCGAAGAGACAGCTCACCGTCAGCACGGCCATCACCAGCACCCACAGCACCGCGGGCATCCCGGTGAGCCTGCCGAGCTGATCGGCGTCGGAATCCCGCGCCGCTCCCCGGCGCCGCTTGATCTGGAGTTCGACCACCGGCCGGACACCGCCGAACAGCAGGAACCAGGTCAGCAGGTAGACGAAGATCGCCTGGAACCACGAGGGCGCCACCAGCGCGACCAGGCCGAGCACCACCGAGCTGGCGACCACGGTGAACACGCCGTAGGTGTTGCGCACCATCACCAGCACGCCCAGCAGCATCAACGCCATCGTGATCAGCACGACGGTGATCAGGTCCGAGGAGAGCAGCCCCGCGAACACCAGCCCGAGCACCGCGGCCGCCGGGTACCCGGCCAGCGCGGTGAACGCCATCCCCGGCCCCTCCGGTTTGCCACGGGAGACCGTGACGCCGGAGGTGTCCGAGTGCAGTTTGATGCCCTGCAGCCGACGGCCGACCAGCACCGCCGCCAGCGCGTGGCCCGCCTCGTGGACGAGCGTGATCAGGTTGCGGGCGATCCGCCAAGGCCTGCCCGAGAGCACCACGAGCAGCGCGAGACCACCGGTGACCAGGGTGATCGTGCCGGGAGGGGTGGACTGGGCGATGTCGGAAACCGTTTCGGCGGGAGACGCGCTCACCTCATCAGCTCACCACACGCCGGATCTGTCCCGTGTCAGGCGGTCATCGAACCTCCGATCCCGCGCGTGCGAAACTCCCCGTCGTTGCGCAGGGCGAAAGCCACCCAGCTGCGGAACGGCCGCCATACCGCCGACAGCTCCTCCAGCTCCTCGGGTGGCGCCAGCGGCAGGTCGTACGCGGCTCGCATGGCCTCCTGCAGCCGGGGCTCGCCAGTAGGGAAGACGTCCGGATGCCCGGCGCCCCGGATCAGGATCAGCTGTGCCGAGAACGGGCCGATCCCCGGCAGGCGCTGCAACCAGCGCAACGCGTCCGGCACCGGCATCGCGCGCAGGTACGCGGCGTCGAGCAGGCCGTCCTTGGCGGCGTTGGCCACGGCGCGCAGCCGCTCGGCCTTCACCTCCGGCAGGGCACGCCCGGCGTCCGGCCCGGCCAGTACGTCCGGCGCCGGGAACGATCTGAGGACCTTCCCGCCGACGTCGACCGGCCTGCCGAACTCCTCGGCGAGCCGTCGTTTCACGGTGGCCGCCTGGGACATCCCCGCCCGGTGGCTCAGGATCGCCCAGCAGGCCGCTTCATAGGGCGAATGGAACAGCACCGGCCGCAGTCCGGGGTGCGACTGCTGGAGGCGGCGCACCACGGGATCCGCCGTGCCGATCTTGGCGAAGCCGACACCGTCGACGTCCACCGACAGGATCCGCCGGACCTGGGCGCCGACTTCGACGGCCAGCCCCTCTTCGGCGAAGACCTCCACTTCGATCGAACCGGGCGATCTCTGTCTGACGGCCGCACCGACATGTTCCCAGCCCGCTTCGGCGGGAAAGGCGAAGCGCAGGGTGCCGGGTTCGGCGCCCGCGTCCGCGCGGCACGCGGGCGGGAAATCGGTCAGGAAACGGATGGACTTGTCGAGGTCGAACGGGCCGCGCACGGGGATGCGGAGCGTGGTCGTGGCGGTGTGCTGCAGGATCGAGCCGGTCATTTCGGGCTCCTTCGGCTGGGGAACGGCGACTCCCTCCGACGTTAGAGACGGCCACCGACAGTTTCGGGTCGCGGCGGCGGGAATGTCGCGAACGGGCCGGTCATGGCAGATTCTCCGGTGAGGACCGTGAAGGGAGCAGCCATGCCGGACCATCGCGAACGTCTGAGGAGCCTGCTGCGGCCGGGCACCACGCCCGCCGCCACCGGGAAGGATTTCCTTGACCTGCTGGGAGAAAATCCGCAGGCGGGGCCGCCGACCGGACTCGCGCAGCGGCTGATGCGCACCTCCGCCGTGCCGATGATCTACGAGCGGTACTGGCGCCCGGCACTGGGCAGGGTCGCGAAAGGACTGAACGGCCCGAGCATGGCGGACGAGGTCCGGATCGCGATCGAAGCGCTGGGCCTGCGCCCCGGCCAGACCGCGCTGGACGTCGCCTGTGGCACCGGCAGGTTCACGCGTGCCTTCGGTGAAGCGGTCGGTCCGGACGGCCTGTCCATCGGGCTCGACGGTTCGGTCACCATGCTGGAGAAGGCGCTCGCCGCGCCCAATCCCCCGTCGGTGACCTACCTGCGCGCCGACGCCGTCGACCTGCCGCTCGACGATTCCACTGTGGACGCCGTCTGCTGCTTCGCCGCGCTGCACATGTTCGCCGATCCGGACGCGGCACTGGATTCGTTCGCCCGGGTGCTGAAACCCGGCGGCTCGCTGGTGGTGCTGACCAGTGCCCGGCACGGCGATCAGCCGATGCGGCTGGTGGACACCGTCCTCGGCAGGCTGAGCGGGCAGCGGATGTTCGACCGCGGCGAGATCTCGGCGAAGCTGTTCCGGCGCGGCTTCGACCACGTCGACGAGCGGTACTCCGGTGTCACGCAGATCGTCACGGGCGAGCTAGGAGTTAACATCCGGAAATGATCCGCTCTGAGCACGCTTCGCCGATTCCCCCCGACGACGGCTACCTCCGCTCGCTGGTCGACGCGACCGCGGACGCCGTCGCCGCGGCCGAACCCCTCGGTTCGTCCCATGACGGCGCGGACGCCGTCACGCGGGACGCCGTCAGCGCCGAGATCCGCGCACTGGAAGCGGAATTGGTGGGGCTGAGCCAAGACCTGCACGCTCATCCGGAAGAGGGTTTCGCCGAGCATCGCTCGGTCCGGGCGCTCGGGGACCTGCTCGAGCGGCACGGCCACGAGGTGACGATCGGCGCGGGCGGGCTGGACACCGCCTTGGTCGCGACCACCCCCGGCAGCGGCCCGCATATCGCGGTCCTCTCCGAATACGACGCGCTTCCCGGGCTCGGCCACGGCTGCGGCCACAACGTCATCTGCACCGCGGGCGCGGGCGGCTTCCTCGGCGCGGCGGCGGTCGCCGAACGGCTGGGCGGCCGGGTCTCGCTGATCGGCACGCCGGCGGAGGAAGGCGGTGGCGGCAAGGAGACGATGGCCCGCGCAGGCGTTTTCGACGACGTCGACGCCGTGGTCATGCTGCACCCGTTCAGTCACGACATCGCCATGCACCCGTTCCTCGGCAGGCGGCAGCTGGAAATGGTGTTCCACGGTGTCGGCGCGCACGCCTCGGCTCAGCCGTTCATGGGCCGCAACGCGCTCGACGCCGCCGTCACCGCGTACCAGGGAGTCGCGGCGCTGCGGCAGCATCTGCCGTCGAGCGACCGCGTCCACGGCGTCTTCACCGACGGCGGCGCGCGGCCGAACGTCGTCCCCGAACGCGCGGCCCTGCTGTTCTACCTCCGCTCCGCGCAGCCGGACACGCTGCGCGACCTCGCCGCGCGGGTTTCGGCGATCGCACGCGGCGCGGCGGAAATGACCGGCTGCGGAGTCGAACTGCGGTGGGACGCCCAGCCCGCGTATCTGCCGATCCGGTTCAACACCACCCTCGCCGGGCGCTGGTCGGTGCACCAGGTCGACGCCGGCCGCAAACCACTGCCGCCCGGAATCGTGCCCGAATTCCTCACCGGCTCGACGGATCTCGGCAACCTCTCCTACCGGATGCCGGCGATCCACCCGATGATCGCCATCGCCGGACCGACGACCGCCTTGCACACCAAAGAGTTCGCGGCCGCGGCCGGTTCGCCGGACGGCGATCGCGCGGTCGTCGACGGCGCCCTGGGGCTGGCGCTGACCGCCGTCGACTACCTGGCCGACGCGAAACTCCGCGCCGCGGTGCACGAGGAGTTCGAGGCGTCGGGCGGCGCCTTGGACGTCCCGGCGTTTTTCGACTGACCGCTTGAAGTGCTCTTTCCCGCTGAGAGCGCATGGGGCGGAGTCTCGGGTGATTCTTCTCAGGAAAGCACAGGGGTATTCCACAGGCGATTCACAAGTACGGGCGCGAATCTGGTGCCATGACCGAGAACGAGAGTCGGCCAGGCCCCGCCTCAACCGGTGGGCACCAGCCGCCGCACCAGCAGCAGTACCCCGGTTACACCCCTTGGCAGGCCGCGCCGAATCCACTCGTCACCCCGCCGCCGCGCAAGAAGGGCGGCCGGGTCGCCGTACTCGTCAGTGCGGCGGCGCTCGCCGCCGCACTCGTCGGCGGGGTCGGCGGAGCGGCGATCTCAGGGCTCGGCTCCGCGTCGTCGGCGTCGGGCACGGGTTCGTCCGCGGTCGCCAACGGGCAACTGGTCGGGAACACCACTTCGGGTGACGTCAGCGGGGTCGCCGCGAAGGTGACGCCGAGCGTCGTCCAGGTGAACGTGACCACCGCGCAAGGTGAGGCGGTCGGCTCCGGCGTCATCCTGACGGCGGACGGGCGCATCCTCACCAACGCCCACGTGGTCGCCGACACCGAGGGCGACGTGACCGTCACGTTGTCGGACGGCAAGCAGTACAAGGCCAGCGTGGTCGGCGCCGACACGAAGGCCGACATCGCCGTGCTCCAGGCGAAGGACGCGAGCGGCCTGACGCCTGCTTCGCTCGGCGACTCGAGCAAGCTCGCCGTCGGCCAGCAGGTCGTCGCGATCGGCTCGCCCGGCGGACTGCAGAACACCGTGACCACCGGGATCGTGAGCGCGCTGAACCGCAAGCTCGACGAGTTGAGCAGCGGCCAGGAACGTCGCTCGCCCTACAGCAGGACCACGAACGAAGCCGGGCCGAGCTACACCGCGATCCAGACCGACGCCCCGATCAACCAGGGCAACTCGGGCGGGGCGCTGGTGGACGCGCAAGGGAACGTCATCGGCATCAACTCGGCGCTGTACAACCCCACCTCGACCGGCAGCATCGGCATCGGTTTCGCGATCCCCATCAACGACGCGAAGAAGATCGTCGAGCAGATCGTCGGCTGACCCGGCCGTCTGGACCGCTGTCAGGGGGCGGCCCAGCAGGCACTGTCCGTGAAGGCCTCCTTCGCCAGAGGCCTTCACGGACTTTCAGCGTTCGTAGGTCAGCGTGAAGGTGTGGTTGCCCTCGTCGTCCTTGACGATCTCCGCCGTTCCGGTGATACCTGCCAGCTCACCGTGCCCGGAACCCGGCAAGACGATCAGGTGATGCCCGTTCTCCCCCGCCGAGTGATGCAGGACGAAACCGCCCTTGCGCCCGTCGACAGTGACGGCCAGCCGCTCGAAGGCGACGTACGCCGACGACGTCTCGTTTACCGCCGTCAGCATCTCCACGGCACTGGTCCCCTCGACGTCACCGGTGAAGGTTTTGGTCAGCAGTATCCGCGAGAACTCGGTGTCTTCGGGCTTCTCGGTGGTTTGAGGTTCCCAGCCGTCCACAGTGAACGACGCTGTCGCGGTGTTGGTCATGCCACCGATCTTGCCGGACATACCTGACAGCTCACGTCAGGTATTCGTCACCGCCTCCGGTTCCCGAACAGGCCGCGGGTGATCTCCCGTCCCAGCGCGCTCGCCGCCGAGCGGAGGAACGACTTCACCGCCGGGTTCTTCATCGCCTGCTCGACCATCCCCGGCTCTTGCTTCTCCGGCTTCGGAGCGGGGGCTTCGGGCGGCGGCGCCTCACCGGCAGGCGGCGCGGCCACCTTGGCGGCGAGCATCTCGTAGGCCGACTCACGATCGATCGTCTCGGAATACTTCACGTGCAGGTCCGAAGAAGTCGTCGCCGCGGAGATGGCTTCGGCGCCGATGGAGCCCATCTTCGAACGCGGCGCGCGGAGGCGGGTCCACGCGACCGGCGTCGGCGCGCCCCGCTCGGACAGCACGGTGACGATCGCTTCGCCGATACCGAGCGACGTCAGCGCCGAGTCCAGTTCGTAGTGCTTCGTCTTCGGATACGTCTTCACCGTCTTCGTCAGCGCGGCCTGGTCCTCGGGCGTGAACGCGCGCAACGCGTGCTGGACCCGCGCGCCCAGCTGGGACAGGACGTTGTTCGGGATGTCCGTCGGGAGCTGCGTGCAGAAGAACACGCCGACGCCCTTCGACCGGATCAGCTTCACGGTCTGCTCGATGCGCTCCAGGAACGCCTTCGACGCGTCGTTGAACAGCAGGTGCGCCTCGTCGAAGAAGAACACCAGCTTCGGCTTGTCGAGGTCACCCTCCTCGGGCAGCTCCTCGAACAACTCGGCCAGCAGCCACATGAGGAAGGTCGAGAACAGCGCGGGTTTCGACTGGAGGTTGTCCAGCTCCAGCAAGGTCACCATCGCCTTGCCGTCGACCTCGCGCATCAGGTCGTGGACGTCCAGCTCGGGCTCGCCGAAGAAGTCCTCGCCGCCCTGAGCCTCCAGATTGGACAGCGCCCGGAGGATCACCCCGGCCGTAGCGGCCGAGACGCCGCCGATGCCCTTGAGGTCCTCCTTGCCCTCGTCACTCGTGAGGTGCGTGATGACCGAGCGGAGGTCCTTCGTGTCCAGCAGCGCCAGCCCGCGCTGATCGGCCCAGTGGAAGATCAGGCCGAGCGTCGACTCCTGGGTTTCGTTGAGCCCCAGCACCTTCGACAGCAGGATCGGGCCGAAACTCGTGATCGTCGCCCGGATCGGCGACCCCTTGCCACCCGCACCCAGCGACAGGAACTGCACGGGGAACGCGGCGGGCGCCCAGGAGTCACCCAGTTCGTCCGCGCGTTTGGCGATCTTGTCGTTGCTCTCGCCCGGCGCGGCGAGCCCCGACAGGTCACCCTTCACGTCCGCCAGCACCACCGGCACTCCCGCGGCCGACAGCTGTTCGGCGATCAGCTGCAGGGTCTTCGTCTTGCCGGTACCGGTCGCGCCCGCGACCAGCCCGTGTCGGTTCAGCGTCGCCAGCGGCAGGCGGACCGCCGCGCCGGCGTCGGCCTTGCCGTCGATCACGACCGCGCCGAGCTCGACCGCCGCGCCCTCGCTCACGTACCCCTGCGCGATCTCCTGGGCTGGACCTTGTTCGACCACTGTCGCTCCCTGGTCTGTGACATGACTCACCTGAGAAGGCACACGCTGCCAGCAACGCGCCGAACCCGCACGTCGCGCGTCACGAATCCCCGGGTCGGGTTAGGGTTCCGGGGTGAACGACCGCCTAGTCTGGATCGACTGCGAGATGACGGGGCTCGACCTCGGCAAGGACGCGTTGATCGAAATCGCCGCGCTGGTGACCGACGCCGAGCTCAACGTCCTCGGCGAAGGGGTCGACATCGTCATCCACGCCGACGACGAAGCCCTCGACGGCATGCCGGAGGTCGTCCGCGAAATGCACGCCCACTCCGGCCTCACCGAAGAGGTCCGGCGCTCCACCGTGACCATGGAAGAAGCCGAGCAGCGCGTGCTCGAGTACATCCGCGCGCACGTGCCCGAGGCCAACGTCGCCCCGCTCGCCGGCAACTCCATCGCCACCGACCGCGGCTTCATCACCCGCGACATGCCCCTTCTCGACGCGCACCTGCACTACCGCATGGTCGATGTCTCGTCGGTCAAGGAACTCGTCCGGCGCTGGTACCCGCGGATCTACTACGCCAAGCCCGAGAAGGGCCTCGCGCACCGCGCGCTCGCCGACATCAAGGAATCCATCGGGGAGCTCGACTACTACCGCCGCGTCGCCTTCGTCGCGCAGCCCGGCCCGACCACCGAACAGGCCAAGGCCGCGGCCGCTGAAGTGCAGGAACGCCACGAACGGTAACCCGTTGCGAGCCCCCGAAACGGGCACGCTAATATAGTGCGGCCGAGGTGATGGGGAAGCTTCCCGAGCCCGGCGATGGTGGGCGTAGCTCAGCTGGTAGAGCACCTGGTTGTGGTCCAGGAGGTCGCGGGTTCGAAACCCGTCGCTCACCCCATCACCCCAGTTTGGTCGGGCCCTTGCGGGCCCCCACCAGGCTGGGGTTTCGCCTTTTCATGGGGTCCGAGCCCCCGGCGAACCAGATACCGGTGCCGGCGATGATGTCGACGCACAACCGTGACGGTGAGCCCGGCTACCCGAACTCCACGAAGGCCAGTCCCAGAAGTGCCGCTACAAGACCAGCGGCGAGGTGCACCGGAACGCCATGAGGGGTCCCCTTTGGACGTATTCCGTCCTAAGGGGACCCCTCATGACAACGGGTCAGTTCCGGTCGCCGCCGGTCTTCCAGTCGTCCCACGACATCTGCCACACCGACCAGCCGTCAGTGGGCTCCAGCACCTGCGGGCCCGAGTTGGTGACGGTGATGATGTCGCCCTTCTTCGAGGTGTCCATCAGCCACTTCGCGTTCTCGGTCGACAGGTTGATGCAGCCGTGGCTCACATTCCGCTTGCCCTGGGAACCGACCGACCACGGCGCCGAGTGGTAGAAGATGCCGCTGTTCGACATCCGCACCGCGTACTTCACGAAGGTCCGGTAGCCGGCCTTGCTGTCCGTCGGGACGCCGTACGTGCTGGAGTCCATCGTGTACCCGGTGTGCTCGCTCATCACCGTGTAGGTCCCGGCCGGGGTGCTGCTCGACGGCTTGCCCATCGAGATCGGCATCTGCTTGACCTCTTGGTCGTTCACCACGACCTTCATCTGGTGCGAGCCGCCGTCCGCGGTCGCGACCAGCTTGTCACCGACGACCACCTTGGCGGGCTTGTCCTCGCGGCCGAAGGTGTTGTTGCCGAGATTCTTGCCGTAGATCGCCGCGTTGACCGAGATCTTCGTGCCCGGCTTGAAGTACTCCTTGGGCCGCCACATCACGGTCTTCTCGCCGAACCAGTGGAACGCGCCCTCGGCCTGCGGCTCGGTGACGATCTTCAGCGCCTTCTCGGTCGCCGCCTTGTCCGGCACGTTGCTGGTGAAGGTGAAGATCAAGGGCAGGCCGACGCCGACCGTCTCCCCTTCGACCAGGTTGATCGAGACGCCGATCTGACGGCCGGGCTTGGCCGTGGAGAACGTCGAGGTCGAGGTGACCGGCTTGCCGTCGGTGCCGGTCGCGGCCGCGGTGACGGTGTAGGTCTTGCCGTAACCGAGCGGCTCCGCCGATTCCCAGCCCGAACCGTCTTCCTTCGGCTTGCCCACGACGACCTTGCCGTCGGTGCCGGTCAGCTTGACCTCGCCCACCTTGCCGTCGGCCACGGCCACCGTCACCGGCTCGCCGGGCGCCACGTTCGCCGCCCCCTGCGCCGGGGTCAGCGTCATCACGGCCGGCTTCGGCGCCGGCGCGGGCGCCGCGCTCTGCTGGGAACCCCCAGGAGCTCCACCCTGTGACGGTGATTCACCCGACGGTGTACTGCTGCACGCCGCCAGAGTGAACCCGGCCACCAAAGCCGTCACAGCCACCCGCGACCGCCCCGTCGCTCCCCAGACCCTCATGCACACCGCCCGTTTCGCGTGGTACCAACCCCAACGTCTGGCTATAGTCTGCCTGACCGGCCGCAACGCTCGCGGCCGGATGGCCGAATACGCCCCGGCCCGCCGCTAGGGGACCCCCCTGAAACGGGCCTCAGCAACCCTGTGTTAATGTTTTCCACGTCGCCGAGGGGAACACCAAAGCGGCGGACAAGCAGGCGCCATTAGCTCAATTGGCAGAGCAGCTGGCTCTTAACCAGCGGGTTCGGGGTTCGAGTCCCTGATGGCGCACACTCAAGCCTCACGTTTTCGGTTTCGATGACGTGGGGTTTTGTGTTATCTGGATGCATTTCTTCCACTTCCTTACTGTCCATTGTGGTCTGATCCGCGCCCGAGACGAGCCCGAGCTGTCGGGCGGGGTTCCTGGGGACGAGTTTGGCCGTGGCCTCCGCCGCTGCGAGTGCGATCTCGGGCAGGACGGTGGTGTAGGTGTCCATGGTCACGGTGATCGAGGAGTGCCGGAGCATGGCCTGAACGACCTTCATGTCGGCACCGGGACTTCTCGCGCCAGTTGCGACGATCCTTCAGCGTGCGGATCAGCTGGCCGTTGCCCTCGCGCGCGTTGATCGGATCAGCTTCTTTGAGCCTTGAGACCTGGTCTCAAAACTCGGCGTGTCGCTAGGTGAACCAACGGCCCGCCCCTGGCTCCGTACCGCCCGCCTGTGGGCCCGGTCCGACGGACCGGAGGTCTGTCAGGGAGACTGGGGGCCAGTACCCGCCCTCTCGACCTGGAGCCTTTTATGCTGCAAGGGACCGTCCGTTGGTTCGACGCCGAACGGGGTTTCGGCTTCCTCGCGCCCGAGGACGGCTCGCCGGATGTGTTCGTGCACGCCTCCGAGATCGTCGGGGACGACGGCGCGAGAGTGCTCCGCGAGGGTCAGGCCGTCGTGTTCGAGGTCGGCGAGAACGACCGCGGGCCCCAGGCGCTGCGCGTTCGCGTCACCGCCGATGCGGCCACCGGCAGCGCTGTGGGCCTGCTCGGCACCGTCAACTGGTACGAGCCGGGCAAAGGGTACGGCTTCGCGTCGCCGGACGGCGGCGGCGCCGACATCTTCGTGCACAGCTCCGCCATCGTGACCGGCGGCGTGGTCACCGAGGGGCAGCGGGTGGCCTTCCTGATCGTCGAAGGCGAGCGCGGCCCGCAGGCCGGGCACGTGATCCCGCTGGGAGCAGGAGCCGGCTCACCCGCTGCGGCTGGTATCACGGACGGCGCCGACGGCACGGTGGCCTGGTACGACGAGGACAAGGGCTTCGGGTTCATCAACCCCGACTCCGGCGCCGGGGACGTCTTCGTTCACGCCCGGGCCCTGGCCGAGGGGCTGACGTGGCTCGCGGAGGGCGACCGCGTCGCCTACGAGGTGACCAGTGGAGACAAGGGCCCGCAGGCCCGCGACGTGCACCTGGTCCGGGGCACCGAGCCCCAGACGGCGCCGCAGCAATCGGCACCTGCCGCGGCCGCAGGGCCGGCGGCGCGGGACGTGCCCGTACGAGGCGGCGAGGGCGTCGTCGCGCGCTACGACGACGACCGCGGCTTCGGCTTCATCACCCCGGACGCAGGCGGCGACGATCTCTTCGCCCACGTGTCCGTGATCATGGGGTCGGAGCCGCTGCAAAAGGGTGACCGAGTCCGGTACACGGTGCGTCAGAGCGACCGGGGCCCGCAGGCCGACCGCATCGAACGCCTCTGAAGAGGCGGAAGCCCGGGTATCCGGCTGACTCCGGACACCGCCGGAGGAGACTCGATGGCAGCTCGAGACTCGCGGAAAGCTGGTTCGCGCCGTCGAACAGCGAGAGCAGCACGACGTCAGCCTCGCGCAGCTGGCGGATCTTCGGATCGCCTACGCCAGTGCTCGATCCCGCCAGTCCACTAAGGACATACACTGAAGGTATCGAATCCGATTTCGGGCCCGGGCTGTCGTAGCACCGTGCCCTCATCTGTTGGGTGCAGGCTCTTTCCCTACTGGCCGCGTCCGGTTTCACTCTGAAGCCGGTCGATCAGCTCTGATGCTTCCGCTTTGCTCAAGTTGTCCGGGACCTTCTCACCAGCCTCCTGGGCAAGGGTACTCAGATACGAACGCTGGGGTCCGGTCATCGGTTCATCACCTGTCGCCCAGTCTTCACGGGGTTTCTCCGGACTGGGGGCATCACTTGGCTGCACGTTATCGCTCATTCGCCATCCTTCGGGAAGTCACACGGTCATGCGAGTACTACCCACCTGAGCAAGAAAACACACCTCCCCAGACGGGAAGCAGCTCGCCCCCTGATCGCCATCGGCGACGCAACAGGAGCGTCGGACTTCCACTGGCACGTGCGGGATCTCGCCGAAGACTGTCTGAACCAGGGCGGCATCTCAAACGTAGAGATCATTCACCCGCCAGCTCCAGCCAGGCGTATCGGCGAGCGCCCGACAGCTGTGGCCGGCCGCACGGCTCAGCGCAGGTCGACCTCGATCCGGTACGTCGTGAGCATGTCGAGGAGGCATTCGAGGGTGATCGCAGAGCCTGGCCGACGCCTAATTGAAACGGGGCCTACGTGCCGAAATCACCGTGGAGGCAGTCCTCCAGGGCGCCGAGGTTCCAACCAAAGTATCCGCCTGGACCGTCGATCGGCTCGCCGATCGCGCGGTAGAACCCCTCGATGTCGGTCACGAACCGTCCGTCGAGATCAAAAGTGTTGCCGGATGGCCCCGTCGGATGCACTGAACCTGTGCCCATGCGCCACCCCTGCCCACCGGTGCCGCAGCTCTCAGTCGTGGCAGGTCCACAGATTCCGCCGGCGCGGCCGTGCGGTGCGCCAATGCTCCAGGATTCCCGACGGCGTTCCGTGATGGACAGTGGCTCTGACGAGCCGGCCGGTCGGGCACCAAGACCTGACCATGGTCCACCGTGTTGGCGTGCCGGCTTCGTTCGGCAGGCCACACGTGCGTCACCCGGCGGCCCAGTCAGCGCGGGTGTGCCGCAAGTGGGCGTGCATCAGGTTCTCCAAGGCGTCCCAGTCCTGCGCCGCGATCGCGGCAAGGATCTCTCGATGTTCGTCGGCCGCTCCGGTGAGCCGGCCGCTTTCCGCCAGCTTCTCCAGGCCGTACAGCCGGGTCTGATCACGCAAGTTGGCGATACTGTCCAGCAGTCGGCGGTTGCCCGCGAGCGAGAGAAGGGCCAGGTGGAACCGCCTGTCCGCGTCAAGGAAGCCGGCGACGTCACCCGCGCGAGCGGCGCGCTCGATCTCTCCGGCCAGGTCGCCGAGGCGCTCAAGGTCCGCCGGCACCGCTTTCGCAGCCGCGGACAACGTTCCCGGCACCTCCAGGAGCTGACGCATCTCGTAGATCTCGTCGAGGTCTTGCTCTTCCATCGCTACGACCCGGTAGCCCCGGTTCCGCACAGGTTCCATCAGCCCCTGGTTCACCAGCGTCAACAACGCTTCCCGCACCGGACTACTGGACACGCCCAGTCGCGTCGCCAGCGCAGCCGCGGAATAGATGTCACCCGGCCGGATTTCACCGGACACCATCGCCTGTCGAACCACCTCGAGAACCTGGTCCCGCAGGTTCGTGTGCTGCAGGCGAACCGCTCCGTTTTCCGTCAAGACCCACCCCCTTCATTCCACAGAGCTTGACTTCCGCATCCTCCAGGCGCATCTTACTCGTTACCGGTGAACGGTAACCGGTAGCCGGTTACTTGGGAGTAACTTATGACGGATGCGTCTGAAGTGCGGGGTTACTGCACGTTGTGCCGCTCGCGGTGCGGAGCGGTCTACACGGTCGACAACGGCTTGCTCGTCAGTGCCCGGCCGGATCCCACGCACCCCACCGGGGCCGCCCTTTGCCCCAAAGGCAGGGCGGCCCCCGAACTCGTGTACTCCACCGAACGCTTGCGCAGTCCTCTGCGGCGGACCACCCCCAAATCCGATCCCGACCCACGCTGGCGAGAGATCGGTTGGGAGGAGGCCATGACCGAGGTAGCCGAAAGGCTGGGCACGATCCGGGCACGCGATGGAGCCGAGGCGGTCGCCTTCTCTGTGACCTCCCCCAGCGGAACACCGATGTCGGATTCGATCGACTGGGTGGAACGGTTCATCCGGCGCTTCGGCAGCCCGAACACGCTGTACTCGACTGAGATCTGCAACTGGCACAAGGACTTCGCGCATGCCTTCACGTTCGGCAGCGGACTGCCGGCCCCGGACTACGCGAGTACCGATCTCGCTGTCCTGTGGGGCCACAACCCGGCGAAGTCCTGGTTGGCTCAATCCGCAGCGCTGGCTGAAGCACGCGCCCGAGGGGCGATACTCGTCGTGATCGACCCTCGACGGTCCGCGAGCGCGCTCCAAGCCGATCATTGGCTGCGAGTTCGGCCCGGGACCGACGGCGCCCTCGCCCTCGGAGTCGCCGGGCAGTTGCTCTCCACGCGAGGTCACGACGAGGCGTTCGTGCGGGCGTGGACCAACGGACCGCTGCTGGTCCGGATCGACACCGGCGGGTTCCTCCAAGCAAAGGACGTCGATCCCGAGCTGTCCGGCTACGTGGTTTGGGACGAACTGGCGGGACGACCCGAACCGTTCGACACCACGCAGGCGGCCTCCCGACCGGAGCGGTTCGCTCTGACGGGACGTCGACGAGTGACCACCCGGACAGGGCCGGTGGACTGCGTGCCGGCGTTCGACCACTACGCCCAGGCGTGCCGTGCCTGGTCGCTGGACCGGACGGCGGCCGTGACCACGGTCGACCCGGCCGCCATCGAAGCCTTCGCCGCGGAACTGGCCGCTGCTCGGTCGGTTTCCTACGCCGTGTGGTCCGGCGTCGGCCAACACACGAACGCCACGCAAACCGAGCGGGCGATCGCCACGCTCTACGCGCTCACCGGCAGCTTCGATGTCCCGGGCGGTAACGTGATCCTGCCCAAGCTTCCCGTCAACCCGGTGACCTCGCCCGATCAGCTCGGCGAGCCGCAACGAGCCAAGGCTCTGGGGCTGGACCGGTTTCCGCTGGGCCCGCAGGCACAAGGTTGGATCAACGCACGCGACTTCTGTCACGCGGTCCTCGAACGTGAGCCCTACCCGGTACGCGCACTGGTTTCGTTCGGCGGAAATCTCCTGCTGTCGCAACCTGATCCACGGCGGACCGCGGAAGCGTTACGCAGCCTGGACTTCGGCGTTCACCTCGACCTTTTCGAGAACCCCACCTCGCGGTTCGCGGACCTTCTTCTCCCGGTACAGACGCCTTGGGAACACGAGGCGATCAAGGTGGGCTTCGAGATCACTCGCGCCGCCCAGGAACGAGTCCAGCTGCGACCACGGATGACCGCCCCTGTCGGCGAATCGCGTTCGGACACAGAAGTCGTCTTCGACCTGGCGGTACGGCTCGGATTCGAGAACGATTTCTTCGGCGGCCACGTCGAGGACGGCTGGGACCACCAGCTCGGCCCGCTCGGCGTCACCACCGAAGAACTCCGTCGCCGACCCGGCGGAATCGACCTGCCGCTGAGAACCCGCCACCGCAAGTACGCCGAGAAATCGGAGGATGGGTCGGTGGCAGGGTTCGCCACGCCCACGCGTCGGGTCGAACTGTACTCCGAGCGGCTCGCGGAGCACGGGCAGTCACCCGTTCCGGACGCGCACCCACCGGCACCCGATCCCCGGTATCCGCTCGTGCTCACCTGCGCCAAGAACGGCTACTTCTGCCATAGCCAGCACCACGGGATTTCTTCGCTACGGAAGCGATTTCCCGAACCGACCGTCGAGCTGAGCACCGAACTCGCCCATGACCGCGGGATCGTGGACGGGCAATGGATCAGCATCACGACCTCGCGAGCCACCATCCGGATGCGGGCACGGATCGACCCGGCGCTGCACCGCGACGTCGTCGTCGCCGAATACGGCTGGTGGCAACCCGCGCCCGACCTGGCATTGCCGGGCTCGAACCCACTCGACGACGGCGGCACCAACTACAACCTGCTGATCGGCGACGGGGAACGGGACCCGGTCAGTGGCTCCGTGGGCTTGCGCTCGACTTTCTGCGACATCCAAGCGGACGAGCTCGCGCCCTGGACGGCCCAGCGTGAATTCGTGGTCGAGAACACCGCCTTCGAAACGGACGAGATCATGTCCGTCGAACTGCGTCCCGTCGATGACGACCCGCTGCCGGCGTTCCGCGCAGGGCAGCACGTAACGGTGGCCTGGCGCGACGATCCCGGCCTTACCCGTAGTTATTCCCTCATCGGGGCCGCGACGGAAGCACACACCACGTACGCGCTCGCGGTACGACGGGTCGACGGCGGCCGCTTCTCCCCGACTGTCCACGAGCGGTTACGTCCCGGTGAAAGGGTGCTGGTAACGCCACCATCCGGTGGTTTCGCCATACCGCTCATCCATACGCGACCGATCGTGCTCCTGGCCGCCGGAATCGGCATCACTCCGTTCCTGAGCTACCTCGAAACCCTTGCCGAGCTGCCCACGACCGCACCCGAGATCGTCCTGCACTATGGCAACCGGGACGGTGCGAGGCACGCGTTTCGTGACCGGCTCGCCGCGCTCACCGCGGTACTACCCACAGTCCGCGTCATCGACCACTACAGTCGGCCGTCCCCCGGAGACCGATACGGCGCACGTGGACGGATATCGGCCGAAAGTGTCGATGCCGCACTGATCCGCGAGCGTGCGCGCTTCTACCTGTGCGGACCCGAGACCATGCTCGAAGACGCGACCGCCGGCCTCGTCGCACGGGGAGTCCCGCGGTTCGACATCTTCAGCGAGAAGTTCCACGCGCGACCCGCGCCGATACGGATTTCCGATGACGCCACCGCAATCGTGCGGTTCGCCCGTACCGGACGTGAGATCACCTGGACCAAGTCCGACGGCACGCTGCTGCAGCTGGCCGAGAAGAGCGGGATCCCGATGCCGAGCGGCTGTCGCGTCGGCCAGTGCGAGAGCTGTTCGGTCCCCGTGCTCGCCGGGACGGTCTCGCATCTCGTCACGCCATCCGAGGATCTCCCTGACGACCACTGCCTCACCTGTCAATCCGTGCCGACATCAGACCTTGTGCTCGACGCGTGAACGAGAAAGGACCGCCGTGTACACCGTCTCCGCCGAGGAAACCGCCGCCGCATTGCCCTTCGGCGCGCTGATTCCCGCCCTTCGCGAAGGTCTTGCTCGCGGGGCCACCACTCCCCCACGCCACCACCACCAGATCGACAAGGCGGCAGGCTCCACGTTGCTGCTGATGCCTTCCTGGCGCTCAGGTGACCTGCTCGGGGTCAAGCTGGTGAACGTCTTCCCCGAAAACAGTGCGAGTGGCCGCCCCGCGCTGTCCTCGGCCTACGTTCTCGCCAGTGCGAGCACCGGGGAACACCTCGGGGTCATCGACGGGAACGAACTGACCCGCCGGCGCACGGTCGCCACCGCGGCACTCGCCTCCTCTTACCTCGCTCGTCCGGACAGCCGCGTCCACCTCGTGGTCGGCGCCGGCCATATCGGATCCCTCGCCGCCGAGGCCCACGCGGCCGTACTCGGCATCCGCACCGTCTTCGTGCACGATCAGCGTCGCGAAGCCGCCGCCGCCCTGGTCACCAGGCTCCAGGAGTCCGGTGTGGACGCCCATGTCGCCGACGACCTCGACACGGCGATCCCCCGGGCCGACGTGATCTCGTGCGCCACACTCGCCACCAGCCCGATCATCCGCGGTGAGCTGTTGACCCCTGGCACACATCTCGACCTCGTCGGCAGCTTCCGCCGGGACATGCGTGAAGCCGACGACATCTGCCTGACCCGCGGATCGCTGTACATCGACAGCGAGATCGCACTCGACGAGTCCGGCGACCTCACCCAGCCCCTCGCCGACGGCATCATCACCCGCGATGCCGTAGCGGCCACCCTCCCGCAGCTCTGCCGCAGGGAAGCACTCGGCCGCAGGGATGACCGCCAGATCACCGTGTTCAAGGCAGTGGGAACAGCGCTGGCCGACTTGGCGGCCGCGGCCCTCGTCCATCGCAGCCGTGTCCAGCCGGTCGGCTGATCCACTGGGAGCCCCGCATGACATCGTCCGATTCACCCTTCATCACCGAGCCGCCCCGCGGCCGTCTGGCCCGCATCGCCACCCGCAGTGCGGCCTGGTCGGAAAAATGGTTCCCCAACACACTCGTCTTCGCGCTGCTCACCGTCGCGGTCGTCGCAGTCGCCGCGATGGGGATCGGTTCGTCACCCGCCAAGGTCGCGACCGTGTTCGGGGACGGGTTCTGGGATCTGATCCCCTTCACCATGCAAATGGCCATGGTCGCCATCGGCGGTTACGTCGTCGCCACCGCCGGGCCGGTCCGCAAAGCCATCACCCGGCTCGCCCGCGTCCCCGGCGACCCGCGCGCGGCCATCGCCATGGTCGCCGCGGTCAGCCTGTTGTCAGCGCTCCTGAACTGGGGGTTCAGCCTCATCTTCAGCGCGCTTCTGGTGCGGCGGCTCGCGGAACGGCACGACCTGCGCATGGACTACCGGGCCGCGTCCGCCGCCGCCTATCTCGGCCTCGGCGGGAGCTGGGCGCTCGGTCTCAGCTCCTCCGCCGCGCAACTCCAGGCCAACCCCGCCAGTATCCCCAAATCGCTGCTCCCGGTCACCGGCGTCATCCCCTTCCGGGAGACCATCTTCGCCTGGCAGTCCCTCCTGCTCGCCGCGGTCGTCGTGGTCGTGTGCGTGATCGTCGCGTTCCTGACGGCTCCTCGCGCATCGGTCGCGCGCACCGCGGCGGATCTGGGCATCGACCCGCGTGATCCCGTCGAGGACGACACTCCGCGGTCACGTCCCGGCGAATGGCTCGAGTACAGCCCGCTGCTGACGATCGTCGTCGTCGCACTGGTCGGAGGCTGGGCTGTTCAGGAGTTCGCCGACAACGACCCCATCGTCGCGATTTCCGGCCTCAACACCTACAACCTGCTGTTCCTCACGCTCGGCCTGTTGCTGCACTGGCGCCCGCGCCGATTCCTTTCGGCGGTCACCAAAGCAGTCCCCGCGACCGGCGGTGTCCTCATCCAGTTCCCGTTCTACGCCGGTATCGCCGCGATCATGACCAAGGCGACCGACGGTGCCGGTACGTCGATCTCCCACCACCTCGCCGCGATCTTCACCTCCGCGGGAAACGACACCACGTTTCCGCTGTTGATCGGCGTCTACTCGGTGGTGCTCGGCTTCGTGATCCCCTCAGGCGGTGGTAAATGGATCATCGAGGCACCGTACGTGATGCAGGCCGCGAACGACGCGCACGTGAACCTCGGCTGGACGGTGCAGATCTACAACGCCAGCGAGGCGCTGCCCAATCTGATCAATCCCTTCTGGATGTTGCCGCTGCTCGGGGTTCTTTCCCTCAAGGCGCGCGACATCGTCGGCTACACGTTCGTCTACCTCATCGCGTTGTTCCCGATCGTGCTCGGACTGCTGACGTTGCTGTCGGCGACCTTGCCCTACCACCCGCCCATCCTGCCCTGACGTGGAGGCACAGTCATGACCCTGGACAGCGTTTCGAGCACGCTGTACGAAGCGATCGTCCGGAAGAACCCGGCCGAAACCGAATTCCACCAGGCCGTCTTCGAAGTCCTCGACGCCATCCAGCCCGTGCTGCGCCGCAACCCCGACCTGCGCGACGCGGCGATTCTTGAACGGCTGTGCGAGCCGGAGCGGCAACTGATGTTCCGCGTCGTCTGGACCGACGACTCCAGGCGTGTCCAGGTCAACCGCGGCTTCCGGGTCGGCTTCAACTCAGCCCTGGGGCCGTACAAGGGCGGACTGCGATTCCATCGCGATGTCACCCTCGGCACGATCAAGTTCCTGGCCTTCGAACAGATCTTCAAAAACGCCCTCACCGGCCTCGGCATCGGTGCGGGTAAAGGTGGATCCGATTTCGACCCGACCGGCCGCACCGATACCGAGATCATGAGCTTCTGCCAGGCATTCATGACCGAACTCCACCGGCACATCGGTCCCGCCACCGACGTACCCGCCGGCGACATCGGCGTCGGCTCACGCGAGATCGGCTACCTGTTCGGTCAGTACAAGCGCCTGACCAATCGCTACGACTCCGGCACGCTGACGGGCAAGGACCCCTTGCTCGGTGGGATCCCCGCGCGCCCAGAAGCAACCGGGTACGGCACCGTGTACTTCCTTCAGGCGATGCTGGCAGCCAGAGGAGAGTCCCTCGACAGCTACACGGCCGTGGTGTCCGGATCCGGAAACGTCGCCTTTCACGCGATCGCCAAACTCCGCGAACTCGGTGCGACACCCGTCGTGTGCTCGGACTCGGGTGGCTATGTCCACGACCCGGCCGGGATCGACGTCAAGGTGCTCCGAGACCTCAAGGTCACCCGCCGCGAACGACTGTCCGCCTACCCGGAACACGTACCGTCCGCGCGCTTCTTCCCCGGCGCGTCACCTTGGGACGTGCCTTGTGACGTCGCTCTTCCCTGCGCCACCCAGAACGAAATCGACGAACAGGACGCGCTCGGACTGGTCAAGAACGACGTGCGAGCGGTCGCCGAAGGCGCCAACATGCCCTGCACTCCTGCCGCCGTGCGGATCTTCCGCGAAGCGGGCGTCGCGTTGGCGCCGGGCAAGGCAGCCAACGCAGGCGGTGTGGCCACCTCCGCCCTGGAGATGAGGCAGAACGCCGCACGCGACCGCTGGACCTTCGCCCATACGGATCGGACTCTCCGGAAGGTCATGGAAGACATCCATACCGAATGCCTCGGCACCGCCGAAGAACACGGGCTGCCCGGCGACTACGTCACCGGCGCCAACATCGCCGGATTCCGTACCGTCGTCGCCGCGATGGAGGCGAACGGTTACATCTGAGACCGCGACGTGGTGGCTCCCCACCGCCTCGCCCCTTTCGCCCGAAAAAAGCAGATTTGCGGCCGAATCCAGCCGCAAATGACAACGAAACGCGCGTTTCGACCAGACTGAGCGGGAATTTGTCATCAGATCACCCATGCCGTCCGGATTCGAGAGGAGCGAACGTGGAGCACCGGTCACGGCGGCACCACCGCGGGGCATTTGCACCGCACTCAGCGGGATGGTCCGGGAAAAGCGGAGAATACTCCACTGTCCGCCTCGACGCCGCTCACCCCGTCGACATTGTCCCGACCGCCAGGCCCCACTGGCCCGGCGGGCAGTTCTTCAGCGCTTGTATCGCGCGAGAACATCGATCGCCGCGATAATGCAACAGTGATACGAATCGGGTTCGTCACGCCTGGAAAACCAGGTCGCGGAGGATTCAGTTGACTCGAAACACCAAGGGTCGGCACTGCGGCGACGACCGACAAGGTTCCGCGCGCAGGCAGGAACGATTTCCCGAACATCACAGTGCATCCGATCAACGGCCCAAGTCATGAGGGGTGAGGTAAAGGTGGCGTCGATTGGAGGGCATGGGATCAGGGACGTCGATAGTCCCTGATTCCACACACCTTCCTGAACCGGCCGTGACAGGGACAGGGACGGTCTCGCCGGACTGCGTGGATTTCGGCCGTCCGGCACCGCACCCGAACACGACACCTTTGACACACCTCGCACTATGAGCAATGTTTCGCAAATGCCGGCGAGTACGCCGTCTGCACCAAGTCGGGCAACGGCGGCAGATGTGGCTGGAGAAGTTCTCAACCGGCAGACAAATGGGTTCTGTTCACTTCGCACAGTTCCCACAAGTAAACGGTACGGTAAAATTCACCGATGACTGGATCATCGAACCATTCAAGGAGCTCCCCCGCATGTCCGACACCACCATGTCCGAGGCCGCCACCGTGATCAGGCGGTTCTACGACACGCTGAGCACCGGCGACCTGACGCTCGTCGACGCCGTGCTCGCGCCCGGCTGGGAGGCCGTGCCCGCGCTGAGCATCGACGGCCCCGAGGGCTGGAAGGCCACCGTCACCTACCTGCGCACGGCGCTCAGCGACCTCGAACTCGTCATCGAGGACGTCGTCGTGGACGGTGACCGAGTCGCCGTGAGCAGCACGTGCCGCGGGGTCCACACCGGCGAACTGCTGGGCGTGGCCGGGACCGGGAGGCAGGTCGAGTTCCAGGCCATCGATGTCCACCGGCTGGAGCACGGCCGGATCGTGTGGAGCAGGCACCTGGAGGACCACTTCGGTCTCGCCCACCAACTCGGGCTCACCTTCACCCCGGCATCCTGAGCACGGCACTGGCGGAAGACCGCGCTGATCAGCGTCGAGGTGTTCGGGCGTCTCGGGGGGCTGGAGGGTGATTCGGTGACGGCCGCGGCGGTGGCGGGTGACTGGCCGATGGAACGTACCCGGCGGGCACTCGATGCACTTGCGATGGCCAGCCTGCTCGACCGGGGTCCACGAGGCACCTACCACATCACCCCCTTGTTGCATCTGTATGCCGCCGGTATGCGGCATACAGATGCCGTCCGGAGCGGCCATAGCCGGCCGGCCAGCCTAGGGCCGGCACGCGCAGATACGCGGCGGAGTTGAGGCCCTGCCCCGCGGGGTGCGGCAGACAGTGAGAGGCGAGACGAACGCGGCGTGTCGCGAAGCCACTTTCGGGACGCCTGATGGTGCTGTCGGGTCATCCGGGCGGATGAGTCGACTGCCGGCGGCCGCGGCCTGGGCGAGAACGGTGCGGATAGGCACGAATCGGATGATCAACGGGCGCCCGCCCGGTCCTGAGCCAGCAAGGGGGAAGGGCTCGAGGTGGCGTGATGCGCGCGAGGGACCGGCCTGCCGGGCCGATCGTGATTCATAGTCCGTAAGGGACACACCAAGTCCACGTTTGTGACCGGTTTGGGCGCTCTGCCCGGAGGGTCGCGAGTGGCGCTGATCGTTCTTTCGAGGGTTGAGGCAAACGTGTCCGGTGGTCGGCGGTCCGCGACCGCTGGCAGACCGCCCACCGCGTACGACATCTGCCTCGCCCTCGATGATTCGACAGGTCCAGGTTCACCACAGTGGCATCACCGGTCCGCCCGAGTGCAACCGGCACGAAGGCGAACCGGCGACACTGCCGACAGAAACCCGGATTCACCGACTCGGGTTCCGCCGCACCGGCGGGCAGCCTTTGAGCGGCTACGGCGATCCTAACCGTTCTTCACGTACTGGAAGTCCAGAAAGGACCCCTTGGTGCTTACGTCCGTGTAGTCCGAGTTGTTCGTGTAGTTTTGCCCTTCGATGTACCTGTCGTTGCTGTTTCGGGTCGAAATGACGTTCAGGAAATAGCGCTCGCCGCGGAACCGGTTGCCCTTCCAACAACTGTTGACGGTGACGATGGTGCTGGTGAAGCCGCCACTTTCCGGGAACACGGCCGTCACCGCATAGTCCCCATTTCCGTTGTTGCACAAGCTGAACAGCGTGGAACCGGCAGGCGCGGCAGCCGCCTGCCCACCCATCGCAAGAGCACCGAGGACGATCACGGTCGCACCTGCGGCGACTTTTCGTGTCAGCGAAGACATCGGCTGTACGTTCCTCTCCTTGAAAGCCGGACTGGCTTGTCCTTGTCTACGTCCTCATTCTTCCGAAAAACGACGCCACCACGCGATACATTCGCCGGGCACTGCCCGTTCAGTACAACGGCGACTGCCCGAAAGCGTTATTCAGGGCGCGGGTGGAGGACAACCGGGCCGGATTTCCTCCCAGGCGACGGGCAGGTGCGCCGGCGAGGTGTTGGGAGTGTCGGTCTTGAGCTCGATGTCCTCGATCGGCACCGCGAGGCGCAGAGACGGGATACGGCGCGTCAGGGCCTCGAAGACCACGGTGAGTTCCAGCTGAGCCAGCGGCTGTCCGACGCATCGGTGCGGGCCGAAGCCCCAGCCGAGGTGCCGTCGGTGGTCGCGGTGGATGTCGAGCCTGCCGGGATCGGGGAACTGGGCCGGATCGTGGTTGGCGCCCTGGATGGAGACCACGACGTAGTCTCCGGCAGCGATCGGTGTTCCGGCGACCTCGGTATCGGTCACGGCCACGCGCATTCGCCCGGGTCCCACGCCGAGCAGCCGCACCGTTTCCTCGACCGCTCCGGGTATCAGCGCGGGGTCTTCACGGAGCAGAGCGAACCGCGAGGGATCTGCCAGCAGCGCGAAAGCTCCGTGACTGATCATGCTCGCGACGGTGTCGTGGCCGGCGAGCAACACGCTGATGGCCGCGACGAGCAGTTCCAGGTCCGTGAAGTTCCCGGCGTGGCCGACGAGGACGCCGAGTACGTCTTCGGCCGGCGCGGTCCGGCGCCGGGTGATCAGCTCCTGCACGCAGGCGTAAAGCGGGGCCGTCGCCTGCTCCAGGTCGTCGGCGTCACCCCGGAACAGGGCCTCGGCCGAGTGGAGAAGCAGCTTACGCTCCGATGCGGGCACACCGAGCAACTCGGCCATCACGGCCGAGCTGACCGGCTTGGCGAATCGCTCGTGCAGGTCGACCGGTTGCGCAGAGGTAGCGAGGTCGTCGAGTGCGTCATCGACGATGCGTCGCACCACGGGTCGAATCGCGGCCATTCGCTTCGCGGTCACCATCGCAGGGGCGAGCGCGCGGCGGAATCTGACGTGGTCGGCACCGTCCATCCGGGAAAAGTCGCCGGGGGCGGCCGGGGCGTCCGGCGGGGTGTTCGCCAGGATGTGCCCGGCCATGCCGGCCCGGACGCTGAACCGGCCGGTGTCGCCGAGTACTTCGCGGACGTCCGCGTAGCGGGTCACCAGCCACGCGTCGATCCCAGTGGGGCACGAGACCCGGGGCAGCGATGGGCCGTCCCGGATGACACTGATCTCCGGAGCGGGTCCGAAGGGACACGCCGAATTCGGCAAAGGGAGCGTGGGCGATGGCACGGGCATGGTCCTCTCTGTGACGGAACTGCCTTGTCCAGAGGTAGCAGCGGATACCGAACTCTGCATCGGCAGCACGCCGGATTGCCCGAGGACCAGGTCGAACGAGTCCCTTCGGGCAAGAGCGCCGACCATGGGGGCGTCCAGCTCATCAGCGCACCCTTACGGCTCGCGATGGCCCACCGGGTCATCGGGTGCGGTTCGAGCCCCAACTGGTCACAAGTCTGTCCAGGCACCCGGGTCCGGCGCTATGGGATCCATCACGTGCACCCGGACAAACCCGATAGAACGCACATATGAGCGGCATATATGCCCACTTTTCGGCCGTATATATGGTGTTGTGGAGAATGATGGGAGCGCACGTGCGCACACTTGAGCACCTGCGGAGTGGTGTTCGTGGAGGTACTTGGTGGAGCAGTTGGTTCAAGTCACTGTCGAGCCGGCGCCGGTTGCGGGACTGGACCGAGGCCGGGGTGTGACCGCAGTTGGACGACGGGGTCGATTCCCTCGCCCTTGAAGACGGTCGTCGTGTGCTTGTCGGCGACGCCGTCGGATTCCGAGGCAGTAGTCGAGGGTTTTAGCCCGTACCGCGGGCGTAGCGCGGCACCGGGAGTGAGCCGGAGTTCAGCGACCCCGCTAACTCTTCATGAAGAGCGCCAGCAGACCCGGGGCCACAGCCGGGAACAGTCCGGAGCCTCGACGTGTTGTCGTTACTTCGCGGCGGGCGGCGTGGCTCTTCCGTTGACGGAGACGGCTGTGGCCGTCGATCAGAGAAGAGGAAATGGGCTCACGGTCGGGGCGAAGCACCTTAGCCGTGGTCGCCTCAGTTCATTTCACCCGGAGAAACGGAAATCCGGCGCCGATCAGTGCCGCAGCCCTCGTCGTGAACCGCACCCCGCACCTGCCGATGCTGACGCAGTCAAAGTGGCCGTGACCAGGCCACATTCGTGGACGACGGCCTCGTCAGTGCGGTCAAGAAGTCTCTCGCCGAGCACCCGATCCGCTGACTTCTGCGGGTTCGCTCCGCAGGACAGGAAGCCCCCAGTCCTGCCGTGGGTTCAGCCAGCCGGGTTTCAGGGCAGCCAGAAGGAACAGCCCCAGCGCAATCACGACGTACAGGGTGTGCGTCACCGCTTGGAGGAACGGTGGGTAGTCATCCGGAAGAACGACCAGGCCGACGATCGGGGCGTCGACGCGGTCGCTCACCAGCCAGCCGAACATCAGCAGGTATACCGCGACCAGCGCTTCCGCGGGCCACCACTTGCGGGACTGCCACACGGCGCAGGCCGCCATCACGAAGAACGGTACGAGCCATACCCAGTAGTGAGTCCAGGTCCACGGTGTCACCAGCACCATCGCCATGCCGACCACGCTGACCGCCAGCAGTTCCCGGCCCTGGCGGTGCGCGCGTACCGCGATCCAGAGCGCTGCGAGCGCGACCACCGCAGCGACGGGTACCCACACTAGGCTGGAAACGTCACCGAGGTCGAGGATCCGCGCCAGTACCCCGCGCACCGACTGGTTCTCCGGCACCATCGCGTTGTCCTTGCCGGTGATGCGCGACGGATCCGCCAGGTTCGCCGACCAGAACAAGCTCGAATCGTGCGGTAACCCCACGAAACCGAGGCCCACGGTAAGGACGAACGTTCCGGTGGCCACAGCTGCGGCGCGGAAACGGCGGGTCAACAGCAGGTAGATCACGAAGAAGCCCGGGGTCAGCTTGATCGCTGCGGCCAGCCCGACCCCGATCCCGCTCCACCGGCGATCACGACCGGTCAAATCTGCCAGCACGACCAGGACCAGCAGCAGGTTCACCTGCCCGACCGTGAAGTTCATCAACACCGGCTGCAGCGGCAGCGCTACCGCGGACAACGCCACCGTCGCCGCGAGCCGACCGTGATCGGCCGCGTAGCCGAGCCTGCCCAGCGAAATCCAGATGATCGCCAGCAACGCGAACAAGTTTCCCAGCAGCGCCACCATCGACAGCAATAATCCGGGAACCAGGCTCAGCACCGCGAAGACCCCGGCGGCGAAGGGGGTGTACTTGAACGTGCCGCCGATCATGGGCAGGTTGGAGACGCCCGGTTCATACAGCGGCTCGCCTGCCCGCGCGGCCAGGCCACTAGCCACGTAGGAGTCGAAATCCTGCAGGTAGACGTTGGTCGGCGTCCAGAAATTCGCCCACACGGTGAACCCTGCGAGTACCACGATGAGCAACACACCGGACAGCACGGACCACCACAGGGGAGCTGGCAACCGGCGCTCTGCCCGTATTTCTGAACCGACTTCCGTCACCGATGAACCCCCAACCGAACGTGTGACGAGTCTAGTTCATAGCCTCAAATCACCACCGGAGCGGGGGTCGAGGGCTCGGAGTAAACTTGCGGGTTCCGCCTGTCCAGCCGTCGGCGAGCAGGATTCACCCACCCGCCCTGTGACATCCAGCGGCGAGAGAAGCCGCCATCAGACGGAAGCCGGGCGTCCATATCTGATGAACGGGTCGACATTCGAGCACATTACCGGCTCACGCCCAACTGCCAACCTGTCAAGAAAGGTTTGCACGGGTATCAGCTGTCCACACTCACACATCGATCCGAAAGTCCGCAACCCAGCGTATGGGGTGGTGGAAAGACACGTGGAAGTGAGTAACGCCAGCGCGTGAAGGTGTCGCTGTGCTTCAGCCGAAGGGTTGTCCATCTTGGCAAGCCACTCGCGATCCTGCGGAGCCGCCCGCTCTTTTCCGCAATGCTGTCCATTGTCAACGTGAACACCCGCGATGGTCGCGAACATCGTGTTCGGCCTGCTCTCGGACAGGACTCGGTCCGCGATGGCCGATGCGACCCGTGGATCGTCTTTCTGGAGGTGGTTCCAGGCTGGTGCTGCTCAGATTTCACCGTGAACAGCTGACGGTTACGTGGAATGGCTCGGTGAGTGTGGCTTTCACCGCGGGTCCGCGGTGAAAGCCATACTCACCACATTCACTTGAGGCGTACCGGAAGACTCGTGTGCCCGTTCGAAATGAACGACGGCATCTTCTCCAGCTCGGAAACCTCCGCCGCCAGGGCCAAATCGGGGAACCGCTCGAACAGTGCCGGCAGTGCGAGTTCCGCCTCCAATCGCGCCAAGGGCGCGCCGAGACAGTAGTGCACCCCGTGCCCGAACGACAGATGATAACTCTTCGACTCCCGCGACAGCCGGAACTCGTCCGCGTCGGGACCGTGCACCTCGGGACAGCGGCCCGCCGCCGCGTACGAAGCTAGGATCGCTTCGCCCGCCTTGATGTGCACCCCGTCGATCTCGATGTCCTCCACCGCGTACCGCAGCGGAAGGTTCGCGATCGGCGCCTGCCACCGCATGGTCTCGTCGATCACCTCGGCCCAGGTGTGCTCCCCGGAGCGCACCTTCGCCAGCTCCTCCGGATGCGTCAGCAGCGCCAGGATCGCGTGGTGCAGCAGGTTCACCGTGGTCTCGTGCCCGGCCGAGATCATCAGGATCAGCGTGTCGATCAGCTCGGCCTCCTCAAGCACCGAACCGTCCTCGTCCCGCGCCGCGATCAGGCCGCTGGCGAGGTCCTCGCCGGGGTTCTCCCGCCCGTTCGCCACCAGCTGCCCGAGAATCCCGTACATCAGCACGCCGTTCGCCTGCGCCTCCTCGGCGCTGAGCGAGGTGTTGAACACCCCGTCCACCGCGCGCCGCAGATCCGGCCGGTGCTCCTCGGGCACGCCGAACAGCTGGCAGATCACCTCGATCGGCAGGGGGTAGGCGAAGTTCTCCCGCAGGTCCACCGAATCCGGCCCGGCGGCGAGCCGGTCCAGCAGGCCGGTGGTCAACTCCTCGATCCACGGCCGCAGTGCTTCCACTCGGCGCGGGGTGAACGCCTTCGACACCAGCGAACGGAGCCGCCGGTGGTCGCCGCCGTAGGCGGTGAACATGTTCTGCACCGAGACCCAGATCTGCAGCGGCCAGTCCTCGGGGATCTCACCGTCGCGGTAGGCCGCCCAATGCAGGTTCGGGTTCTTCGACACCCGCGGGTCGGACAGCAGTTTCCGCAGCAGCTCCGGCTGGGTTACTGACCACGCCACCACTTCGCCAGGGAGTTCCACCAGCGTCGCGGCTCCGCGGGCGCGGAGTTCGGCTCCTTCGGTGTGGATGTCACGGCCGTTGGGATCGAGGACGAACGGGCGGGCTGGCGCCATGGGTGCTCTCCTGTCGGGTCGGGAACGGGACTGGCCGGTGCGACGACGGGGGTGAACAGGACCGGGAGACCGGCCAGCGCGCGGTGGAACGGGCCCGGCCGCCAGCGCAGTTCGGCGTCCGGCACGGCCAGGCGCAGATCCGGCAGCGCGTCGAGCAGGGTCTCGATGGCGGTGGTGGCGATCAGCCGCGCCGGGCCCTGCGCCGGGCAGGAGTGCACGCCGGCGCTCCAGGCGATGTGCGCCCGGTTGCCGGCCCGCTGGGCGTCGCCCAGCTCGGGATCGGTGTTGGCGGCGGCGAAACTGATCACCACGGGCTCGTCGGCAGGCAGGCGCGCGCCCATCAGGTCGGCCGCCGGATAGGGGTAACCGGCGGAGTAGTTGGCCATGGGCGGGTCGCTCCAGAGGATCTCCTCCAGCGCGTCGTCCACGTGCAGGCTGCCGCCGGCCAGGTCCCCGGCGAAGCGCTCGTCCACCAGCAGCAGCCGAAGCCCGTTGGCGATCAAATTCTGCTGCGGTTCGGTGCCCGCGCCCATCAGCAGCACCAGCTGGTGCAGCATCTCCTCGTCGGTCAACCTCGAGGGATGCGCCATCATCCACGAGGGCACGTCCTGGCTCGGCTGCCGCCGCTTGAGCGCCAGCAGGTCCAGCATGGCCGCGGTCAGCTCGGCGTTGGCGCGCTCCGGATCCACCATGTCGAAGATCCCGCGCATCCCCGCGGTGAGCCGCTCGCCCAGTTCCGGCGGGCAGCCGAAGAGGTGGTTGAACACCTGCAGGGAAAGGGTTCCGGCGTATTCGGTGAGCAGGTCCGCCCGGCCGGTCCGGGAGAACTTCGCGATCAGCTCCCGCGCGGCCTTCTCCACGTAGTCCAGAAGGGCGTGCGGGTTCACCCGCGAGAGGCTGTCGGTGACCGCGCTGCGGTAGCGCGCGTGCACCGCGCCGTCGGTGAACAGGCAGTTCGGCCGGTAGCCCATCATCGGCATCACCGGATTGTCCGGCGGCTGAGTGGCCTGCCAGCGGCGCGGGTCCCGCGGATAGGTCTGCGGGGAGCGCAGCACGTCCAGCGCCGCCTCGTAGCTCAGCACCAGGCTCGCGTTCACCCCCGGCGCCAGCTCGACCGGCGCGACGTGGCCGTGTTCCTTGCGCATCCGCGCGTAGACCCCCGCCGGGTTCGCGGCGAACTCCTCGTCGTAGAGCGGGGTGCGCGTGGCGTGAGCGGGACAACCTACGGGCGGGATGGCGGGAACGGTCACGAATGCTCCTGGCGGACGGGAGTGAACAGGTAGTCGACCAGGCTGATCAGCGCCGAGGCGGCGGACGCGCGATCGCGGGCGTCACAGGTGACCAGCCGGGTCTCGGGTAGCAGATCGAGCGCCTCGCGTAGTTCGGTCTCGGGGAAACGCGGCGCACCGTCGAACTGGTTGACCGCCACCGCGTAGGGCAGGTCCAGTTCCTCCAGCAGGCCCATCACGTCGAAGGAGTCCTGCAGGCGGCTGGGATCGACCAGCACCAGCGCCCCGAGCGCACCGTGCGCCAGGTCCTTCCACATCTGCGTGAACCGCTGCTGGCCCGGGGCGCCGAAGAGGTAGAGCACCACCTCGTCGCTCAGTGTCAGGCGTCCGAAGTCCATGGCCACCGTGGTGGTGTCCTTGCCGCGCACGCCGGACAGGTCGTCGACCAGTGCGCCCGCCTGGGTCATCCGCTCCTCGGTGCGCAGCGGGCGGATCTCCGAGAGCGTGCCGACAAAGGTGGTCTTCCCCACCGCGAACGGGCCGACGATGAGGATCTTCACCGAGGTCCGGACCGTGGTGGGAACGTATCGGTCAGGTGAGAGCACGGAGGCCATCGAGTACCTTCTGCAGGAGTTGCTGGTCGGGGACTTCGGTCTCGCGCACCGCGGCCCGTGCTTCGATGTGCCCGCTGTCGAGCAGGTCCGACAACAGCACCTTGGTGACGCTGGTGGGCAGCTCGAGATGCGCAGCCACCTCCGCGACGGCCAGCGCGCCGCCCCGGCACAGCTCCATCACCCGCCGTTTTTCCGGGCTCAGCCCGGTCACCGGCGCCCAGGTGGCCAGCACCACGGTGGCCACGTCCAGGGTGTTGCGGGTCGGATGGGCCCGGCCCTCGGTGACCACGTGCGGCCGGACAAGCGCCCGTTCCCGCCGCTGCCCGCTCATGCCGGGTCGCCAGGTCCCTCGGCCGGAAAGCGCGGTGGCGCGGTGAGTTCCTGGCCGAGTCTTTGCACCAGCTCTTGCAATCGCGAGGAAACGCCCTCGATGTCCACCCGGCCGGTGGTGGACACCGCGACGTAGGCGCCCTGTCCTGCGGAGGTCAGGAAGACGAACCCGCCGTCGAATTCGATCAGCGTCTGCCGCCACTGCTCCGGCGGCTGACGGCAGAACTCGCCGGTGGCGCGGGCGAGCGACTGGAGCCCGGAGACCGCGGCGGCGGTGCGCTCGGCGTCCTCCACGGTGATTCCCTGCGAATGGGCCATCAGCAGGCCGTCGGCCGAGAGCAGCACCGCGGAGATGGTCTCCGGCATCTGCAGGGCCTGGTCGAGCATCCAGCCCAACCGGTTGTTGGTGGTGACGGAGCTGCTCACTGGAAGTCCCTTTCGTCATCGGTGGAAGAAGCGCGGCCCTGGCGGGTGCCGCGCTGCCAGGCCGTGGCCGTGGCGACCGGGCTGTGGTTCATCGGGGACTCGGTCACTTCCGGCGCGGCGGGCGGCGACACCGGAACCGACAACGTGGTGGTGGCGGCCGACCCGGCCACCGGGGCGCGTCGGCGACGGCGGGGCAGGCCGTGCGCGGTCGTGCCCAGGTCCTCGGCCGGTTCGGCCTGCTGTGGTTCCGGCGCGGAAACGCGCACGTGCGGGGTCGGGCTGGGGGTGATCGCGGCCGGGCTGGCCGGCGCGGCCAGCGACGGGACTTCCTGCGGTGCCGGCGCCGGGACCGCGGCGCGGGTGAGCAGCTCGCTCGGCAGGAACAGCACCGCGCGCACCCCGCCGAAGGGCGAGCGCATGTCCACCGAGACGCGGAAGCCGTAGCGGTGGGAAAGCACGCCGATGACGGCGAAACCGATCCGCGGCGGCACACCGAGCGCGGCGATGTCCTGACCGCCGTGGCCTTCCAGTAGCCAGCCCGCGCGCTGCACCGCTTCCACCGTCATGCCGACCCCGGCGTCGTCGATGACGATCGCCAGCCCGTTGTGTGCCTGCTGGAAGGTGACCTGCACGGGTGAGCCGGGCTGCGAGTGACGGGCGCCGTTGTCCAGCAGCTCGGCCACCGCGAGCACCACCGGTTCCACGGCCTGGCTGACCACCGCGGTGTCCGAAGGCGCCGGAATCTGCACGCGCGCGTAGTCGCGGATGCGGCCGGTGGCCCCGCGCACCACGTCGGTCAGGGTCGCGGCGGAGCGCTGCAGGCCCGGCCACGAACCGCAGAGCACGGCGGTCGCCTGGGCGCGGCGGCCCAGCTGCGAGTTCGCGTGGTCCAGGCCGAGCAGGCCATCGAGCACGTCGGGATTGTCGTGCTGCTCCTCCATCGCCGAGATCAGCACCTGCTGCTCCCCCGCGAGGTTCTGCACCGTGCGCATCATCGCGCGCAGGGTGGCGGCGGCGGATTCGGCGGCGTTGAGGCGGGTCTGGCCGGTCAGCTCGCTGATCACCACGAGCAGTTCGCGGTGGGGGTCCTCGCCGTTGAAGGTACGCAAGGGGCCGGGCACGGTCACGGCATGGTTGGTCTGCGCCTCGACGATTGCAGGCAACCGCCTGTGCAGCAGGTGCCGGTTCTCCTCCTCACGGGCGCGGAGTTCGGCCAGCAGCTGCTCACCACGACGGCCGGTGTTGACGGTGACCCGGCGTTGGCGCACCAACAGTAGCGCGAAGGCCGCGGCGAGCAGCGAGACACAGACCAGCACTGCCGTCAGCAGGGGGTACTCCATGGAATCCTCACGATCGACAGGGCAAGACGCCTGGGCCGAGCCGGGGATCATGCGGCAGCTCCACGGCAGCGGGGATCGAAGGACGTCATCAGCAGCGAGTACCGTAGCGCAAACACGCCGTGAGCGGCAGCCGCTTCCCGCGAGAAAAGTGGTTCTACGCAGGGTAAGCAGGCCGGGTGGGACGACGTAGCGGGCCCAGGAGTCGTACATTGGTCTCTACGAGCTCGTCGGCCCCGGACGTTGAGTGAGGCAGCATCTGCCGCTGAGTCGCTCAACTACGCTCCGCGGTACACCAGTGCGAACTGGACCACTCACTTCGGTGGCTTCACAGCCTGAACCACGACCGGCGTACAGCCGCCAGTGGCCAGGCTTCGCGTCCGCGGCCTTCACTAACAGACCGACTCCCACACCAATTTTCCTGGAGCGGGCCTGGAGCACGCCGTCGGTTACAGCTGCACGCAACGGCGTCGAACCGCACCGATCAGACAACAACTGCGCCAGTCGACCAGTGGGTTCTCGATTACCGCAGGTCAGCGCCTTGGTCGAACCTGACTGGCAGTGAGGGGTCAGGGGTTCGAGTCCCCTTCGCTCCACTTAAGGGTTCTAATCGCTGTTGACCTGCAATTTGACTCTTCGTAGCTCTAGCACTCTGGTCTGGCGTTCGACAGAACGTCAGACCAGAGTGCTATTTCAGGGGTTCCAACTCACCTCAGGTGCCATGTTGATCGACTCGTCCAGCGTGATCCGATCGGCCGGGTCGCCGCCAGGCCACGCGCTGACCAACTCCGTGTGGTCGGGGACCGGCTCAGGGATCCATTCGCCCACGTAGCGTTCCCGCCGGGCCCGCGCCGAGCTGAGCAGGTCCAGGCAGATGCGACTGGCGACGGTCGTCAGCCAGGCACCAGGGGACTTGATGGCCTCCTGCTGCTGCCGGGACATGCCGTACCAACGGGCGCAGGTCTCCTGCACGACGTCCTCGGCGTCGGCCAGGGAGCCGAGGAGCCGGTAGGCGAGATTGATCAGCTGACGCCGCTCACTCATGATCGCGGCCAAGCTTCAGTTCGACGAGACATAAGTGCGAAATGTGAGGTCGGCACGTCACCTCACATTTCGCAGGGGTACCTCGTCGAACTGCCGAAACGAACACCGTCCCCCTTGTAGGAGCGAACAAGCATGTCCACCATGACCGCGCTCAGCGAGCTGACCGGCGACTACGTCCTCGACACTGCCCACACGCGGATCGGCTTCATCGCCCGGCACACGATGGCCACCAGGGTGTGGGGCCAGTTCGAGGAGTTCGAGGGGAGCGCGCACCTGGATGGCGATGAGCCGTCGAAGTCCAGCGCTCAGCTTTCGATCCAGGCGAAGAGCATCCAGACCCGCAACGAGCAGCGCGACGTGCAACTGGGTAGCAGGTTCCTGAACGCGGACGACCATCCGGCCATCACCTTCACCTCGATCGGGATGGACCAGGTCGGCAAGACCACCTTCAAGGTCGCAGGTGACCTGACCATCCGCGGCGTGACCGAGACGGTTATCGTCGACTTCGAACTGACCGGCACCGAGAGGGACCGGCTGGGCTACCTCCGTGTCACCTTCCGGGGCAGTGCCACAATCAGCCGCAGGGACTGGGGCGTGAACTGGAACGCCGCGACCAGCGTCCTGGTCGGCAGGAAGGTGACACTGGAGCTCGACGTCGCCGCGATCCGGCAGTCCTGACAAAGGCGGAGCAAGCGTATGCATGTGCGGATCGTCACGATCAACCGTCCAGAACAATCAGGGTGCCCCCGGCGCCTGTCCCTGCTCAACCAGGAGTTGCGCCGCCGGGCCCCTGACCTGGTCGCGCTGCAGGAAGTCGTCGACGGCGATGGGCGTCGGCAAACTTACGAGTTGCTGGAGGGCGCCGAGTTGAACGGCACTCATCAGTCCGACGCGATGGGCTACCGGCCACCATTCGTCGATCGCCATGGCGGCAACGCGGTGGCCACACGCTGGCCCCACAAGGTCATGGAGCTCCTCGACCTGCGCCTGGCGGGCGCCGGTGATGTTCCCCGGTGCACTCCGGCGGTCAAGGTCGTGCTGCCAGGCTTGGGAGACCTGTTGTTCATTTCCGTCACCGCATCGTGGCGGCTGGATGCCGTAGCCGTCCGCGAGCAGCAGGCCATCGCGCTTACCGATCTCGACGCCCGGCACCGCACCGACCTGCCCATACCTGGAGCGTCGACAACGCCAGCGCCGCCGCCCTCCTCGACCAGGTCGTACGCCAGCCCGGGCACCGGCGCCGGCTCGACTACGTATTCACCGGTTCCTGGCACGCACATCCAAAGGCACGCTGCGAGATCCGTGCGGTCGGCCTTGCCTTCGATCAGCCCACCGATGGGGTCTGGCCGAGTGACCACTACGGCGTGGTCGTCGACGTCTACATCGACAGGAACGCTTCCGCTGGGAGCCGTTGACCTTCCACCTCACAGGTATCCCCCAGCTACCTGATGGTTGCCGAACCCCCTGTTGACCAGATCTTGCTCCAGACCGCCAAGACCCCACCCGGCCCGGTCACTGGCACCGCCGCCTGCTCGACCAGCTCTTCGCCGACAAGAACCTCACCCCGCGCGTCGTCTGCGAAGGTGACGAGCCGCCGCCACTCAAGAGCTCGTCAGCGCCGGCGCCGAACAGCGCGATGAAGTATCCACCGGACCGCCGGCCGGTACCTCGTTCGATGATGACCGGTGTCCAACCGATCTGCCGCAGTCGTAGCGCCGTCGCGATACCACTGATGCCCAGCCCGACCAACAGCGCCCGGCGGCCACCGTGCTCGTTGTATCCATGAGGTTGCTCCTAAAGGAATCAGGCATCTCCGGAGGTGAACCGGAGCGCCGATCGCGTCTCACGGGAGCCAGGCGTGCAGCGGACAGCGGCCAGCTCGATCCGGGCTTGAGCGCAATGATGAGTGAGCGGCGTCAGTTGAAGAACGTCGCGTACTGGGATTGGCTGAGGACGAGATACGTCCTCAGCCAACCCCGGCGGGAAATGGCTTACACAGATGAGCGAGCAGACGGGCTCACATCTCCGGCGGGAACCAGGCCTGAAGTGTTTCCATGTCGATCGGCAGTGAGATGTGTTCGTGCGTGATCAACCACGCGCCGTTCGACCGTCGGCAACTAACGGTCGAACGTACCCATATGGAGGTCTCGAGCCCGTTCGTGCGCTTCCCGGAATCCAGGTGAAGCATGTGCGCGACCGCGACGTCGCCACTCGCCTCAACGGCCAGCTGGTGTGTCTGCAGGCTGATGGGGCCGTCGTAGCCATCGAACCACCGCACGAAGTTGCGGCGGACTTCATCGGTTCCCGCGTACTGCATAGGGGGAACGACATCGAAATAGACAATGTCGGACGAATAATGGGACATGAGCCGGTCGATGTCCTTCACCTGGGCGGCATCGACGCGACTCTCCAAGAGGGTCCTAACCTCGGAATCGATCGAAGTCATCGCATTCTCCGTTTCGCCGTTCAAGAATTCTGACCGCGACCCCCAGTCCGGCTGGCGACGGTCCCGGTGGTTTCAGTAGTCCGACGACGCAACCCACGGAAATGTGAGGCGCCACGACGTTTCACCACAGGGACGTCATCGCCATCCGTTCAGCTCCGGAAGGCTCCGGCATGCTCGGCTGCCCAGGCTCCGTAGGTAAGCGCGGGGCGGCCCAGCACCTGATCCACCGTGTCCGTGGTCGGGCCTGACCGCTGGGCGTAATCGGCCAACGAGCCGAGCAGCCGCTCGGGAATCTCTTCGGGGAGCCCCTGAGCGAGCATCGCCTGCCGGACAAGCTCGGGCGGAAGCTCCTCGAAAGAGATGTCCTTGCCGATGGCAACGCCGATGAGGCGCGCCTTCTCGCGCTGGGACAGCGATTCTGGCCCGGTGAGCAGGTAAGCCTGTTCGGCGTGCCCGGGATTCACCAACGCCTGTACGGCTACTGCGGCGATGTCCCGCTCGTGGATGGGTGAGGTCGCGGCGTCGGCATACGCGCCACGGACCACGCCGGTCGAGCGGATCTGCGGGCCCAAGCGAGGCTGTTGGCGTTGAAATCTGCGCATCGAAGCAAAGACCACCGCAGGCCGGAGGCCATCACCGCCTCCTCGGCAGCCTTGAACTCGCCGGCGAACTTGGGTTTTCCCGCTGGATGCACCACCGTCGCCGCAGACAGCAGCACCACCCTGTCCACCTCGTGTTCGGCGGCGAGCGACAGGAGTTCCGGAATGCCGCGCCCGGCCGCGCGAGGGCTGAGGAGGAGTCCCCTTACCTCGCTCATCGTTTCCTTCAGGGAGGTCGGGTGGGACGGGTCGCCCTTCACCACGTGCGCGCCCGGCGGCAGTTCGACCCGTCCGGGGTCGCGCGTGACGGCGATCACCTCCTCGCCGGCAGCCGGTCGGCACCGCCGTGCGACCCATGGATTCGGGTCGGTGAGGCGAAGCCCTCGGGCGCGTTTTACGCAAGCCAGGCTTCCGTCCGGGCGGCTAGCGCCTTGACCGCGCTGGAGTCCGTACTTTGTGGACGGTGGTGGAAGGTCGTCTTCACGCGGCCTGCGGGGCGGTAGAAGAGCGGTTTCACGCAGAGAACGACAACAGGCTCTTCATAGCGGCCAGCCCGCGTCCGTGGCTCAGCTCAGCCAGCACCGGGCCGCGAGACGAGGGGCTCTGTTCAGCGAGGAGCAGTACCGTCCTGGCGTTCGGCTTCCAGGAGTGCGAGCAGGCCGGGAAACCTGCTCTCGACGTCCGTGCGTCGCAGGCGGATGCCCTTGCGGTTGCCGTAGTCGATCTCGTCGATGAGGCCTGCCTCGCGCAGGACCCGGAAATGATGGGTCTGGGTCTGCTTCGAGATCGGGAGAGCGAACGAGTTACAGCCTCGCTCGCTGTCGGTGCGGTCGGCGGCCAACTCCGTGATCACCGAACGACGGTGCTCGTCAGCGAGAGCGCGAAGCACCACGCCCAGCTCGAGCGCATCGACCTCTGGACCGACCAGGTTCGTTCCGGCCACGGACACCTCCTTCAGGTACGTCTTGCATCGTACCTGAAGGGATGCTCTACTCGAGTACGAAATCAATCGTACCTAGACGGCCGGAACATGGTCGTCGAACCTCCGAGAGGTCTTGTCATGAAGAAGCCCGAGGTGCTGATAGTCGGTGCCGGAATCGCCGGGCCCGCGCTCGCGTACTGGCTCGCCAGGAATGGATACCGGCCGACTGTCGTCGAGCATGCCCGGCAGCTCCGCTCCGGTGGCAGCGCGATCGTCGTGAAGGGGCCCGCGATACCGGTCGCTGAGCGCATGGGCATCCTTCCGCGGCTGCGCGAGCTCGCCACCCGCAATCGGTCGCTGACCCTGCTCGACCCGGCCGGCGAACGAGTCCTGCGACTTCCCACCTCCTCGGGAGGGTCGCCGGCGGTCGAGGTGACCCGGGCCGACCTGTCCGAGGTACTCCACCGGTCGGCGCGGGACGATGCCGAGTTCGTGTTCGACGACACGGTCACCGCACTCGAGCAGGACGAAGGCGGGGCCGACGTCACCTTTCGACGGTCCGCGCCACGACGTTTCGACTTGGTGGTCGGTACCGATGGGATGCACTCCACCATCCGGCGTCTGGTGTTCGGGCCCGAGCGGCAGTTCGTGAGCGACCTGGGTCTATACGGCGCGACCGTCCCGCTGGAACCCGGCGCCATCGACGACCCGAGCGAGCTGACGATGCTGACCGTGCCGAACCGGATGCTCGTCGTCCATCCCTCGCGCACCACGCCGCTCGCGATCTTCACCTTCCGGGCCGCACGACCTGCGTGCCACGACCGCAAGAACATCGCTCTCCACAAGCAAATCGTGGCCGACACGTACGCCGGCGTGCGGTGGCGGGCGCCGGAACTCGTGGCGGCGTACCTCGACCACCCGGCCCCGTTCTTCGACCCCCTGACGACCGTCCGGATGCCCTCGTGGTCCCGCGGGCGGGTCGTGCTGGTCGGGGACGCGGCGGCGGCCACAGCCCTGCTGGGCGACGGGTCCAGCATGGCGATGGCAGGAGCGTCTGCCCTCGCGGAAGAACTCGCCGCCCACCACGGCGACCACGCCCGCGCCTTCGCCACCTACGAGTCGCGGCTCCGCCGCGAAGTGCGACCGCGGCAGCGACGCGTCGGTCTGCTCTCCAGACTCATGGTGCCCAGCACTCGACCAGGCCTGGTGGTACGCAACACGGTGGGCCGCGCGATCGGTCGCACGAACCGGATCACCTCTCGCGAAACCGCGAACGGAAAGATCGCGTAGCAGAATTCACCGTGAGCGCCGGGCCAGAAGGGGCATCGTGATGTCGTCGACGATCCGGTCGATTGCCATGTCGGACACAGGTTTCAGAGTCACCAGAACTTCGTGACGAAAGAGGTCGAAGGGCAGCGAGATCAGGTGTGGTCTCAGAACGGAGGCGTCGACTTCGCCTCGATCGACGGCTCGTTCGAAGATGGTTTCGGCCGCCGAGCGACGCCCGGCCAGTACCCGCGCGCGGAGCTGTTCGAGGTTCGACCCTCGTTCGGCGAAGTATTCATCCAGAAGTACAGCGGTGACGACGAGAAGATCGATTCGGGAACGGTTCGCCGCCCGCATCATCGTGATCAGGTCACCGCGCAACGTTCCGGTGTCCGGAATATCGACGACACGCGTGGAGCTCTCGTACACCAGTGCCGCCTCGACCATCGACGCCTTGTTGGCCCACCGGCGGTAGATCACCGGTGTACTCGTACCGGCGCGTTTGGCGACCGCTTCCAGCGTGAAGGCCGCGTATCCGCGCTCGGTCAGCTCGGCCCAGGCGGCCCGGAGCAGAGCCTCTTCCAGGTCCTTGCCTCGTCTGCGGTGCATCCCTCGACCTCCCACAAGATGTGTTTGTGCATCTTATGTCGGCGGTGTACCGTCCGGAAATAAGAAGCGGAAGTACTTCTTATTGCGGTCGGTCCACTCCGGCCAACCGCCATGCACCGGCAGGAGAAAGCCATGAGCAACCAGGACACCGTGACCGTCCTCATCGAGATCCACGCGAACGCCGGCCACGAGCAGCAGGCCCGCGATTCGCTGCTGCACGCGATCCAGACCTCGGCGAAGCCCGGCCTGGTCAACTCCACGGAGTACGAGGATCTCGAAGACCCGGGCGCGTTCTACGCCGTCCAGGTATGGGAGAACGTGGACGCTTTCCACGCCCACATGAAAGACGCCGCCGAGAACGGGATGAACGAGGCGATCAAAGTGCTGCGTGAGCCTCCCAAGACCGCAGTGCTGCGCACCATCGGCTGAATCCGAACGGACCTGACCTACCCACCAGTGGCGACCAACAGTCCGACTCTCACACCGGTTTTCCTGGAGCAGATCTGGAGCACGACGTCGGTTACAGCTGCCCCCAACGACGACGAACCGCAGCGATCGGAGCTCAACCGCTCAAACCGACCAGCGGGTTCTCGATAACTCCAAGTCAGCGCCCTGCCGGAACCTGACTGGCAGTGAGGGGGCCAGGGTTCGAGTCCCCTTCTCCAGAGTGACGAAACACCGCCCACCTGGCAAGTTCGCCGAGTTAGAGCGGTTTTTTGGCCGTTACTTATTTTGAGAAACGATGCGGCGAACTTCAGTTATCGTTCAGCAGCTGGAGCAAATCCGGAGCACGACGTCTCACCCACCCAAGTGGGCTCACATCGTCTGCTCCACCGGCGTAACCCCCGGGTAGTTCTCCCCGGGGCACACCGCAACGTGTGGACCTACCCATGTCGATGAGCTGCAGATTCCCTCGGATTAAAAGTCCGGGCTCAGCCATGCCGCTAGTGACGTTCAGTGTCAAATACTGGCAGTTTGTGCAGGTCAACACCCCAGCCTTCGTCGAGGACGAGTACCATCCCGTGTCGACCCGTGTCGGGCTCTACGTCGGGAATGGAGCCCAATCTGAGACGGCGTGATCCCCCGACGCTCCACTCTTCCAACACTAAAGTCGACTACCGAGGAGCTTCACCAGCTCACCCGTTACGTGGAGAACCGAGGCATCATTCTTTTGGCCTGAACAACGTTGCCAGCAGCGCCCGGAAGCACTGCCGATCAAACATGGTCGACGCGACCTGCAGCAGCAAGATCACAGTCTTGTTACAAGTTGCGCTCAGGCTGCCCGACGACGCAAATAGAAGTTTGCCTATTCCTGCCCATGGTTAATCCCGCAACCAGGGACCAGCGAACGAGAACTCGGAAATCTAATCCGCAGTGCGATCATCGACGTCCACCCCACGAGGAACGGGCCCAGCGGCCGCGGGGTTAGGTTGTAGACCTGCTAATGATCATCGAAGCAGGCCGCCTTTATAAGCTGAACATCAGCCGACCAACCATCAGGGCGGGCCGACGGGTGCACCCATTGAAACCCTGACCTCGCCCACTTTTCCCTAGCGCGAGCTACTCCAACAGGAATTGCATCCTCGTATACAAATTCAGTTTCACAACAGTCGCAGATACCGTAGTGGGCGTCTTCCCATCTTCCCCCCACGGGGGATCACTCTGTATAAGGCCACAAACTCGACAGTGCATATAGCTTTCACTGAGCATTGAAATAATCCGAATTTGTCGGGGCTTCTTCGCTCCGTTCAGCTGCGCCTGCTGGTACTGCCGGCGCTTCTCGATAGCGCCCGGCTGACCGCGCTTGACGTTCATGTTCGTAAGCTGCTGGTCGCTGCAGTGATCATGGATACCGCTTCCGGCCACCGGATCGATCCCGTAGTCGCCACGCCAGCCGACGCAGTAGCCCGGCGAGTCCTCAGACACAAGGCCGACTTAAGAGCGATTTACGTCGAATTCCTCAAGCGCACCCCTAACTTCATCAAGGTCGTATCCGGTACGCAGAAACAACTCCCGACCACCCAACAACGAGACCACATATTGCATCATACGCAGCCAGCTGGAAATCAGATGACCTGACAGCTCCCCAACCGCTTCCTGACTACCCGGAAGGTCGGACGGCAATGGGCGCAGAGCGGATACAGAGACGGATCCGGCCTCGTACGCATCGTCGGAGATGATCCGAACCCTTACGGCCTGCCCGGCGAGGTTCTTGAGCGAATTTACGAATTCGACCAGAATTGATACAACTCCAGGGGACGCAACCTCACTTGCAAGAAGTCTCTCCTCATACTCGCGCAACTGATAGGTTACTTGTCGGATTACCTTAAACTGATTTTCGCTAAGAAGGAGGCAGGATTGAGAACTCTCAATCCTGCCTGCCCTTCCATTATTGGAATCACTCGAGTTCATTCTTGAACCAATCATATCCACCTCGCGGCGTATACACAGTTCCACCCACTCCATCCTCAATCACGACAGCCCCCTTACTTGAGTCCCAGTACCCGACTCGGCCGTGCCTGAGGTATCGGGTCTCGATGTTCGGAATCTGCTCGTTGATTACTCCATCGACATAGTGTCCTAGCGCTCGCTCGTCGACGCCACGCACGAAATGAGTCCCGTCACCGGCAAGCGCCCTCTCATTGGCATGATCGGCAATGTTCTTCGCGATCGGATCCAGAGAACAGTTGTGGACAAGGATCGGCGTGGTCTCACCCACCAGGACGTGGTAGGTATGCAGGGTGTCGACGGTGAGGTTGTAGACGCGCTGACGCTGGGACAGCCACCGGTCGACCTTGACCACGGTGACGACCGCTCCAGTATCCGTCCGGAGGTTATCACCAGCCTTGAGGTCGGTCGCGTCGGTCCAGGACGCGTGGCCTGGCGACCAGAACGGGTGCTTATCGGTAGCGATGACTACGCCGACCTTGTCACCGCTGGGACCGTCGACGTCAACGGTTAGCTCGACCAGATTCTTCTGGCCTTCTCCGACGATGGTCGCGATCACCGGGCGCGGCTCGGTGCGGCCGGTCTCAGGGTCTGTAGCGACGACCTCGTCACCGACCTCGACCTCTTCGATCGGCTTCGTCACCCCGCCGACAAGCAGCACCCGAGTACCCGCGACAAAACTATTCGACGTAGCACATTTAGCCACGGCAGGCCCGACGTCACCGGCTTCCTTTATTCCCTTTCCGGCCGCCTTGACCCCTGCAGCCGCCCAGCCGACGAAGGGAATGGCGGCGGCCGCGGAAAGCCCTGCGTTGAAGTCGTCGCCTTCACCGGCATATATTGCCGCGTTGACGATATCCGCGGCCTCGCCGACCAAGGGAATGTAGCCGACGATGTCAAGTCCGTTATGTGCGGCGTCGGAGAGGCTTTCCGACCTAAACAGGGTCCAGAGTGCGCCTGCACCGGTCCAGGGCACCGCTACGGCGTCTATCCACTCCAGAGGCGTCTGAGGACGACGCTTCGGCTTCTTCCCACCGTTCATTCGCGACTGCTCGAACTGCCGGCGTTTCTCGTTCGCGCCCGGCTGGCCGCGCTTGACGTTCATGTTCGTGAGCTGCTGGGGGCTGTAGTGACCGTGGATACCGCTTCCGGCCACCGGGTCGATCCCGCAGTCGCCACGCCAGCCGACGCAGTAACCGGGTGAGTCCTCGGGTGCGAGGCCGGTGGGGTCGCTCAGCGCGATCGGGTTGTTGTTGGCGTAGCTGTAGCCGTTGATCTGTTGCGGGCTGGACGGGTCGAGCAGCGGGTCCAGCGACACGAACCGGCCCAGATCGGCGTCGTAGTCACGAGCACCGAGATGCGTGAGCCCCGTCGAGGCATCGATCGTTCCACCGACGAAACCACGCTCACCCGGCATACCGGCGTCGGGACCCCGCTGGCTGCCGAAGGGGGTTTGGCGTCGCTGCTTGACCGTGAGGTCATTCGCGTTGATCGCAACCTGCGTGGTGCCTTGATGATCACCAGTCAGCCACGTCAGGGCAGTGTTGGTCCGCATCGCGACGGTCGCTCCGCCGTGGGTGTAGTACCTCGTCGTGGTCGCGTTCCCACTCGTCTTGTCGAGGCGAACCTCCTGCTGACCGAGGTAGAGTGTCGTGCCCGTCGGATCGCGCCGGATCAGCCGATCACCGTCGGCGTCGTAGAGGAATGACGTGTCCGAAGCTCCGTCGGTCACCTTTTCGAGCTTGTTCTCGACGTTCCACTCAAGGTTCTGCTGCCCAGAGGTGCCGGGGCGGGTCTTAGTGTTGCCGAGTTGGTCGTAGGTGTACTGAGTCGTCTTGGCGCCCGTTGGCCCTTCTGTTGTGACGGAGTTGAGCACATGCGGTTTGGCGGTGCCGGGGGCGGCGTAGCTGTATTTGCGGGTGATGTCGCCACCGGCTAGGTGCTGGGTGTCACCGGTCCGGTTGCCGGACTTGTCATAGCTGAAGGATTGCCAGTACGGGGCCGGGCCACCGAGGGCGTTGACCGCGGGGGGAGCGCCGCAGTCTGCGTTGACGGGTGTCCATGCCTCGGTGAGGCGTTTCAGATAGTCGTAGCCAAAGCACTGCTTGTCGACCGGCTGCCCGAGCGGGGCGTTACCTATTGAGGTGATATTGCCCGCGGGGTTGTAGGTGTAGCGGGTGTCGGTCTGCATCGGCTGCGGGACCTCTGCGTCGACGATGGTGCGATCGAGCCGACGGGTGTTGGTGTCGTAATAGTTCGACAGCCAAGCCCGTTTCCCGCCGGTGCTGGTGCTGCTCTCACCGCCGAGCTGCAACCGTTGTGGCTCGCCGTAACGGGTGTATTCAGTCCCCGACACGTAGTCCTGGTAGTCGGGGCCGTCCCAGCTGCCTTCGGTCGTGAGGGGGTTCCCGAGATCGTCGTAGACGTGGAGCAGGCTCTCGGCAGGTAGGTCACCGGCCTTGGGAACGCCGGCGCCGCCGACGCTTCCGTCCGGGTTGTACTGCAGGAACGATTGGTAGGTGCCGGCGAGTTTCGGCCCTTCGACCGGCGGGATGATGATCGATTGGACGGTCGGCTGATACAGCGGTCCGTAGACGTTGACCTTCTTGACGTAGGCGTTGCCGTCGACCCAGCGAGTTGACGACGCGACCTTCCCGATGCCTTTGAACGCGGTGTCGTAGACCCATTCGTTGAGCTTGGTTCCTGACAGGTTGTCTTTGAAGACGCCGGTCTTGCGGCCGAGTTGGTCGTAGCGGTAGGCGAGGGTGGTGTTGCGGGCGTCGGTGCTGCTGGTTTGCTGGTTCAGCTTGTTGTAGGTGTAGGTGGTGGCGCCGCGGTCGGGATCATCGGTGCGGATCAGCGAGCCGTGGATGTCGTAGGTGTAGGACCAGCGGTTGCCACTCGAGTCGGTGATGGCCGCGAGCTTGTCGGAAGGGGTGTAGTCGTATTTGGTTTCGTCGTAGTCGTCGCCTGTCGGCTGGGCGCCGTGGTACTGCCGAAGACTGCGGGTGCGGCCACGGGCGTCGGTGATTGTGGTGGTCGCGAGACCACCTTCCGGCGGCGTGACGCTGACCGAGTCTCCGCCGTAGGCCGTGCTGGTTCGCCACTTCTCCTGTCCACCGGCCCGGTAGATCGATGCGGTGGCCCGGCCGGCCCCGTCGAATTCGGTTACGGTCAGTCCGGGTACCTCGGTGTCGCTGGCAACCCAGAGCGAGGTATCGACGGGTTGGTCGTTGTAGAAGGGTTGGGTTGTCTTGTAGGCCCGGCCCTGTGAGTCGTATCGAGTGTCCACCAGCAGCCTGCCGCCACCAGGTGCGGGTGCCTGGGTTTGCCGCGTCCGGTAGAGACCGTCGAGGATCGCGGTCGAAGTGGTGTAGTTCCCGTTAGGGCCGATACGCGTCGTGGTGATCGAGCTGGGGGCGTCCTTCCGGACGTCATAGGCGAAGCGGGCGGTGCCTTGAGCGTTCTCTGCTCGGGGCCGGTTCGGTTGCCAGACTTCCGCCTTGCGCCCGAGCGCGTCGTAACTGATCTCCGTGACGCGGTTGTTGGGGTCGGTGACCTTCAGAGGTGATCCCCACGCGGGCTCGAACGCGGTGGTTGTCTTGTGCCCCAGTGCGTTGGAGGTGACGAGCTGTGTGACAGGGCCACCGATGGCCGGCGTATAGGTGGAAGTGACGGTGGTGCCCTCAGCATCGGTGATCTCGAGCGGGCGCCCGTAGACATCGAGTTTGGTCTTGGAAGTGGTCCGGTAGATCGGAGTGGAGCCGTTGTAGCTGTCGACTTCTTCAGCCAGCGTGACGTCTCCGACCGTGGGCGGAACACCATTAGCGAGGGTGTCGTAGGATAATCGGACGTCGGAGATGGTGTCTCGCGGATACACCGGCAGCAGACCACATCCTGCAGAGCGAGTCTCGACCCTCGACGGGAAGCTCAACAGCCAACGTGTGGTGTTCTGCGCGTAGGTCGTGGTCGTGCAATGTTCGTCCCCGGAGACGGCGATGTCACCGAAGTCGTTGACCTTGGTGGGCAAGCCGTTGAGATCGTATTCAGTCGTGGATTTCGCGACGCGCCAGCCACCCGAGGCCAGTGCCGCGAATCCGCGCTTGACACCGGTGTTGACCAGGTATGCCTTCAAGGAGCCTTGAGTGGCTGTCGGGCCTTGCCAGGTAGGTTCGGTGATCGTCTTGCCGACGATGGCACCGCCTTCGCTGTTCTTGACGATACTCTCGAGAGTGAAGCCTTGGAGCCAGCCCTCGTCGACGTAGGTGCCACCTTCACTGTCCTGCACACTCGCCGGACGCGAGCCGTTGTTGGGAAGCTTGTCCCCGTGCATGCCGCGGAAGTAGCGGGTTTCGGTGTACCCCATCGGCCCGCTGGGGTCGTCGGGTTTGCCGGTGCGGACGATGACCTTGCCGAACCCGCGGAATTCGTTCCAGGTCTTGTCTTTCTCGATCTCGAAATCAGCTGTGGAGTAGTGCCACGCCGCACCTTCGGGATAGGAGTAGCTGGTGACCTGTTCACTGCTCGTACTCATCCAGTCGGACTCCACGACCGACTCGACAACGTACTTGTTGAAGTAGTCGGTGCGCTCGGCGAAGTCGCGCTGCGTCCAGGTGGCCGGGAAACAACGTTTGGTGTTGGTTTCCGGTTTGTCCGGCAGCGATGCGGCAGTACAGTCGGCGGCGGCGTAGTTGATCGTCGTGACACCGCCGGCTTCGGAGACGATCGCGGAGAGCCGATACCGGTTCAGGGGGCCTGCCCCGTCGCCCTTGTCCACCCGGTTCGCGAGCTTCTTGCCCTCGAAGGTGACCTTGGGCAGCGCGATCGGTGTTCCGACATTACCGGTATGGATAATGCTCTTGAGCCAGAGAGCGGCTTTCCGGCCATCACCGGGATCCGGGAATTGGTGCTCCAGAGTCCAGCTGTCGACATCCGCGTAACCGTTGTCTTTGCGGATCTGGGCGGTGATCTTGGCGAGGCGTTTCGTCGACCAGAACGTGGGACTGTAGCGGTCCTTACATGACGGGCCTTCGCAGCGATCTGCCAAGGCGACGTCCGGGAAATTCTCCGGCTTGTCAAAAGTGCACAGGCTGCCGGGAACGCAGCGATCCTCGGTCGTGAAGGTCACCTTGCCGGTCGCGGGCGCTGAGTCACCGTCACGAAGTCCGTACTGGATTTCCTTGAGCGTTCCGCCGCGGACGTAGGACACAGGTGTGTCTTTGAGGTTCTGCCCGTAGTTGTTGGTCTCGACGTCGTAGGTGTAGCGGATCAGGTTGCCGTGCCGGTCCACGACCTTGTCGAGGTTCCAGCGGTAGGCCTGCACGCAGGCGGAGTTTTCGAACTTGTTGTCTGCCGCGTGACACGGTTCGCCAGCGTCGTCACCGTATACCGGTACTGTCCAAGTCGACTTCGACGCCGGCGCGGACCCGAAAAAATACTGGGTACCGTCGACCGTGGTGATCTTCCAGTACTCGCCGTCACGAGCACCGTTCGCGGCGCCGGTGAGATGCTCGATTCGGGAGCCGTTGTCGCTCTTCTGACGCCATGCCTTCTTGGTGGCGTCGTAAACCAGCCTGCCACCGGACCCATTGTAGGACGCGATCGCGTTATCGCTCTTCCAGCAGAGGTCACCGACCTTCGGCGGTGTCGTTCCGTTCTCTTTGTCGTCTTGACAAGCGCCGTAGGCCCGTTCGACGAAGCCCGGGTGGAGGTCCCATCCGTCCCCGACCCAGGATGCCTGGTTGTTCGTGGCGCTCGTGCGCCCGTCAACCGCCGACGAGGTGTAGGACAAGGCGAGGTTGGGCGTCAGGTTCCCTGCGGTGGGAGGCACACGCAGTGGATACGACCAGGAGAAATCTCCCGTTTGCGTGGATACGTTCCAGGTTGCCGTGGGCGAAAGCGACGTCGCTTTACTGGTTCCGCCGCCATCGGGGGTAGTGGAACCAGTGGGTTGATTTCCCGTGAGCGCGGCCAGGCTCGCTTCGTCGAGGTTGCGCCCCTGCATGGCCTGCTTCGTCACAGGAGTCGAGCCGACGTTCGGCAGATCAACGCTCGGACCCCCTGCCGCGTTCGCGACTTGGGAGGTGCTGACGCCGGTCACGACCAGCGAGCAGATCAACGCAACGGTCAGGGTTCTCGAAGTGCGGCGTGTGGACGACTTGTGTCGCATCAGTTCTCCAGGCTGGACGCGGTGAGGCCTTCCCCAGCGCGGGGCTACCTCGTGTGCGGTGGACGATTCGCGGTTTGGGCTGGAGATCTAGCCGCCACCGACTGCCGATGGCCGTGCTGCGCCGGGCGTCGGTTCCGCACTGCTCGCAGCTGCGAAGACGGGTTCGACGTGGGGGATGTCGGCGAGGACGTAGCCGAGGAATCGGTCCTTGGGCAGGCCTTCGCAGTTGTCGTCGTCGCTGGTCATCGACTCGGTCCCGCTGCTGCCACAACGGTAGAGGGGTTTCGCGGTGGAGTCGTCGGGTTTCTGTGTCCAGAGATGGCCGATCGATTCGATGACGGTTTTGCCCTCACAGGCGCTGTCGAGGGAGACGAAGTGGTCCGTGTAGTTCACACACGCGGCGAAGGGCTGCGTACCTTGCTGCGGAATCAGAGGAACGTAGCCATGGCGGAACTCTTTGTGGTAGCCGGGCCGCGCTCCGTGCGTCGTACCGAGATGATCGTAGGCATTGTCGTTGTAATACCGCACGAGTGGCGCGTAGGCGAGCGTGTAGCCAAGCATTCCCAGCTGAGTCACGCCTTCGCACTTCTCGTCGCTGCTGTCGAAATATTCTTCAGCCAGAGCACAACGATAGATCGCCATGGTAGGGAGGTTGCTCGGCTGGACTGTGTATACCGATCCGATGTCACCGAGCTTGACGTGGCCATCACAGGAACCGTCCACTGAGGTGAAGAACTCTTCACCGTTTCGACAAGAATAGAGAACACGGGTGTTGGGATGTGTCGCCGGGACCAGCATGCCGAGGCTCTTCTCAAAGTGACTTCCAGCAGGCGGTGCCTCGCCGGTGTTCGCACTCCTCTGCTCGCCCGTTCCGTCGCGGAAGCGGCCGAACTGGCCGGCATCCGTCGCCGGAAAGGCTCCGTGCGCCTGGATCGCCGCGTCCGAGGCGATTCCGTAGCGGGCATAGACCTCGTCGACCAAGCCCGGGAAGAACTCCTTGTGTTGCCCGTTGTACTTGGCACGACCGATCGCGAACGAACCGTCCGCTTGCCAGAGGACCACGTTCTGTTTCTTGCCGGCGAACTGCCCGTTGACGTAGAGGCGTAGCTCGTGCGCGGCGTGGTCGTAGACGCCTGTCAGGTGCGTCCACCGGTTCACGACCGCGGGGTCGAAGGAACTGGCGTAAACCAGCGGTGACGAATCGGCGTCCTGCGCGGTCGAGCCGAAGGTCCACCGGTTCACTTCAGGGCGGTACTGGATCGTGAAACCGCTCATTCTCGAACCGTCTTGGGACAGCACGGTCGCGACCTGGTCGGTCCGGGTCAGCTTGGCCCACGCCGACACCGTGAAACTGTCTTCTGCCGCCAGGCCACGCTCAGGTGCGGTCGCCTGGCCCCTCGTCCCGTCCAGCTGGAGTGCTGTACCACTGATCCCCGGCACGAACGACGTACCACTGGACGGGACGACGGCATTGTCCCGCCAGCTGTAGTCCTGTCCGGTACCGTCGTCGAACCGCCATGCGCCCCCGTCTCCCCGCGGGGTGTCGTCATGGACCTTCCGCACCTCCGCGTCGGTGAGTGCCTTCGAGAAGGCCCGGACGTCGTCGATCCTCTCTGAGAAGAAGCCTCCGTCCATGCCGTTCCAGCGAGCTCGGCCGATCGAGAAGGCCCCGTTCGAAGGAATGGTCGTGACACCGACCTGGATGCCGGACTGGACACCATCGACGTACAACTTCAGCTGCCGGAACTGGGCGTCGTACACCACGGCCAGATGAGTCCAGTTGTGGGGGATCGAAGGTTGGGTCTCCCAGACCTCAACCCCTGGCGGATCATCCCTGTCCTCGCCGGGAACCACGACACGCCACCTCTTCGTGCCGCCGTCATACTGGACGAGGAAGGCACTGACCCGGTTCCCTTCCTGCCCGAACACCGAGTAGTAGCCGCTGTCGGTCTTCGTCAACTGGACCCAGGCCGCTGCCGAGAAGCTCTTCGTCGTATCCAGCACCGGTCCGGCGGTCTGCGCGTAGCCGGTGGTCCCGTCCAACCGCAACCCCGGGCTGTACAGCCCGCCGCCCCACCCGGCACCGTCCTTCAACGCCACGGTCAATCCACGACCGCTCGCGTCCAGCGCCACCTTCCCGGCGTTCTCATCGAACCGCCACTGCCCCGCGTCCGCGACCGGCAACGTCGCGGCACCGCCATCGGCGGCGGGATAGGACTTGTACAGGCTGACCATCCTGTCGCGGTCGAGCGCTGTGGTGTAGAGGCGGACATCGTCGACCTTCCCGGTCCAGTGCTGGCCAGGCTTGTCCGCTACCAGGCCTCGCCCAATCTGGGTCGCACCGGGTGCTTGCCAACGTGTGATCAGCGTGCCGTCACCGACCCTGTTCCCGTTGACGTACAGCCATGTCTTCTTGGTTTGCCGGTCATAGGTACCGGCCAGGTGAACCCAGGAATTGATCTCCGCGGGGAACGTCGGCACCGCGGCTTTGGTGACCGGAGCCGCGTCCGTGTCGGATTCCGCCATCTCGAACACCCACTTGCCGCAAGCGTTGGGGTTCTCGAATTCGCCACCGAAGCAGGTCGCGTTCATCTCATCCGCGACGTGCCCGAGCCGGAACTTGCTGGTCCGCTCACCATCGATGCTCACCGCGGTCAGCTTGGAGACAATGTCGGATTTGCGATCCATGTACACCCACGCCGACACACTGAAACTCTCGTCCGTGCGCAGATCGGCACCGGCAGTGCCGATGGCTCCGGTCTTGCCGTCGAACTGCACGGCGTTCCCCACCCGGCCTTGCGCGAACTGCGCCCCCGGCTCGAGGGTTCCGGTACGGGCGCCGGTGGAGTCGGCGACCCTGGTACCGCTCGATTCGTCGAGCTGCCAGTTGTGCACCAGGGTGAGGTCCTGGCCGGACATGGTGCGGATTTCGTCGGTGAACAGGGTCCGGCTGTAGACCTTGACGTCGTCGACCGCGCCACCGAACGCGTCCAGCCACGTGCCGTTCCACTTTCCGCGGCCGATGTCGAACTCGGTGGTCGCGTTCCACCTGGCGGTGAAGGTCGCGGTCCCGGACAGGGTGCCGTTCACATACAGTTGCATCTCGCCGGTGTTGCTGTCGTAGTTCGCGGCGAGGTGGGTCCAGACACCGGTCTGCACTGGCTGTGCGGAACGCGCTCGGACAACCTGGGCGGGGGCGGTGCTGTCGGGGCCGTGCATCGCGAAGGCCCACCGGTCATCGCCGAACCCGGTGTAGCCGAGGTTGAACGCGGACACGTTCTGGCCGCTCTGGCTCATCACAGCACCCCAGCCTGGGGTTTTCTTGGTCATCTTGACCCAGGCGGCGACGGAGAAGCTCATGCTGCTGTCGATCGGCGCGGGTGCGCTGACGTGGTCGTCGACGCCGTCCAAGTTGACCGCGAGATCGGTGTGATCCGGGCTGCTGGTCTGCCCGGCGACCCACTGGGCACCGTTCTTCGCGGCGCCGTGTTTCGCCATGCCCGACGTGTCCTGCGCGTCACCGTCGAGCTTCCAGGTGGCGGCCGTGACGTTGTTCTGGGCGACGATGCCCTGGATCTCCGAGAGGTCGAGCGTGCGGCTGTAGGCACGCACCTCATCGATACCGCCGGACCAGAACCCGAGCGGGGTCCCGTACTGGCCCCGCCCGATGGCGAACGCGCCGGCGGCATGCCACGGCGTCGCGGGAGCAGGCACGCTCGCGACCTGCTTTCCGTTGACGATGAGGGTGAGAGTCTTGGCGGTCGCGTTGTAGACGCCGGCCAGATGGGTCCACGGCACGGTCTGCACCGTGCTCGCTCCCGATCTCGCCTCGACTGCCGTACCACCGGTGGCGTCACCGGGGTTCATCCCGAAAACCCAGGAACCGTTGTTCTGCTTGAGGTAGAAGCCACTGACTGTCGTGCCGTCCTGGGAGACGGCGGTCATGTCCCCGAGCTTGTCCGGCTTCACCCATGCGGTGATCGCGTAACTCTGATCAGTACGCACCACTGGCCCGGACGTGGCCGCATAACCCCTGACTCCGTCAAAGGTAGCCGCACCGTTGACCGCGCCCGCAGGAGTGAACCTGGCGCCAGGCTGCAGGACCGCCATCTCGCCACCCGCGGCGGCATTGCGCGCGGTCGTCCCGTCCGCGTCGTCGAGATTCCAGTAGCCGGCGGTGACGTTGTCCCGTGTGACCGCGGACTTGACCTCGGCATCGGTCAGCACCCGGTCATAGGTACGGATCTCGTCGACCGCACCGGCCAGGTAGTCCGCCCCGGCGCTGTTGACGATCGCGCGCCCGACCGCGAACTCATGCGTCGCCGGCCACGGATCCTTCCACACTGCGCTGCCCTGGAGATCACCGTTGACATACAACCTGACCTGCTGCGCCCCGGAGTCGTAGACACCGGCGAGGTGGGTCCAGGTATTCGTCTGTGCCGCAGCGACCGATGACACCGTCGTCGGCGCCGTGGCCGGATCGTTTCCAGGCCGGAACTCGAACGCCCAGCGATCGGTCGTGGTACCGGTGTGCCCGAGCTTCACCATCGCGGTCGTCGACGCGTTCTGGCTCAGCAGCGTCGACCATCCGGGCTTCTTCGCCGCGAGGTTGACCCAGCCCGAGAAAGAAAAACTGGGGTAGGTGCTCGCCGAAGTCGGCGCCGTCACGTAGTCGTCGACACCATCCAGCGTGATACCGGATCCGGTACTGCCCGGCACATAGACCGGCCCGCCGTGCAGCGTCGCGTCACGGAACCCGAGCGTCGCGGTGTCCTTCGTATTGCCCTCCAACGACCACTGCGCCAACGGGCCGTTGCCCGCCCGCACATAGAAGTGGTGCGCCTGCGTCGGACTGCGATGCCCCGCACGGTCGACACTCTGCACGAACAGATCCCGCGGGCCGTCACCGGGCGGGGTCAGCTTCACAGAAGCCTTACCACCGAGAGCTACAGCATCGACCTTCGTCGTGGGCGGATCCGTCCAGCCATAGAGATAGTGATCGACATCCGCGACCCCGCTCGCGCCGAACTCGAACACATCCGGCACGCCGACACCACCGTGCCACAGGTTGTCCGCCTTGTAGAGCGGCGCCGTCACAGTCGGCTTGATACCGATACCCGTCCGATCGACGATGAACGGCCCCGGCCCGTTCCGCCAAGGCCCACCGTCCGCGGTGTCGTGCCCCCACACCGTCCACGTGACACGTTGCCCATCACGCTTCGTCAAATCGACATCAGTGCTGTGATACGCCCCCGAAGCCTGGAAGACACCGGGCGCACGCTCGTCCGGAGCTCCGCCGTAAATGTTCCAGACCGGCCGGAGCTGATCATTGGCGTCCGGGTCGGACAACCTGCTCAACAGCCGGATCGACGGATCTCCGACATACGGCACACCACCACACCAACGACACGGCGCGGGCAACGGCGGATCGGTCTTCATGTCATACGGCGCGTTCGGCTTCGTGTTGTAGCGGATCTCCAGGTTCGTACTCGGCACGTCATACCTGCGCCAGGCGGCAGGATCCGACTCGGACGCTGCCTGCAGAAAATAGGTGGAAGGACCACTAGGGCTATAAAAGCGGCCGACACCGAACGAGATCGCCTTATAGCCTTGACAGGGTGTCCCGTCGTTCGCCGGCACCGAGGTCGTCCCGATATCCTGCCCGGTCGGCTGGTTGTTCCAGGAAGTATTCCACGCGATATTGCTGTGCGCCGCGAAGAGCTTGTGATCTCCGAAACCACAATCCGGGCGGTGCACCATGACTGTGTTGAAACGTACCGAACTCACCTCCTTCCCGACGAGGAAAGACGTGTCGAACTGGAAGTATGTGCGAGCAAGGTCAATGGTGTTGCATTCCGAGAACGTGCACTTGCCGACCTTCGCCCAAGCGTCGCCGTCGCCCGTGCCGTTGACATACGACCGGTCGGGGTGTCCTCGGAAGACCTTCGCCCACATGCTCTGACCCGGCGTACGCATGTCCGGGTCGACCACTACCGGGTACCGCGTAGCCGGATCCGCCAGCATCGCGGCATTCGGCGTCAACGTCATCGAAGAACGATCGACCTTGACCCCGACCGGCGTGCTCGTGCTCTCCCGCCCCCGCGCGTCCCACATCGTCGCCGCCGGTGCGACGAAGACCTTCTGCCCGTTTCCGTCGACAGCCTCAACACGGCCGTTTTCATCCGAAGTGAGCTGCACGCCGTCCGTCTCAAGCGCGAGCTTGATCGACGCCAACGCCGGATTGCGTCCCGCCTCAGGCGTCTTCACCACGAAACGCTGGTTGTATCCCTCTGCTTCGGCCTGCATCTCCAGGTCGACACCAGGCAGCACTTCCCGGTACCTCGCCGTGCTGCCGTCAAGCTCAGGCTTCGGCAACGCGCCAGGCCACCGCAACGTGAGACGCTTGCCCTCAAGCGAGAACTGGACCAGCGGCTCCTCGCCACCTGCGGAGAACGCCACGTCGGCCGCGGCCGCTTTCGCCCTGATCGCGCCGTCCGGAACCGACGTCAACGCCGTGTCGATGGGCACCCAGCTGTCGCCCTTGCGGACCCGCACGGGCTGCGGCGACAACTGCGCCGTCAACGTCCCGTCAGGGTTCGCCTGGACCTTCTTCGCCTCAGCGGTCTGGTTCGCCACCCCGACCGGCGTGCCCTGCAACCGGGCCGCCGCGAACGCGCTAGCGGCATCCGGCGCCTCCGCGACAGGAACCACCGGAGTCGGCTGCGAACTCTTCGGCGAACTCGCCGTCACCACGACGACACCGGCGAGCATCAGGAACACCATGGGTAACGCGCGCAGCCTTAAGCCACGCGCCACTGACGGGCGCGACATTGGAAAAGATCCCCCTCGAGACGGCCAACGCGCGTCCCCGACGCCACGCGACCCACAAAGTCACCATGACTCTTCACGAACACTAACGAGTGAAGGAAGACTCCAACAGAGTGAACGATCATGGGCGAACCAGCTATCCCGTGCCGGCCCTCCAAGGCACGCTAGCTGTCCAGATTCAACAGCCGGTTGGCATTTTTCTGACTTGATGCTGACCTTGTTGTCCGATTATTGCTGCCGTCAGCACGCTTCGAGGCGATCGCATCTCCACGTTCGCTTGCCCTGCATCGCGACAAATGCACATCAACGGTCTGAACACCAAGATGGATCGCCGAGGCAGTGCGCGCACGGGCTCCCACGGAGACCGACTAGCGCGTCGACTCGGTCGCCGCTGCCGGTCCGTCTTGCGGCGTTCCCCGTCGCGGGGTTTCACGACGGCACACCGGCGGCCGGTTCGCCCGCTCTACCTGCGCTACCGCGATGCGGATGTTCCGGAATCCGCGTCGGACGCGCGCCGGGGTGACCCTTGGTTGGCGGGGTCGTGCTTTCTCAGGGTGACGCAGATCGGCGGCCAATGGTCGTGCGAGGCGGAGCTGCGAGTATGCGACGAGGATGAGCCAGGTCCAGCGGTCGGCGGCCTCCGGGCCGCGCAGCAGCGTCCGTTCCATCGCGTATTGACCGACGCCACACCGCCTGCGCGTGCTGGCTCGCGGCACGATCGCACGCGGCGTCGCCCGTCGCCTCCAGGACCGTGCCTGGCTGCCGGGAAAGTCCGAAAAGCAGCGTCCGATCCGGTATGGTCTCCCGCAATTCGCCCTCGAGCGAAGACACCTGACTGGGGAGTCATAGTGAAGAAGATCGGAGCGGCCGCGATCGTGGCCGGAACCGTACTGGGCACCGCGATCACCGGGGCGGGCGTCGCCGGTGCCGCCGGCGGCGCGGGGCCGAAAGACTGTTACACGACAACGAGCTGCTCGCTCGCCTCGGGGTTCTTCCCCGGCGGGACCATCCACGTCGACATCGACGCGACCGGAGCGCCCGGCTCGCCCGACCACTGGTTCAAGTGGACGATCGGCAACTGCTCGGGCGGCGGCTACATCCACGCGCCGGCCAAGACGGAGTCCTGCGTTCTGCCCGCAAGCTTCTACACCCTGACGACCGGCCCGTTGCAGTACCCGGTGAACTGGCGGATCGGCATCCGCTGGGACCACTGACCTGCCGAGCACGTCCGGCCGGTGCCCGCTGACGACCTCATGGTCGAAGACGGGCACCGGCCCTCGCTCGGCAGCGGTACTTCATCTGCCACGCCAAGCCGACCTGGCCGGGGGCGGCACCCCTCATGGGCGGTCCGCGCCGCGCCGTCAACCTCGCACAGACGTGGCGATTAGCGTGGACGCCCTGGAGGGTCCTGTTGGGGCCACGCGTTCGAGTTTGGTCCAGCCGCGCGCGCTCAGCGACTTGTTCAGGCGGCGAGCCGACGTCCAGCGCCACTAGCCGCGGATCGTCCTCGGCCCAGTCGAGCGCCTTCCCGAGCGTGAGAGAGAAATCGACGAACACGGGACGGCGATCTGTTCCTCTTTGCGCGCGATCCACTCAGGAACCCTGCCGGGGGAACATGCGGCCAGCAGGATCCAGCCCTCCCGCGCCCACGGGCCGCACATCGTTGGTCTTAGCCTTATCGTCGCGGAAATCGGTGACGACGGCGTGCCTGAAGCCACGCGTTCGCTCGCCGCAACGGCTACGTCAAGTCGGTGCACCTCGACGGCTCGCCGGTTCCACGCGGGCTTTCGCGTTTTTCGGGCTCGGGGATACTGAGGCCACGATGCCCGGTTCGCGGCACTCCGCTCGGCGAGGATGAAAGGTCAGTGGTGACGAGGGAATCCAGCTCGGCGGAACCGGAGCCGTTGCGCTACACCGTTCTGTCGCCGAAAGCCATTTGGTCGGCGGCCGCGGTCATCGTGGTGCTGGGCATCGCCATGGCGATCTGGTTGTTGGCGGCGTACGGCGAGGGAGACGCCCGCCAGCGCAACCAGCTGGAGGCGATCAAGACCGCCGGGACCGTCGTCGTCGGCACGGGTGGTGCGGCGGCCCTGCTGCTCGCGGCCCGGCGGCAACGCAGTGCGGAGATCGCGTTGAAGCAGAAGGAGTTCGACCAGGACGCTGTCGCCAAGGCGCACGCGCTTCAGGAGCGGGTGGCGGGGGAATCGCAGCACGACGCGGCCGAACGCCGCGTCGCGGAGCTGTACAGCAAGGCGGTCGAGCAGCTCGGTTCGGAGAAGCCACCCGTACAGCTGGGTGGGCTGTACGCGCTGGAACGCCTGGGGCAGAGCAACGCCGACCAGCGGCAGACCATCGTCAACGTGCTCTGCGCGTACCTGCGGATGTTCACCGACGCCACTCGCGATCTGGCCGCGGACCGGATCAAGACGCAGGAGCACCGGGTCCGCCAGACCGCGCAGACGATCTTGGCGGCCCACCTCCGGCCACACGGGCCCGATGAGGCGTTCTGGCAGGACGTCGACATCGACCTGTCCGGTGCCGTCCTACTGGAGTTCGACCTGCAAGACTGCGAGCTCCGTTCAGCGACGTTCACCTCGGCCACCTTCATCGGCGGCGCGGCGTTCAGCGGTACGGCCTTCGCCGGCGATACGCTTTTCAGGTCCGCGACCTTCACCGGTCAAGCGGACTTCTCCAGCGTCACGTTCGCCAGGGCCGCGGTGTTCGAGTCGGTGATGTTCACCGGGGACGCGGTCTTCACCGCTGCGACGTTCGCCGAGAGCGTGCAGTTCGAATCCGCCATGTTCGCGACTCAGTCGCGCTTCGACTCCGCGACGTTCGGCGCGGTTCCGTTCACCGACCTGCCGCCCGACGTGATCGAACACCTCCGATCACTGCCGCTGACGGTGCGGTATGAGGATGTCGTCGAGTCCGACACCGGCCACGCCGATCGTCGCGCGCCTGTGGCCATCAGTGCGACCACGTTCGAACCGGTGTACCTGGACTTCGCCGCCGAATCGCACTTCATGGCCTTCATGGGGCCACAGTCAGGCAAGACGAACTTCCTGCGAACCGTCGTGCGCGGAATCGAGGAGCGTTACACGCCACAGGAGGCCACCATTCTCCTGGTCGACTATCGGCGCACCATGCTCGAGTTCGTCAAGGCCGAGCACCTGATCGCCTACATCGTGTCGGCCAATCAGCTGGACGGCGCGATGTCGGACGTGGCAGGTTCCCTGCGGAAACGGCTGCCGGGCCCCGACGTGACCCAGGAACAGCTCAAGAAACGCAGCTGGTGGACCGGCCCCGAACTGTTCGTCGTGGTCGACGACTACGACCTCGTGCACGGCGCCGACTCGCTGGAACCGCTACGGGAATTCCTCCCCCTGGCCAAGGACGTCGGACTCCACCTGATCATCGCCGGGAGAACCACGAGCAGCGACAAGCAAGCCAGTGACCCGATAGCTGACCAACTGCGCGCCATCGGCACGCCGGGCCTTGTCGGGAACGGCGACCCCGCCCACGGCCCGCAGATAGGCCCCGTCGCACCCGCCCTGCTGCCCCCGGGCCGAGCGACCATGGTGTCACGCAAGCACGGCCGATACCCGGCCCAGATCGCATGGCTCGACGAGACAGACGCTTGACAGCACCGACCCACCGTAAGACTTCGGTCAGCTCACCTGATTTCCTCGGACTCCGGCGTGAGCGCGGGCGATCACCGCTCGACGTCGACGAGTTCGGCGAGTCCGCTGACGGTGAGCACCGGCACCAGCAGCGCGTTGGTGCGAATACGGATCCGGTCGGCATAGGCGAACAGGGCGTTGATGCCGCCACTGTCGAGGTACTCCACCCCGCGCAGGTCGACGATGGCCGTGCCCTTCCGCGTCGCGTCAGCGAGGGCTTCGCCGAAGGCGTCGACGTTGCTCATGTCGATCTCACCCGAGGCGATCAGCAGGACAACGCCGTCCTCACGGCTGTCCGTGGTGAGAGTGAGTTGAGTGCTCATCAGGAAAACCTCGCCTTCAGCTGGACGGTGGTTCCGGCGTTTCCTCGTTCGACGGTGACCTCGTCCATGAAGGCACGCATCAGGATCAAGCCGCGTCCGCGATCGGAATCCGCGTCCGGGCTGGGAGTCTTCCACGAGCCGGTGTCCCTGACGATCAGGGTCACGCTGCCGGCCGAGGCGGACGCTTGGAGCCGGACGAGGCCATCGGGATCGTCACGATGACCGTGCTCGACGGCGTTGGCGATGGCCTCGCCTGCCGCGACGAGGATGTTCTGGATCAGGTCGACCTCGAGCCCGCAGCGCTGGAGCCAGTCGCGCAACGCTCGGCGCACGGACGCCAGTTCTCCCGCGTCGGCGGGAAAACTCACATCGAGCGGGCCTGGCCTCCGGTAGGTCAGCAGCGCCACATCGTCCTCATATCCATCGGGCGGAGCCAGCTCGGACATGAGCAGTCCGGCCAGTCCTTCGAGAGTGGAATCACGGTTCGCTGCGACCACCGCGGCCGCGCGGTCGATACCGTCGCCGAGCGAGCAGCGACGCCGTTCGACGAGACCGTCGGTGTACAACAGCAGCGTGGCCCGTGCAGGGATGACGACGTGGGCCTCGGGACGCGGTCTGCCGGGCAGGACACCCAGCGGGATCGAGCGGCCGCCTTCGAGCAGCCGGGATGTCCCGTCCGCGTCGACCAGCACCGGCGGAGGGTGCCCGGCCGCGGCATAGCTCAGCTCGCCGGTGTCCGGCGAAAGCACCGCGCAGAACGCGGTGGTGCAGACGGCACCGGGCAGACGGGCGGCGAAGCGGTCCAACCCGCTGAGCGCCGCCGCCGGACTGGGGTTCTCCATCAGCAAGGCACGGCACGCGCTGCGCAGCTGGCCCATCACGGTGGCCGCGGCGAGACCGTGGCCCACGCAGTCACCGACGGCCAACGCGATACGTCCGTCTTCGAGCTCGACGACGTCGTACCAGTCACCACCGACCTGCAGCGGGCTGTTGGCGGGCTGATACCGGGCCGAAAACCCGTCGGGTAGCCGGTGCGGACCGAGGATCGCGTGCTGGAGCGCCAGCGCGATCTCCCGCTGCTGATCGATCTGACGCGCTCGGGCCAGGCCTTGTCCCAGCCGTCCGGCCAGCAGCGTCAACAAGGTCTCGTCTTCAGCGGTGATCGGCCGGGATTCGGCCAGTTCGAGCCACAGGACCAAGGCACCGTCGGGGTGCTGTAGCGAAATTCCCACCGTGCCGGGCTCACCTGTCACGAGACTCAGCGGATCGGAGTCACGCAAGGCGGCCACAGCGTGCCTGGAGCGCGTCGTCAGGTCCGCCCAAAGGACCGGTTCGCCGACGATCACCGGATCGGCGTTGCCGGAATGGGCGGGAAAAGAGACAGCCAGCACCCGTCGTGCCTTCCAGACCCGGCGGAACTCGTCCATCGCGGCGATCAGCGCCTCCTGGATCGAGTCCGCCTGCGCGAGTTGCTGATTCAAACCGGACAGGGCGCTCTGCCGCTGAATCGCGTAGTGTTCCGCGGTCACGTCACGGAACGTGCCGACCGTGACGCGTCTGCCGCTGTCGGGATCTTCGACCTGGTTGAAGCTGGCGGTGGCCCACAGCCGGTGCCCGTCACGGTGAGCGACGGGAATCGTGTAACTGCCCCGGCGATTCCGCAGGAACATGTCGAAGGCGTCGGCGACGAGCCGGTAGGCGTCGGGATCGGTGTCCGCGTCCGGCCACCACGGGTGAACCGGTTGGTACGGCAGGCCTTCCGGGCCGTAACCGAGGATCTCGGTGAACGCGCTGTTGATCTCGATGACGGCGCCCTGTTCGTCACAGACGAAGAAGGCTTCCTGCAGCGAGTCGATCAGCGCGGCACGCCACCGGGCGGACCGCGCGCGCAACCGGGCGAGTTCGACGATCGCCCGGACGCGGGCCAAAAGCTCGGCCGAGGCGAACGGCTTGACGAGGTAATCGTCGGCGCCGGCTCGCAACCCCTCGATGGAGGCTTCTTGACCGGCCCGTGCCGAGAGCAGCAAAACGGGTACGGCGGCGGTACGCGGTTCGCCGCGCAGCTTCCCGACCAGGCCGAGGCCGTCGAGCCCCGGCATCATCACATCGCTGATGACGAGGTCCGGCGGCTTGGTGCGAACGGCGTCGATCGCCTCACCACCGTCCGCGACGGCCTGGACCACGTACCCGGCCCCGGTGAGAAGCCGGGTCAGGTATTCGCGCATGTCCGCGTTGTCGTCGGCGATCACGACCCGCGCGGGAGTGGCCGGGTGCCGCGCCGGGGGGTCGGCGGTCCCGGCGATTTCCGGAGTATCGGAGGACCAGCGCCCGGCCTCCAGCACGAACGGTTCCGCGGTGGCGGCCGGGCCGGAACGGTCACTGGACGCGGCCAGTGAATCGGCGGGGAGGTGACCGGAACCGAAACGGAGCCGGACGGTGAACGTCGTGCCCACGCCTTCGGTGCTGTCAGCGACGATGGCGCCTCCATGCAGTTCCACGAGTTCGCGCACCAGCGCGAGACCTATCCCGCTGCCTTCATGGGAGCGAGCGCGGGTGTTCTCGATCCGATGAAACCGCTCGAACAGGTGAGGCACCTCCCGGGACGGCACGCCGACACCGGTGTCGGCCACGACGACGGTCGCCGCCGTCGCGTCCTGGGCCACGGTGACCGTGATGGCTCCTTCGAACGTGAACTTCACCGCGTTGCTCAGGAGATTGAAGACGACCTTCTCCCACAGGTCGAGGTCCAGGTACACCGGTTCGGTCAAAGGACGGCAGTCCACGGTGAAGCGCAGACCGGCCCGCTCGACGGCCGACTGGAACACACTGGCCAGTTCGGCGGTTACGGACGCGAGGTCCACCGGCGCGAAGCGGGCCCGCATGCGCCCCGCCTCGATCCGCGAGAAGTCCAGCAGCGTGTTGACCAGCTTGCTCAGCCGGGATCCGTTGCGGTGGACGACCTCCAGATCCGCACGAGCGGCGTCGTCCAGGCCCGGCGAGCCGGAGAGCAGCCCCTGCACCGGTCCCATGATCAAGGTGAGCGGAGTGCGGAACTCGTGGCTGATGTTCGAGAAGAAGACGGTTTTCGCCCTGTCCAGTTCCGCGAGTTCCTCCGCGCGCCGTTGCTGCGCCTGGAAGCTGCGGGCGCTGGTGACCCCGGCGGCGATATGCGTCGCCACCAGTTCGATGAAGCCGCGGTAGCCGTCGTCGAGATCGCGATACCGGTTCAGCCCGGCCACCAAGAACCCGTGGGGCACCCCTCCCTGCTGTCTCAGCGGAATGGCCAAGGCCTGGGTGGGAGGTGCGGGCCACTCCCCCGCGGGCAGCTCGGCCATCCTGTCTTCGTCGAGATCGAACAGCGCCGTCCCGCCCTCGGCCATCTGCTCGACCGGCAACCCCGGCAACGGCACGGTGACGTCCTCCGCGAGCCCGGTCGAAGCGGCGAGCCGCGCCGAGCCGTCGTCATCGAACAGGTAGATCAGGGTGAACGGAAGGTCACGGGTGTTCCGGTTGAGCTGACCGACGGCGAAGGCGAGCACCTGGGCTTCGGTGGTGATCACGCTGGGGTCCGAGCCGAGGTCGCGCAGCGTCGCCATCCGGCGCTCGCCGATGATCCGATCGGTCTCCTCGCTCACGACGCACAACATGCCGACCACCTGGCCTGTGTCGTCGGACAGCGGGCTGTAGGAGAACGTGTGGTAGCTCTCCTCCAGGTAACCGGAGCGCTCGAGGAACAGCAGCAGCCCTTCGTCCCACGTCGCCTTGCCGGTGGAGAGCACGGTTTCGATGCGCGGGCCGATGTCGCCCCAGATCTCCGCCCACACCTCGCTCGCCGGGCGGCCGAGAGCCCACGGGTACTTCCGTCCCAGCGTGTTGTGCCGGTACGCGGAGTTGCAGAAGAAGGTGAGCTCCGGACCCCACGCCATCCACATGGAGAACCGCGAAGAAAGCAGGATGCCGACCGCCGTCCGCAAACTCAGCGGCCACCCGTCGGGCGGCCCGAGCGGAGTGGCCGCCCAGTCCACCGCGGCCAGGTCGCGACCCACCTCGCCATCCGCGGCGAACACATCAAGCCTGCCGCTCACAGCATCCTCAGAAGGCACTCGAAGCTCTTTCCTGTCCCACTCGCCACCGCGGCCGCGCTCACATCGCGATCGCGGTATACCCGCTCGAAGCCCCGATGACGCGTTTCGAGGTCCCCAGTTTGACAGGCCGGCCGGATGAACATCGATTCCCACGGGTTCATGGCACCCTCATGAGGAGACCCACAGAGTCACCGGCGCACAATCCACAAAGGAGACTACTCGGCGCCGCCTTACTCGATCGAGCACCGCGGATCGGGTGAGGAACCGCAGGCGAGCACCCGGTGCCCTCACCCGGGCCGCCGGACTTGCCCACCCGACCCCCCGCACGCACCGCTTCGCCGGCGATGACGCGGACTGTCGTGGTTCGACGGAGTCCGCGGTGGCGGCCTCCCACGCCTCCCGGCTCGTCCAGCGGGCCACGTTGACGAACTGGAACCGGGTCTCCGAGTGCTGGGCCCGGTGCAGCCGTGCATTGGCAGAACGCAAGACAGAGATGGACGGCGGACACATCATCCCGCTGGACAAACAGGGAAAACCGCTTCGCCTGCTGACTCAGTCCCTCGCCCCGAAGCCGCGTGATCACTGAGTGTCCACAGTGGACCCGTCCGGCTCGTGCCCTTTCGGGCAAGAAGAGGTGTCCGTCCGCCCAAAGCTCGTACGCCGGCCTCGAGCGGATGGCATCGTGTCCGCGTTGAGCCTGACGATCATCGAGCGGGAGCGACGTCTCCACGCGAAGGGAAGGCAGATGAGTTTCCAGGTCGTACCGGCCGAAATCGGCAAGCACGCGGCCAACGTCGACGGGATCGCCGAGCGGCTGGGCACCGTGCTGGCGGCGGCGAACACCGCGGCCATGTCGGACGAGGCCTACGGTTTGATCTGCGCCTTCGTGCCGCCCTTCATCAACCCGGTGGAGGAGAAGACGATCGACTCGATCAAGGCCGCGATCGACGGCGTGAAGGCGACCGCCGCCAACCTGCGCACGGCCGAACAGTCCTACACCGAGCAGGACGCGGCCGGTGTCGACATGTTCAAGCAGTACGAGGCCGCGATTCCGGCGAAGGAGAAGGTCCAGCGATGACCAACCCTCTCGTCGCCACACCGAAGGACTCCACCACCGCGGTGTCCGGCGTTCCCCTGCTCGAGTCCGCGACCGAACTCAAGGCGTCCATCGAAAGCGGTGACTGGGCGTCCGTCGCCCTCGGCTCGGTCGGCCTCGCCATGGACGCGGTGTCCGCGGCCCTCGATCCGTTCGGCACCATCCTCGCCGCCGGGGTCGGCTGGCTGATGGAGCATGTCGGACCGCTGAAGGAGGCGCTCGACGCCCTCGCCGGAGCACCGGACGAGATCGCCGCGCACGCCGAAACGTGGCAGAACGTGGCCGGTGAACTCGGCTCGATCAGTGTCGATCTGGACGCGATGGTCGTCGCCGAAACCGCGAACTGGGCCGGTACCGCCGGTGACGCCTACCGGACGCGGGGAGCGGACGTCGCGGCGCTGATCGGCGCCTGCCAGCAGGCCGCCGGCGGCGCGTCGTCCGGCACCCGGATCGGCGGAGAGGTCGTCACCGCGGTCCGCACCCTGGTCCGCGACACCATCGCCGAACTGATCGCCAGGCTGATCAGCTGGGCCCTGCAGGTACTGGCGACGGCCGGCATCGGCATGACCTGGGTGCTGCCCCAGGTCACCGCCGCCATCGCGAAGACCGCCGCCAAGATCGCCACCGTCGTCACCAAACTGATCAAGGCGATGAGGGCGCTCGCGCCGTTGATGAAGAAGGCGAAGAACATCTTCGCCGAGGCGGAGAAGGCGCTCCGCAAGATCGACACGGGCAAGACCGGTCCGGCGGGGAAACCCGGTGGCCCGAAACCGGGCGGCGGCGAGTACAGCGGCACGCGCGGCGGAGGCGGCGGCAAAGGGAAGAAGCCTCAGCCGAAACCCGAGCAGCCGTCCGACCTCTCGCCGAACCTCGGCAAGTTCGACGAGCTGACCCAGGCGCAGAAGGACGCGGCGATCAAGATGAAACAGTGGATCCGCGACCACAAGGACAGCGGCCAGTTCGGCGCCTGGCACGACAACGTGGACAACAACAAGCTCAACTCGCTGGGCTTGGGGAACAACCCCACCCCCGGCCCGGGCTCGACCTGGGGCGGCCGGATCTACGGGAACCACGGCCAGGCGGGCGGCAAGGTCGGGAACGAGGGCAGGCTGCCGCACAACGGCAAGACGAGCGACGGCCACAATTCCGCCGCTCAACCGTTCGGCCCGGACGGTAAGCCGGTTAAACCGTACAACGGCAAGTACTACGAGTTCGATGTCCACCCGACACCCAAGTACGACAACAAACCCATCCGGGACGCCGACCAGTACACGGACGTGCACGGCAAGCCGTTGCCGGAGGACAAGCGGCCGAAGCCGGATCGCCTCGTCATGGACGAAAACGGCAAGTTCTATTACGCGCCGGGCCACTACGACAAGTTCTACGAGGTCCCTTGATCGTCAACCGGCGGGTACTCGGGACCACGCTGTCCCCTCTCATCGCGAAGTCAGCGCTGAGAGCCTGCGCGACAGGGGCTCGATCACGCCATTTTGGCCCTACCTCGCCATAGGTTCCCCAAGCGGGCGACCTCCGAAGGCCCTGCACAGGCCGAGCCCTTGAGTCGTGCCGCCGCCGAGGTGGCCCGCGGCGTCGGTTTCGGCCAGGACGCGGTGGTGTCCGACCTGAGCCTTCTGGGACCAGGGATCACGTCCTGCCGTCGGCTCGCTCGATGCGGCCGAGAATGACGCCGGTCAAAGCCGTGATGGCGTCGGCGGCGGTCGTGGCGCCCCGGTTCAGTTCGACGGCGATCGCCTCGGCGGCGCCGAGCGCGCCGACGCAGTGCAGTCTCAGTGCCGCCTGGTCCAGGGGGGAGTACGGCGTCAAAGCGTCGGCCATCAGATCGGTGTAGCCGTCGTGCAGCTCGTGCTGGATCGCCTCCATTTCCGGATTGCCTTTCAGCGCCGAGGAAACGGCGTTGAACTCCGGAAGGTCGGTGGCGCAGGCGAAGTAGGCGACGCTGATGGTCCCCGCGATGTCCGCCGCGGTCGGCGAGGCTTGTTTCAGCGCCTGCGCGATGGCGGTCCGGTGCTGTTCGTCGAGTCGCTGATAGAGCGCCAGCAACAGTCCCGGGCGGGTACCGAAGTGGTCGTACACGATCGGCCTGCTCACCCCGGCCGCCTCGGCGAGGGTGGGCAGCGTCAACCCGTCGGCGCCACTCGCCCGCACGATCGCCAGGGCCACGTCGAGCAACTGCTCGCGCCGGGCTTGTTTGGACAGACGGGTCGGTGCGGTGGTCATCGCCCTCCTCTCGTGATCCACACCATCCTAGCTACATCGTGTAAGTTACAAAATGTAGGTTTTGGGGAATCGAAGGAGGAACACGTGGAGCAGCGGGGATCGGTTCTGTTACTGGGCGGGGCTGGGCAGGCGGGCTCGGATACCGCCGCCCTCTTACGGCGGTGGTACCCGGAGTTGCCGTTGACCATCGCGGGCCGGAATCTGGCACGCGCGCGGCGGGTGGCCGACGAAGTGGGCGGCGCCACCGCGGTGACCGTCGATCTCGCCCGCGGTGATCTCGGGCTGCCCGCCGGCGGGCAGTACACGGCGGTGGTCGCGACGCTGTGGGACAGCAGGCTGAACGGGCTGCGTTTCGCCCAGGACCACGGTGTGCCCTACGCCAGCCTGTCCAGCGGCATGATCGACATCGCGCCGGAGGTCACCGCAGTCGCGCAGCGCCCGGCGGCCGCGCCGGTGCTGATGGCCAGCCACTGGGCCGCGGGCGTCATCACCCTCACCGTGCTGGCGTGGGCCGAGCGGTTCGATCGGGTCGACACGATCCGGATCGGCGCGATCCTCGATGAGAACGACGCGGGCGGGCCCGCGGGACTCGCGGATCTGGCGCGCTGGGCGGAGGTCACCTCGGCCGGGTACGCGCGGCGCGACGGCGTGTTCGCCTGGTCCGGCGCGGCCGAGTCCCGGGTGGAGCTGCGCAGCCTCGACGGCACCACGGTCACCGGCCAGACCGTTCCGATCCTCGACGTGACCAGCCTGTCGCTCGCGACGGGCGCGCCGAACGTCGAATTCGTGTTCGCGGTCGGTGGATCCGCGGGATCGCGCCGGGGCGACGGTCCGTCCGTCGAGATTCGCGTCGATCTCGACGGGGCGGGCCCGACGGGTGACCCCTTGAGCGTCAGCCGGTACATGATCCATCCGCACGGCCAGCGTCCGCTGACCTCGCTCGGCCTCGCCTTGGGGCTCGAACGCTTGCTCGGCCTGCGCGGAGAAGCGGTGCCGCCCGGCCTCTACACCCCGGAGGCCTTGCTCGAACCGGCCCACGTGGTCGAACGACTCGCTGACGCCGGCACGCTCTTCGTCGACGCGTGAGGCCGCCTCCGGGCGCAGCCGCCATATTGTCCATAATGGACGGTTGCGTCCGGAGGCCTTGGCCTGTCCCTACTCCGGTTTGTGTCGTTTCCTCGTGCTCAAAGTGACCAAGGGAACCGCGAGGACACAGAGAACGATCACGACCAGAATGATGGTCCCGAGGATATTCGCCGGCACCAGAGGCTTGATCACGAACACGATGACCAGCATCCAACCCGCCTGAGTGCCGATCTCGAGGACGAACGATCGCCACTTGCGGTCTTCTGACCGGCGCAGCACGCCGGTGCCGACGACCATCGCCGCACCCACCGCACCGACCCACCAGTAATCCCCCACCATCCAGTCCCCGCTCGAGCCGAAGTGTGAACCGTGTCCAAGGGGTACCCGGATCGATGGCCGGTGACACCTTCTCCCCACCACACCGAGAATCGGCGTGCGCACTCGAGCCGTGCCGAATCTTTACGCCGAGCTGTGGACAGGAGCCCTCGGACGTGTTGGGCTGAGACCTGGCCGAACCTGACGTGGTCGGCCATTTTCTGCCCTGCGACGTCAGAGGAGCGGCGCCCTGAGCCTGTCGGAGTACCTCCGAGAGAACTGGATCGACGTCGTGAACGACGCGATCCTGCACGTGGATCTCACCCTGGCGGCGATGGCACTGGCCGTGCTGATCGGAATGACGATCGGGCTGCTCACCTACCGGCGGCGGTGGCTCGGCGCGATGGCGACCACGACGACCGCGGCGTTCCTGACCATCCCGTCGATCGCGCTGCTGGGCATCCTGATCGGCCCGTTCGGGCTGGGGCTGACGAATGTCCTGTGCGCACTGGTGCTCTACGCGCTTCTGCCGATCACGCGCAACACGATCGTCGGGTTGCGTGGCGTCGATCCGGCCGTGGTGGACGCGGCGCGCGGGATGGGGTTCGGCCGCGCGCGGCTGCTGTTCCGCGTGCGCCTGCCGCTTGCCTGGCCGGTGATCCTTTCCGGCATCCGGGTCTCGACGCAGATCACGATCGGTATCGCGGCCATCGGCGCGTATGTCAAGGGCCCGGGCCTCGGCAACGAGATCTTCGACGGTCTCGGCCGGTTCGGCTCGGTCAACTCACTGAACCAGGTACTCACCGGAACGCTCGGGATCATGGTGCTGGCGTTGCTGTTCGACCTGGCCTTCGTGGTGGTCGGCAAGCTGACGACACGGCGACGTCCCCGTGCCCGCCGGGCGGCGGCTTCGGCGGCGTCGGGAGCGGCGGCCGGGATGGGCGGTGAGACGATCGAACTGCGGGACGTCAGCAAGAACTACCCCGGCCGTGCGGTACCGGCGGTCGAAAACCTGACGATGCGCGTTCCCGCGGGCGAAATCGTCGTGCTCACCGGTCCGTCGGGATGCGGCAAGACGACGACCATGCGGATGATCAACCGGCTCGTCGAGCCCTCCGCGGGCGTCGTCACGATCGGCGGCACCGACGTGTCGGCGCTCGACCTCGACGAACACCGGCGCAACACCGGCTACGTCATCCAGCAGATCGGCCTCTTCCCGCACCTGCGGGTGGACGCCAACATCGGCGTGGTGCCGCGGATGCTGGGCTGGACTCGACGACGTATCGCCGACCGCGTAGGCAAGCTGCTCGACGTCGTCGGCCTGACCCGCGAGCACGGCATCCGGTATCCGCGTGAGCTTTCCGGCGGTCAGCAGCAGCGCGTCGGCGTGGCGCGGGCGATGGCCGCGGATCCGCCGGTCATGCTGATGGACGAGCCGTTCGGTTCCACCGATCCGATCACACGCGCCCGGTTGCAGGACGAATTCCTTCGCCTGCAACGGGAAGTGCGTAAGACGATCGTGTTCGTCACACACGACTTCGACGAGGCGCTGAAGGTCGGCGACCGGATCGCCGTGCTGCGGCCGCGGTCGGTGATCGCCCAGTACGACACGCCACAGGCGATCCTCGCCGCGCCGGCGGACGACTACGTCGCGAGCTTCGTCGGCTCGAAGCGGAACCTGAAACGGCTCGCGCTCATCCGGGTGGGTGACCTGGAGCTCCAGCCGGCGGCCGGGTCGGACGGCCTGCCGCCGGTCCGGCCCGACGACACCCTGCGGGATGTGCTGGACGTGATGGTGCGGACCGGCAGCACCGCGGTCGTGGTCACCGAAGACAGCACCGCACGGCCGCCGATGGTGTGCGACGTGCCCAGCCTCGTCGCGGCGCTGCGGACCACTGCCGAAGCACCCGCACCCGCGGTCTCGGACGTCGAGGAGGCACCTGCGCCAGGTTCGGACACCACGGTGCCGGTGCGGCCTCATCGGCGACGGCTCGGGCTGCTGGTGCGCCCGATCCTGCTGACCCTGGCCTTGCTGGCGCTCTTCATGATCGTGCGCGCGCACCCGCTCGACTCGATCGAACAGCGCTTTCTCAACGCCGGAGAGATCTTCACCGAACTGGGCGCGCATTTGCGGCTCACCCTGATCTCGACGGTGTGCACGATCGCCATCGCCCTCCCGCTCGGCGTCCTGCTCACTCGCGCCGGCGCCCGCTGGGCCCGGCCCATCGGCCTGGGGCTGGGCAACCTCGGCCAGGCGATCCCGTCGATCGGGCTCGTCGTGCTGCTCGCGCTCTGGATCGGCACAGGCACCGCGACGGCGGTGACGGCACTCGTCGTCTACGCGACCTTGCCGGTGCTGCGCAACACGATCGTCGGGCTCGACGGCGTCGACCCGACCGTCGTCGACGCCGCGCGCGGAATGGGCATGGGCAAGGCGGCCATCCTGTGGCGGATCGAACTGCCGCTGGCCGTCCCGGTGATCCTCGCCGGGATCCGGACCGCGCTGGTACTCACCATCGCGAGCGCGACGCTGGCGACGTTCATCGACGGTGGTGGTCTCGGCGGAGGACTTGTCGCCGGGATCGGGCTGAACCGCCCGATCCTGAGCCTGACCTTCGGCATCATCGTCGCCGCACTGGCGCTCTTCGTCGACTGGCTCGGGCTGGTCGCCGAGGAGGTCCTGCACCCGCGCGGCACGTAGCTCGACCGACGTCAAGGAGGACCAACCCATGCGGATGCTCCAGCGCACGACCGCCGCTGTACTCGCGCTCGTCGTGTCAGCCGCTCTCGCGGCCGGCTGCACGATCGGCAAGGACGAGACCGGTGCCCAGGTGGGCGCGGGATCCATCAAGAAGATCGACGCGCTGAACGGCGCCCAGATCCGCGTCAGCTCCAAGGAGTTCGACGAGCAGCTGCTGCTCGGCCAGATCGCCCTCGTCGCGCTGCAGGCGGCCGGGGCGAGCCCGCAGGACAAGACCAACATCACCGGCTCGAGCAACGTCCGCCAGGCGCTCACCAGCGGCGCGGTCGACCTGTACTGGGAATACACCGGCACCGCTTGGATCAGCTACCTCAACCAGACCAAGCCGATCAGTGATCCGCAGGCGCAGTTCGAAGCGGTCAAACAGGCCGACACCGCCAACGGAGTCACCTGGTGGGCACGCTCGCCGGCCAACGACACCTACGCCCTCGCCGGCAATCCGGCGACGCTGGCCCGGACCGGCGTGAAGACGCTGTCCGACTACGCGGCCCTGGTGAAGCGGGACCCGGCCGCGGCCTCGACCTGTATGGGGCCGGAGTTCAAAAGCCGCGACGACGGGTTCCCCGGCCTGGCGAAGACCTACGGGTTCACCCTGCCCGACCCGCACGTGCACCTGCTCAACGACGCCGTCGTCTACCCGAGCATCGGCAAGGGAGAGCCCTGCGCCTTCGGCTCGGTCGCGTCCACCGACGGGCGCGTGGCCGCGCAGAACCTCACCGTGCTCGAGGACGACAAGCACTTCTTCCCGACGTACAACCCCGCGATCACGATCACCGCTCCGCTCGCCCAGAAATACCCGCAGCTGGAGCAGGTCTTCACGCCGATCGCCGAGAAGCTCGACACCGCGACGCTCACGGACCTGAACAAGAAGGTCAGCGTCGACGGCCAGAAGCCCGCCACGGTCGCCCGCGACTGGCTCAAATCGGCGGGCTTCATCAGCTGAACCCGCCGGAACCGGGACTCGTCGATCGTCGTAACACGCCGGTCCGTAGCGGCGACTGTCGGGCAAGAGTACGGGCAGCCGCGCGAGACTTGAGGGGCGAACGGTGGTCATAGAGGACTTCCAGGGGAAAGATGCGACCCGCCACCTCATAAGACAGAACAAGATAGCGTCCTGTGCGCTTATCGTGGGAATAATTTCCCTCCTGGTGTCCGCGGCGGGCGCCTTCTGGGCGAACAAGCAGCTCGAGGAGGCCAAGGAGCAGTTCGAGGTCTCCGGCCCCCGGTTGGAATTCAGTAGCAGAATTCAATTTGTGCACGGCGAAAGCGGAAAGCAGGACGTATGGCTTGACAGCGGCAAGGCCCCCAAGGTCACCGACGAGCTCCTGGCGCGCTACAAGCAGATTTGGCTGGCCGTCAAGGTCACCAATACCGGCCGGTCCGACACAGCCCTGTCGAGCGCGCGGTTTCAACAAGGGGAGAACTCGTGGCTGAACCATACGACCGACAAGGCGGCGTTCTACTGCACTTTGCACAAAGGAGACATCGTACGCTGCAAGGATTGCCTGCCGGTCACCCTGGGACCAGGCTGGAGCTATTACATATACTTTCCTTTGAAGAACCTGCGAGACGGAATGAAGAACCCGGAGCAAGGCAAGGGCCGCGACGTAGTCGTCGAAATCGGTGCGACAGGCTTGCGGAGCCCGACGACCACGGTAGCCGCAGGAATCTTCATGACTTTGAGTTGAGACAGATCGTGACCACAGCAACGCGCGCGGGTTTCCGGTGCACCAACCTATACCACCCGGCCCGAGCGGATGTGACGGTCTCGCGGCCCGGAGAGGGCACGGACAGCGTGACTGTCCACAGTAGACTGACTTTTCCGCGGCTCTGGCGCGGCCTCAGCGGGTCCGGGGCGGAGTCCGGCGCGGGGGCGTCGGGCGATTCGCGGTCGTCTTGCGCTGAGTCGTGGTGCGCTGGGTCGTCGCGCGCGTCGTGGTAGGCGTCGCACTCCGGGTCGTGGTGGTCACCGGCGTCTCCGGCGGCCGCGACGTCGTCTGCACAAGGCCTGTCGTCGGGATGGTCGCCGTCGACGAGGGCACCACCTTGCCCTGCCCCGACCCGCCTCCGGCGCACGCGCCGAGCAGCGCGACCGCGCCCACGACCAGGCCACACCACCACACCCGCATGGCCGGACCCTAACAGCCGGGCACCCGCGGATCCGGCGAACGGCGAAACCGGGCGCCGGCTCGGCTTGAGCGGGGCGGACGCGAGTATCGCCCGAATCTTCGTCCCCGAGCAGCGGCCGGGTTCACCGCCCGGCCTCCGCCAGTGCGCGTTCCCGTACTTCCCGCACGACGAGGGAGCGCGTGAACGCGGACGACACCGCGCTCAGCCAGGCGCTTTCCTCCCGCACACCGGGATGCGCGCTGTCCGGCCCGGCCGGAGGGCGCGGCCAGCTGCGGCCGGCCTCACGCATCACCAGCGCCGCCGCGAGTTCGGCGGCGGCGCGCGTGGGTTCGTCGACCGGGGTGCGCAGCCAATCCCCGAGCTGCGGTGGAACGTGTGCCCGCAACGCGAGCAGGCCGTCACGGATCTCGATCACCCTGCGGTACAACGTGAACTCGAGATCGTGACGCACGGGCAGCGCGATCTGTGGGTGGGCGGCGACGAGTTCCTTCCACAACGGTGTCACCGCCCGGATCCCCCGCCACGCGCGGGCCAGCCGGAGCGCGCCGTCCCAGGTGGTGAACAGTCCGCCGAGGACCCACAGCACCATCGCGCCGAGCCCGACGAGGCGGGCGCGCGGCATGAAGTCGAGGTCCGCGAGGTCGGTGATCTCCAGCCACAGCGTGGGAAGCCCGGAGAACAGGACCCACGCGATGGTCGCGACGGCGGCGCAGATCAGGATCCGCAGGCCGGTCCGGAACGTCCCTTGTGGACGGCCCGCGGCGCTGCGGGCCAGCGTACGGGTGAACATCACCAGGCAGGTGACCCCGTACGTCGAGAGGACCACCTGATACGCGACGACGCTCGATCGCCACTGGAACGCGGACGTGCCCAGCTCGAGCCGATGCGGGACGATGTCCACGTAGCACAGGATCATCACCGCCCAGCAGAGCACGATGGGCCAGAACGGGGTCGGCTTTACCGGTGACCGGGTACTGCGGACCACCTGGACCAGCGCGCGCATCGCGAGCAGTTGCAGCGCGTTGGTGACCAGCCGCGGGAGCAGGTCGTCACCGAGCAACCGGACCGTGACGTCGGCGGAGACGGCGAGGCCCGCCGCCATGCTGAGGAAGAACGTGGCCAGATGCCGCGGCCCGGCGCGGACCGCCATCAGCCGGGTGAAGCCGATCAACGCCAGCAGCGCGGCGGACAGGTAGCTGATCACGAACCGAGGGCGTGGCGCAGCCGATCGGATTCCGGCCCGGCGCTCACGGCTCGGCGCATGAGCAATGACGCGAAGAGTTCGGCCTCCTTCTCCTGCTCCTGCGCATACGTCGTGCGGCCGAGGACCCGGCGGACCAGATCCACCGAAAGCGAGGGCGCGACCATCGCGGCGATCGCCTCCGGCCGCACCTCGCCTTCGACGTGCCCGCACAGCAGATGGCCGAGTTCGTGCAGCAGGATGTGCCGCTGATGCAACGGAGAAGTGTCCCGCGTGTAGAAGACGTAGTCCGCCCGGTCGGTGGCCGCCAGCACGCCGCACGGCGCCCCCGGCCGCGCCTCGAGCGCCACCAGTTCGATGGGCCGCCCGCGCGTCGCCGCGACCTCGGCGAACAACGTGGTGACGTCGAACGGTTCCGGTAGTCGCACGGTGGAGGCGATCCGCTCACATCTGCGCCAGAGCGCGCTCTTCCTGCCGAACATGGCTACTCCCCCTGGTCACGCAGGGACTCGCGCCGCTTGATCGCCTCGACGATGTCGGACACGGTGCCGAGCCCCTCCTCGGACAGCGTCACCGCGCGCAACGCCAGGTTGCGCACCGCGGTGTTGCGCAACGCTCCCAGCAACTCGACCTCTTCGGCAAGAGCCCTTCCCTGTTCGTCGTCGAAGAAGTACGCGGGCGGCACCTGGAAGAACGCGGCGAGCGCTTCGAGGTGCCGTTTGGTCGGGTTGTCCCTGCGGCCCGTCCGCAGTTGCCAGAGATAGGCGGCGGAAAACGACTCGCCGGTGCTCTCCCGGCAGGCCCGCGCCACCTCCTCGTGGCTGTGCTGCTCGCCGTTGGGCCGCCGGACCACCTGGAAGAGGCGGTCGATCCGGTCGGTGAGCGTGGTCGCCCGTGGTTCGGTCATCTTCACCTCCGTAAGCTGAAATGAATCTCTTCTAGATTGCCGTTCACATGAGTTGACAGTCGATCCGACCCTCCCTTACGGTCATCACGTTAGCTGAGATGAACGACTGAAGGGAGTCAGTCGATTCTGGCTGACGACTCAGAGGGGAGCTCTCATGAAGAAGTTGCTGACCGCGGCCGCCCTGGCGGTGGCCGCGGTGACCTTGTCGGCGCCGCCCGCTTTCGCCGTGGAGACGGGGGACTTCCACGCCACCGGCATCGGACCGTACCCGGCGGACGCCATCAGCTCGGCGGAGAAGGTCGCCCGCACCTTCGCGCGCAACACCGGCTGGCTGGACTCGCAGTGCTATCGGCGCAGCGCCGACGTCCGATCGCACACGAGCTACTACAGCGCGACCGTCTGGCTCTACTGCCAGCGATGAAATCAGGAGGGGAAATCATGAACAGAACGATCGCCCGCGCCACGGGGGCCGCCGTAGTCCTCGCGGGACTCATGACACTCGCACCGGGAGTGGCGAGCGCCGAGGAGACCCGGGCGTTCCTCGGGACCACCGTGGAGAAGACGTCGGCCTCGGCCAAGCGGACGGCGTTGCTGCAGGCCTACAACGAAGCTTCGATGTACGGGTTCGCGCAGGAGCGGTGCGTGACCATCCACCTGTACTCGGTGAGGATCAGCTCCGTGATGTACCGGGGTGAAGCCGGGATCCACTGCACGAAGTAGGCGGTGCGGCGAAAGCCACTTTCGGGACACCTGATGTCGCGGAAGTGGCTTTCGCGACCCGTCGGAACGATCACGGCTCGTCGCACGCACGCGCGGAGCGGCAGACTAGGTTGATCGCATGAGTCTTCTCGATGACGTGGCCGAGCGCGACGGCTGGCGCTGCTGGGTGTGCGACGAACCGGTCGACCCGGACATGTCGGTGAACGACCCGCGCGGGCCGAGTGTCGACAGCCGGACCGCCGATCGGAAGGCCAAGATCCCCGAGCGGCTCGCGCATCGCGGGTGCAACACCCGCAAGGGCGCGGTGAAGGTGGTCATCGCCTGGCCGGACCGCCTGCACGTGGTCGAACCCGCGCCGCTGATCACCGTGGCCGGACGGCTGGAGCGCAAGGGCGGCCGCGAAATGGTGGCCCGCTGTCCGACCGAGCAAGACGCCAAAGAAGCGGCGGACTGGCTCGAAGACCGGTTTTCCCGCCTGGTACCGGGATTGCCGGTGACCGCGGGCGTCGAGCCGGGCGGAGGTCAGTTCCTCGTCATCCTGGCCGCCGGCCGCCGCTGACGGATCACATCTGTCCACAGAGGACAATGTGATCCGCCGGTTTCCCGCCATTCGCCGCGGCGGACGGCAAATTCACCCGAAAGTGGGCACGACGGCCGCACTCTCCCGCATTTCATCGGTATTTCATCGGCGCTCATTAGCGTTCGGCGAGGAAATCCGACAGTGGGGAGAAACCGATGAAAAGAACCGGAGCACGTCTGCTCGCGACCGCCGTCCTGTCCGTCGTCACCCTGGCCGGAGCGATCGCCGGATCGGGCGCGGCACAGGCGGCACCCGCGCGGCCCGACGGCCCGTGCGGGCCCGTCATGTTCGTCGTCCCGGGTTATCAGGACGGCGGGGCACAGAAACTCCTGGACCGGGCGTTCGCTCCCGGCGGCGCCGACCCGGTGCGCATTCCGTATCCCAACGGCGCCGGGGACGTGAACCTGTACGCCGACGTCGACGCGGGCGTCGCCAATCTCCGGACTGCGCTGTACAACCTTTATGTCACCTATGGCTGCGACCTCGAAACGAAGGTCTACATCGTCGGGTTCAGTCTCGGCGCGCTCGTCGCGGGCACGGTGCTGGAGACCGAGCCGCCCGGACGGAACATCCAGGGCGTGCTGTTCGCGGACGGGCGGCGGCAGCCCGTCGAGTCGAACTGGCCGGGTGATCCCGGCGGGCTGATCGGGCACCTGCCCGTTCCCGGTCCCGGCGGTGCCGGTTTCCGGCCGGTGGATTCCTTCCGATATCCGACGCTCAGCCTGTGCAACGGGCCGAGGGCGGCCGGTGGCGCGGATCTGATCTGCTTCGGTGGCAACAATCTGGACAGCTATTTCCGCTCGCACCCGTATTACAGCTTCGAGGTGGGCAACGAGCTGAACATCCACGGCGAAGGCCCGTACCCGAACAACCTGCGCAACCGCGTGATCCCGTAACCGGCTCCGCGCTCTCCCCGGCGGCCCACGCCGGGGAGGTTGCGCGGTGATCCGGGGCCGTGCCCTTGGGGACACGGCGGTCCGAACCTTCGGGCAACTCTGCGTGGCACCGGCTTTTCGAAGCAACCCCATTCCGCTTCCGGCGTCTTCCGGACAAAGCTTCACCAAGGAATGCGAGAGGGGCGCTGAAATGAAATTCACCGCGAAGAAGACCATCAAAACAGCCATTGTCGGCGGGGCGGTCGCCGCCACCGCACTACTTTCCGCGTGCAGTGGGAACAATGTCGCGGGAAATGGTTCTCCGGTGAAGAACGCGGCCGTCGAACAGGCGCAGGCGGGCGGTGGCCAGGGAGCGGCCGCCGGAGGTTCCGGCGCGGAATCGACCGGCGGCGACGTCAACTGCAGCAAGCACGGTGGCCAGGTCGGTGCGCCAGGGCGGCCGAAGATGGATCTGATCGCGGTGGCCGCGACCGACGGCACCACGCCTGGCTGCACCGAGGCGTACAACGTGATCACCGAGTACTACGGGAAACTGCCGCGGTCCGAAGGCCCCGGCGAGCGGGTGCTCGACGTGCAGGGCCGGTGGACCTGCGCCCGCCTGACGGAGGCCGGGACCGAGGTGGTCTGTGGCGTGCCGAACAGCTCCCTGCAGCTGGAGACCAGGCCTCGGGCGCCGGGAAAGCACCGGCCGAGCAGAACCGCAAGTTCCCGAACTCCACCCAGCGGGTGCAGTTCACCGGATACGACGCGAACCTGCGGATGGTCCGCTTCCAGCTGATGACCGACCAGGCCGGCGGCAAGACGTACCGGCTTCCGCTTCAGCCGGGCGCCGAGGTGTTCAGCGCGGCCACCCTGTGCCCTGCCGAATCGGTCACCATCGACGACGAGGGCAACGGCGACCTGCCGTGCGGCGACGACCAGCTGATCCAGCAACTGCGGGACGGCAACCCGGTGCTCGCGCGGATCACCGTGAACGGGGAAGAGCAGATCACCACGGTCAAGGAGATCTACCGCCCCTGAGACCGGACAAGCGAAAACCGGCGTTCACCGCTCCAAACGGTCGAGCACTTCGGCCGCGGCGCGATGACCGGAACGGACGGCGCCGTCCATGTAGCCGTTCCAGATGTCGGAGGTCTCCGCGCCCGCCCAATGGATACGCCCGACCGGTGCGGCCAGCGCGGCACCGTACTGGGTCCACCCGCCCGCGCCGAGGCGGCCGCCGTAGCAGCCGCGGGTGTACTCCTCCTCCATCCAGTTCTGCTCGACGTAATCGATCGGTTCCGCCGCTTCCGGCCCGAACTGCTTCACCAGCGTGGCCACGGCGGCCTCGCGGCGTTCCCGGGGCGACAGACGGGCGGCCTCGCGGGCGTGGGCGCCCTCGAAGAAGCCGACGAGGACGCCGCAGGAGCCGTCCGGCGGCGAGTTGTCCAGGGTGACGCACAGCGGGTCGTCCAGGTTGAACGCGAACCCGTTGAGCCCGGCGTCGCGCCAGAACGGCGCCGGGTAGGCCACCTGCACCTTGATCACGCTGCCCATCGGGATCTGCTGGGTCAGCCCGTCGCGCGCCGCCGGGAGCGCCGGCTCGTAGTGCAGCCGTCCCGCCAGCGTGGGCGGGATCGCCACGATCACCCGCTGGGCGGCGATCCGCCCGCCGTCGTGGCGCACCTCGACCCCGTCCGCGTGGTGGGCGATGCCGCGAACCGGCGCGCCGAGCGTGACGACGTCGCCCAGCCGATCGGCGAGCCGCTCGGAGATCAGGTGGGTGCCGCCCACGACCCGCAGTTCCTGCGCACCGCCGGTGGTGCCGACGAGGATGTCCAGCGTGCCCGCGGATTTGACGTAGAACAGGAAGTGCAGCAACGACATCTCCGCCGGTTCCGCGGAGAACACCGCGGGGACGACGGCTCCCCAGAACGCGAGGGCCTCGACGTCGTCCGTGGCGGCGCGAAGCCATTCGTCCAGGGTCTTGCGATCCAGCTCCGCGGCTTCGGGTGACGTCCACGGCGAGGCGAGCGACACGGTGCCCGCCAAAGCCTCGAGCTCGAACTTCATTCGGCCGACTTCGAGCGCCGCCCGATCGGACAGCCCGAACGTTTCGCCGGTGTAGGTGGTGCGCCTGCCGTCGTAGACCGTCACCGACGCCCCGTCGTCATAAGTCGGGAACGTTTCGAGGCCGAGTTCGGTGACCAGCTTCAGGACCTCGGTCTGCGTCCGGCCGATCCACTGGCCGCCCAGCTCGACCGGGACCCCGTTGACCAGCTCTCGACCCAGGTTGCGGCCCGCCACCCGGTCCCGTGCCTCCAGCACGGCGACCGTGCGTCCCGCGCCGGTCAGCGCGCGAGCGGCTGTCAGCCCCGCGAGACCCGCTCCGATCACCACGACATCGACAGTGCGCACGGCAGACTCCCCAAATTGTCGGTCGGTTGTCCGACTTAAAGTAGGACGGGCTTCCACCGGGCACAAGAGCCGATATGCGAAACTCGGACACCGTTGACGAAGGAGAAGCCGAATGGCCTACGTGAAGGCGGCGGAACGCGAGGGTCAGATCGTCATCGCGGCGATCCGGGTGCTCAGCGCCGTCGGCGTACCCGGGACCACGCTCCGCGCGGTGGCCGCCGAAGCGGGGATCTCGCTGGGCACCCTGCACTACGTCTTCCCGAGCAAGGATCAGCTGTTGCGCGCGGTCATCGGCACGGTCGTCGACGACATCTCCGACGCGCTGCGCAGCGGCCTCGAAGCGGACCGGGGCTTCGAGCACGCGCTCCGAACGGGCATGACGACGTTCTGGGACAGACTCGTCGAGGGTGACGTGGGGCTCCAGATCATGCAGTACGAGCTCTCCAGCTACTCGTTGCGGAGCGGGGCACCGGACCTTGCCCGGTCCCAGTACGACGGCTACATCTCGCTCGTGACCAGGCTTTGCGAACAGGCCGCCATCGCCGCCGGCGAACGCTGCGCCGTCGGCTTCGACACGCTGGGGCGGCTCGCGCTGGCCTCGGTCGACGGCCTGATCCTGCAGTACGTCGCCAATCCGGACCCGGTGCGCGCCCACGGCGACCTCGAACGGGCGCTGGACATGGTCGTGCTGCTGGCGGATCCGCAGCCCGTCACGGCTCGCCCCCGGCATCCGCGCTAGTATTCAGATGTCCCCAACATCTGGGTTGAACATCTGAGTGAAACTGGTGCGCATGCGAGTCCTCTTCGCCAGCCTTGCGTCGGTCGGCCATACCTATCCGCTGATCCCGCTCGCGATCGCCGCCAGGGACGCCGGGCACGAAGTGCATTTCGCCGCCGGAGAGAACGTCCACGCGCCGCTTCTCAGGAACGGCCTCAGGCCCTTTCGCCCGGCGGACGCGTTCTACGAGATCTACGCCGAGGATCTCGAACCGGAACTGGCACGGTTACGGCCCGACCTCGTCGTGCACGAATGGGGACAACCCGGGGTGGCCATCGCCGCGGAGAACGCCGGCATCCCCGGCCTCTGGCACGGCTTCGGCCGCATGTACCCCGACGGAATCGGGCTCGAGCCGCCGGCGCGGCCCGTCCGGCCGCATTTCGACATCTGCCCACAGTCCTTGCAGGACAAGAACTTCTTAGCGACGGCCGAACGCGTCGCGCTGCGCCCCGTGCCCTACTCCGAACCGGCGGTGCCTCCGTGGCGCGTCGAAAAGTCCGCTCGTCCGCTGATCTATCTGACGCTCGGCACCGCCTTCGGCACGCCGGAAATCCTCACCACCGTGATCCGGGGGCTGGCTCCGCTCGGCGCGCCTGTGGTGGTCGCCTCGGGACGGGTCCGCCCGGAGGAACTCGGCGCCGTGCCGGACAACGTGACGGTGCGGTCTTGGATCGCGCAGGCGGACCTGCTGCCGCACGTCGACGTGGTCGTGCACCACGGTGGCAGCGGCACGACCCTCGGCGCGCTTTCCGTCGGCGTCCCGCAGCTGATCCTCCCGCAGGGGGCCGACCAGTTCGCCAACGCCGAAGCCCTCCGCGCGGCGGGTGCCGCGCTGAGTCTTCACCCCGGCGAACCGAGCGCGGAAGCCGTCACCGAACACATCGGGAACCTGTTGGGGCGGAACGCCCATCGCGACGCGGCCCGGGCGATCGCCGAGGAGATCGCCCGGATGCCCTCCCCCGCCGAGATCGCCCGCGCGCTGCCGGAGTGGGCCTCGTGAGCCTGCGGCTCAGAAGCCGAAGAGCTCCTGCGGCACTTCGTGCTCGTCCGGCCAGGTCAGCCAGGCGACGTCGGTCGGGCCGATGGCACAGTTGGCCACCCGCCAGGACCGCGGGTCGTCGTCGACGCCCGTTTCGCTCCTCTTCTTGAGCAGCGCGACGTAGACGTCGGACATGACGCCGTCGGCCCGCTTGTTCTCGTAGATGGTGCCGGCGTAGTACGAACGACCGGCTTCGGTGCCGCGCATCGTCCCCTGCAGGAACACCCAGGGGCCGAGCCGGTCGAGCTGTTCGACGGCAACCTGGACCCGATCGCCGAATTCCTGGTCGAGCCGGGCCGTGGCGGCCTGGAGTACCGCTTCCCGGACCGGGTCGCCGGGGTTCAGCGACACCGGGACGGGTCGTGCGGACGGGGTGTACATCGAGCTACCTCCCACTGGCGGGCGGCGACGCGAGCGAACGCGTCAGCCGGCCCGGTGCTGCTACGGCGTTCTGTCGGATCAGGTCGGCGGGGTGAGGATCTTCACGAGGCCGCCACCGCCGCCCATGCTGATCTTCTGCGAACCGTCGGGGTTGACGTTGTTCGAGCCGATGAACTGGCCATCGCCCGCGTACAACACGACGTGCCCGCCGTTGTTCGAGATCACCACGTCGCCCGGTTTCGCTTCGGAGAGCGGCACCGACTTCCAGCCGTCCGCTTCGAGGTTGGCCGACAGGCCCGCGACCGAGGCACTGGCCTGCCCCTTGTCGATCAGGCCCGCCGCCTCGAGACAGCCGGACACGAAGTTCGCGCAGTTGACGTTGTTGGGCACCCACGACTGCATGGCGGGCAGCTCACCGCTGCCCTTGAGGTCGCCGGCGTTGCGGCCGAGGAACTGCTCGGCGATCTTCGCCGGATTGTCGCCCCGCGCGTCGATCGGCTTCGCGGGCCTGCCGTCGCCCGGCACCCCGGCGGGGCCGCCGCCACCGCCGCCGCCTCCGCCACCACCGCCGCCGTCTCCCCCGCCGTAGCTGGGTGTGGCGCTCAGGTTGGAGTTGACCGGCTTCGCGTTGACGCTCGACGCCGTGGTCTGGCCGTCGTCGGCGGGGATGAGCTCGATGAAACCGCCTTCGATCTCCAGGCCGAGTGGCTTGAGGAGATCGTCGATCTGCTTCTCGGCGTCGTCCAGCGCCTTTTCGATCTCGTCCTTCTTGCCGTTCGAGTCTTTTTCGTTGAGCTGCCGGAGCCGCTCGATATCCGTCGCGGCGGCGGCGATCTCGTTGTCGTCTTCCGAGCTGTTCTTCCGGCGGCGGGCCGAGTCGATCAGCTTGCGGTTGTCCGCGTCCTTGTCATTGGCTTCCTGGGCGAGCTGTGCGACCTTCTTCTTGACCTCGTCGAGAATCTCGGACACCCGCTGGAGGATGTTCTTGGCGGCCTCGGCCTTGTCGCTCACCTTGTAGCTGGCCTTGCCGAGCTTTTCGAGGTGGTCGGCGACGGCGTCGGCGTCCTTGCCCTCCCAGTTGCGCAGGACGTCGTCGCGGAAGACCTTGAGGTCGTCGCCGAGGTCGTTCGCCTTCGTCGCCGCCCCGCCGACCTTCCTCGCCTGGTCGTTGACGGCGCTCGAATTGAGCTTCTGCGCCTGCTGGGCGTGTTTGTCGATGGCGTCCAACGACTTCGGACGGTCGTGCGACGGGTCGTCGAGCGTGCTCGGATTCCGCTCCGCGGTGGTCATCGGTAAGTCCCCCTGGTTCCCGTCTTCAGTCCGATCAGTCCCGCTCGCGGGCGCCGCCGCGGAGGGTGTCGACACCCGCGGCTTCGTCGTTCCGCATGCGCTGGGCGGCGTTGGCCAGTGCGTTCGACGCGGCGTCGACCAGCCTCGCGGCGGCCGCGAGTTCGGCGTTCACGCCGCGGTGGAAACCCTTCATCGTGGTCCCCGTGCTGGCCGCGTTCTTCAGGTCACCGAACGCGCCGCCGGGATCGCCGTCGCCGAGGTCCTTGCCCGTGCCGCTGTAGCCGTCCTTGAGGCCGCCGACCTTCTTGGCCAATGCGGCGATCTGCTCTGGATCGAATCGGCGAGTCATGAATGATCCCTCCAGTCCGGCGCCTGCGCGCGTGCTTGCCTGACCCACACTGCTGCTCTACCGCGCACCCTATGAGTTCACACCCACGCGTGCGCACCGTTTCCCGAAACGCGATGACGCCGTTCGTGTACACCGACGCAGCCGGCCGCGCCTTGGTTCCCGGAAGATTTCACCGGCTTCCTCGGCGGCAGAATCTTACCCTCTCGGCGCCGATGGACAGCGGCATACCGGACGGCCTGAGCTACTTTCCGCAGCCGATACTCACCCGGTCGGGTGGCTGGACCAAACCCAGTTCGCGGGCCCGGACGCCCGCCTGGAACCGGGACTCGGCACCGAGCGCCGCCATCAGCCTGCGCGGATCCCGGGTCGAGCAGCAGTCCCGCCGGTAGATCTTGCGGACGCGGACCTCGCCCGCCCGGCGCTCGGCGGCCGTCGCGAGCTGGCTTCCCGCGGTCCGTGGGTGGTCCCAGCAGTCACAGCGGCGCGGATACGGGTGCCGAACGGACGACACGCGTGATCCGGCGGACGACACGCGTGATCCGGTGGACGACACGCGTGACTGGATGGACGACACGACGCGCGACCGGGGTGCCACCGCGTGTCGTCCGTCCAGTCACGTGTGTCGTCCGTCCAGTCACGCGTGTCGTCCGTCCAGTCACGCGTGTCGTCCGTCCAATCACGCGAAGTCCCGAACACGGACCCGCCTCACCGGCGGATCCGGTGGTCCACGGCGACCCAGTTCGTCTCCCAGGTCGTTCCGCCGTCGGCCGAGAACGCCTGCTCGAAGCGCGCCACGTCCGGGCCTTGCCGGAAGACGAGGAAACGCACCTTGATCGGCTTCCCGCCGAGCTGGTCGTCGCCGTGGAACTCGCCGACACCGTCGCGGAACCCGCCGTGGACCGAGGGGGTGAGCAGACCATCGCGCAGGTTGACAAAGGTCAGGCTCCACCGCCCCGCCTGCGGTTCGTACAGCCGCAGGTTGAGCGCGTCGATACGCCCGTTCGGGCCGGAGACCTCGAATTCGAGGGCGTTCGCCCGCCGGTCCATGAGCGGGCGGACGGTGCTGGTGCCCGCGAAGAGGAGCCACTGGTCCGCGGATTCCGAAAGCGGCTCGGCGAGCACCCGCACCGTGGAGCGCCAGGTGCCGATCTCCCAGTCGAACGCGCGTTGGGGGTCATCGGCCGACGAACTCGAAGCGGCGCCCGACGCGGCCGTGGCGATCAGCATCAGGGCCGAAAGGCCCACCGTCAGGATTCGTTTGTATGGCACGGTCATGGTCCGACTATCCGAGCGGAGGACGACCATGGACAAGAAGGCACCTGCGGGTAACCTTCCGCGGCCCAACCCGCTGCCCGGCTGTCCGATGGCCGCGGCGTTCGCCGCGATCGGCGGGAAATGGAAGCTGACCCTGGTGTACTGGCTCGCCCACGGCGAGTCCCATTTCGCCGGCCTCCGCCGCCGGGGCGCCCCCATCACGCCCAAGGTGCTGGCCGAGCAGTTGCGCGAACTCGAAGCCGACGGGCTCGTCGAACGCGTGGTGACCGGGCCCGTCCCGGCGCGCGTCCTCTACCGGCTCACTCCTTACGGGGCCACGGTTCTGCCGGTGGTCGAGGAGGTCAGGGTCTGGGGCGAGACGCATCTCGAACGCACCCGGGGTGACGCCGCGCCGAACGCGGCGATGAGTTGTGCCGAGTCGATCGGATAGCGAACTCGCGTGATTGAACGGCGTAACTCGCGTGATTGGAGGCGTAACTCGCGTGATCAGGGGCGTGCTGCCCGGCGGGCGGCGGTCGCCGTGGCGAGGGACTGGAGCACCTCCTGGGTGGCGGCGAGGTCGATGCAGGCGTCGGTGATGGACTGGCCGTAGGTGAGCGGCCGGTCGGGGTGGAGGTCCTGGCGTCCGGCCTTGAGGTTGGATTCGAGCATGACGCCGACGATGCCGCGCTGACCGTTCTTGATCTGTTCGGCGATCTGGCCGGCGACGACGGCCTGCCGCAGGTGGTCCTTGCGGCTGTTGTCGTGGCTGGCGTCGATCACCAACCGCCGGGGCAATCCCGCGTTCTGCAGGGTGGTGAGCGCCGCGCGGACCGACGCCGGGTTGTGGTTGGGCGCGCTGTTGCCGCCGCGCAGCACGAGGTGGCAGTCCGGATTGCCGGCCGTGTGCAGGATCGCGGGCAGGCCACTGGGATCGACGCCGGGGACGACATGGCGCGCTTCGGCCGCACGGACGGCGTCGACGGCGACGGTGACATCGCCGTCGCGGCGGTTCTTGAAGCCGACCGGCATGGACAGCCCGCTGGCCAGCATGCGGTGGTTCTGGCTTTCCACCGTGCGGGCACCGATCGCGCCCCACGAGACGGTGTCGGCGAGGTACGCCGGGATGGTGGTGTCCAGCCATTCGCACGCGGCGGGCAGGCCGCCCTCGGCGAGTTCGAGGAGCAGGTCCCTGGCGATGCGCAGACCACGGTTGACGTCGCCGGTGCCGTCGAGGTGCGGGTCGTTGATGAGCCCCTTCCAGCCGCCGACCGTACGCGGCTTTTCGAAGTACACGCGCATGACGACCAGGAGATCGTCGGCGAACCGGCCGGCGAGGGCGGCGAGGCGGTCGGCGTATTCGAGGGCCGCGGCGGGATCGTGGATGGAACAGGGCCCGGCGATCACGAGCAGCCGGTCGTCCGTGCCGTCGAGGACGCGCAGGACGTTTTCCCTGCCGTGGCGCACCGTGTCGGCCGCGTTGACGCCGAGCGGCAGTTCGTGGTGCAGCAGGGCGGGCGTGACCAGCGGGACCATCCGGTCGATACGCTGGTTGTCGAGTTCGACGGTAGCGAGGGTCGTCATCACAGATATCCAGGATTTCTGCCGGCACCGGGTGGGAGGAAAGCCGGGATTTCCGGCCCGGACGGCGGTCTCGGGTGAACGAAGAAGCAAGCCCGGCATTATTCGAGAGAAGTCTCTTACCTGGAATCTTCCACCATCCGCCATCCGGAACAATGGTCCAACCCGAATTCAGTGACCGACCCAGACCGGATCCCGTTTTTCGGCGAAGGCACGGGCGCCTTCGCTCGCGTCCACACTGTTCCGTCGCCGTTCTTCCTGCGGATACGAGGTTTTGAAGGCTTCCTCGAGCGGGAGGTCGAGCGACCGCAGTGCGGCCTCTTTGATCGCGCGGACCGAAAGCGGGGCGGCGCGCACCAGGCTTTCGGTCCATTCGGCGACGCATCGGTCCAATTCGGGAAACGGCACGACTTCGTTGACCAGTCCGTGGTGAAGGGCCGTCGCCGCGTCCATTCTGCGCCCGGTCAGCAGATATCCCATCGCCACCTTCAGCGGAAGCTGCCGCGGCAACCGGAACACCCCGCCCGCCCCGGCGATCAGGCCGAGCCGGACCTCCGGCAACGCGAAGACCGCCTCGTCGGAGGCGATGACGATGTCGCACGCGAGCGCCAGTTCGAAACCACCGCCCAGCGCATAGCCGTGCACCCGGCCGACCACCGGTTTGGACAGGGTGAACCGGTCGGTCAGCCGGGGATGCCCCGGCTGACCGCTGCTGCCGAACGTCGACGCCTCGACGCCTTCCTCGGTCAGCCGCGCGCGTTCCTTGAGGTCCTGCCCGACCGAGAACGCGCGATCCCCCGCACCGGTCAGGACCACCGCGCGGACGTCGTCGTCGGCTTCGACGTCGTCCCAGATCCCGGCGAGTTCCGTGTGCATCCGCCGGTCCATCGCGTTCAGCACTTCGGGCCGGTTCATCGTCACATACGCGACATGGTCCTTCTTCTCGTACCGCACCGGGCTTTCGCTCATCGCGAGCCCACCGCGAAACCGTCCACCTTGCCGATCACGTCCGCGCCGTAGATGCGCAAGGCCTGCTGCAGCGCGAATTCCGCGATGTACCGGCGGAATTCCCCAGGTGGTTCCTCGGCCAGGTTCAGCATGCGCCGGTTGGCGACCACGGCTTCCCCGTCGAGCCGGGCCAGCGCGCTGTCGATCGCCGCGTCCATTTCCTCCGGCGCGACGACCTCGTCGACGATCGACCGGGCGTCCGGCTCGTCGGCCCGGAGCTTGCGGCCGCCGAGGATCACCTGACGGGCCACCCGCGGTCCGGCGATCCGGGAAAGCCGGAAGTTGGACACCCCGGGGATGATCCCCTCCTTCGCCGCCGGAAGGCTGAGGTACGCGTCGGACGCCGCCAGCACGTGGTCGAAGACCAGCAGCAGCTGGGTGCCGCCGCCGATGGCGAAGGAATCGACGGCCGCCATCCAGGGCTTGCCGGTGAACCTGGAGTGCCAGGAATCGTCCGTCAGCAGACCGCGGAAGATCTTCTGGATGTAGCCCGTTTCGCGCCGCAGAAGGAAATCGACGAGCGGAATCTCCCCGGCACTGAGCTTCTTGAGATTGATCCCCGCGCAGAACACCCGGCGCCCCAGATAGCGGGGATGGCTCATCACCCCGCCTCGCACCAGCCCTGCCCGGACGGACGGATCGAGCAGCGTCAGGTCGACCGCCGTCTCCATGTCCTCGACCTGCTGGGCGTCCTCGGCGTTCAGGCAGTCGTCGCGGCACAGGGTCAGGTGCGCGACGCCGTCACGGCGTTCCAGCCGGACCGCCTCCATCTCCACGACACCGGTCTCGACGAATTCCGGCAGTAGCCGCTGCGCCCTGGCGGTGGGCCGGAGCATCGCGTCGAGCAGATGCGGGCCTGCCTTCGGCGCGCGCAGGATCCCGCGCAGGAAGATGCCCTGGTCGATCTCGCGCCCTTCCTTTTCCGCCTGCGGACGCGAACGCTCGGCCGCCATCTGCTGCGCGGAGGGCACCAGGCCGGGGAAGGCGAGCGCGGCGGCCCGGACGAGTTCGTCGATGCGCAGGTACCGTGTCCGGCCGTCGGTGAGTTCGGCGTAGATCACTTCGGCGTGCGCCTCGACGAAGGCCGTCCGCAGCGCCCGGACGTCGTCGTCGACCCGGTGGGCCTCCCCCGCCAGGGCCCGGAGATCGAGCGTCGTCACGACTTGGCTTCCCGCCGCAGGGCGCGGTCCGCCGCGGCCAAATGGGAACCGAGTGCCTCCTCGAAAGTGGTCGAGCCCGCTTCGAAGATCAGCTGGCGCCGGATCGCCGTCTCGGCCCCGTCCGCGACACTGTCCAATAAGGACAGTGCTTCGGCCGGATCGCCGGACACCTCGTCGATCAGGTTGAGCGCGAGCGCCCGGTCCGTTCCGATCGGGGTGCCGAGCAGCACGGCCCGCCGGATACCCGCCGCGCCCGCCTGCTTGGTGAGCCGGTACACGGTCATCCCCGGCCAGGTGCCGCCACCCGCCGAGGCGAGCCGCAACGTGGTGCCCGGCTCGGCGATCCGGACGTCGGCGGCGAGCAGGAGATCCAAGGTCATCCCGGCGCATTCGCCCGACGCCACCACGGCCGTGAGCCTGCCGAGACGTTCGAACCGGCGCACGGCGCGCTCCCATTTGGACACCAGGCCGACCGCGAGTCCCTTCGCCCAGCCGGCGGGCGGGGCACCCGTGACCTGGACGATCACCGGTCCCGGCCCGCGCTGGTCCTCGGCGCGATCGCAGAGCGCGGCGATCTCCTCGACGGCCGCCGCGGTCAGCGGACGGGAGCCGTCGAACCGCAGCACCAGGTCGCTCTTGATCTCGTTACGCGTCACCATTGAATAAGCGCCATTTCGATTGTGGAGCCAGGCCCCATGGTCATGAGCACGCCGTAGTCCCCCGGGCGGGCGACGTCTTCATCGGCGAGCCGCTCGTAGGAGAAGAGGAAGGAGCCGCTGGAGAGGTTCCCGTAGTCGCGGAGCACACCGGTGGTGTGGCGGACGTCGTACCGGCTCAGGCCGAGGTTGACGACGACCGCGTCGATCACCTTTTTCCCACCGGAATGCACCAGCCAGTGGCCGATGTCGCTGCGGCGCAGACCCGTCCCGGACAGGAGCCGGTCGATGACGATTTCGGCGTGCGCCCCGACCACGTAGGGAATCTGCGGGTCGAGGAAGAAACTGAACCGGTCCTGGTCACGGTCCCAGTCGTAGCGCATCGCGTCGACCGCGTCGGTGATGATGTAGCTGGCGAACTTCAGGACGCGCGGACCCGGCACGCGCCCGTCTCCGGAAACGAGCGCGAGCGCCGCGGATCCGTCGCCGAAAAGACTGTTGACCACCGCGGTCCGCATCGTGCCGTCCAGGGCGTAGGCGGCGGAGCACGCCTCGCTGCACAGGACGACGCCGAGTTCGCCAGGGTGTGCCGCGGACCAGCCCGCGACCACGTTGAGCGCGTTGAGACCGGCGTTGCAGCCCATGCCAACGATGTCCGACCGGCTGCAGTGCGGGTCGATGCCCAGCTCGCGGATGATCAGCGCGCTGAGGCCGGGGGTCAGGAAACCGGTCGAGGTGACGCAGCAGAGGTGACGCAGGTCCGAAAGCGTCGCTCCCGCCGACTTCAGGCAGGCTTCGAGCGCGCGGCAGCCCATGTCGACGGCGATCTTCTTGTGCTTGTCGAGCAGATCGCCCTGCGGTTCGGCCGCGCGGGCGCCGCCGCGCTCCTCCGGTGGCAGGGTGAGGAACCGGCGCTCGATGGCGCTGTTCAGGAAGACCGATCGGATCTTGGGGTCCTCGATGCCGAGGATCTCGATGAGTTCGGTCTGCGAGTAGGACGCCGAGGAGACCGCGGTCCCCACGCCGGCGAACCGGGTGATCTCGGTGAGTCCGGTGAGGACGGAAAGGTCTTCGGCCGGTTCGATGATGGCAGTCATCGGTACATCCACCCCCATGTTCTGAGCTTGCTCCGAAGCAGCTGCTTGACCTGCGCAGCGGGCATTGGTCTCACCTTTCGCGGATCTCAGTGGACAATTCCGAAATTAGGCTTCACGGATCACGGTGGTCAACGCGTCCAAGGGCGCCGGAAACCGTTACCGACTCACGATTCGGGACCGGGGACATGTCTCAAGTGGACCGGCCCCGCAGCATTTCGGGCGGTCTGGCCGTGAAGGCCTCCTTGAGGGACCCAGAGTCCCTCAAGGAGGCCTTCACGGAACGAGCGGCGAGGCCGAGCACTCACGGACGGCGGTAGATCGTCATGGAGTGGCCCACTCTCTCCACCGGCGTGCTGCCGTCGATCAGCGCCGCCAGATCACCGATCGCACCGCCCGTCTGGCCGCCTCCCCCGGTGCCACCACCGCCCATGGGGTCGTCGAAGGCCCCCAGGATCGCGGAATCCGACACGGCGAGCACCCCGTGCACCTGGTCCGCGGGCACCGTGAGCGGATCGGCGGCGTCGATGCCGTAGTGGGACGGCAGACCGCTCCCCTGATAGACGAGCCAGGTGCGCTCACCCGCGTAATCCTTCTTCAGGCGGTCCGCCAGGCGGCCCAGGTCCTGCCCCCAGTCGACGTTCGAATCCAGGAGGTACCGATGGGTGTTCTCCGGGCCCCCGAACGCCTCGTTGGAGTACGGAAGGTAGTACGGGAACGTCATCAGCGAGCTGACCGCGGCGAAGATCACCACGAGCACCGCGGCCGCCTTCACCCATCGTCGGCGGACGGCGACGACCGCGGCCGCCGCGACGGCCAGGAACATCGGCGCGAAGGCCAGGTACCGCACGCCGTTGTCGCGGACGATGACCATGGCCGTGGCCATCAGCAGGGCCGTCGGGAGGAGGACGTACGGCGCGGCCGGGCGCAGCCGCCGGACCGACAGCAGCACGGCGGCGCCGGCCAGCCAGATCGCCAGCGCGCCCAGCGGCGTCTTCACCAGCAACGCGGCGGGTCCGTAATACCAGAGCGATCCCGTGTAGTGCCTGCCGAACAGGAAGTTGTGCCACACGTGGTCTTCGAGTTCGAACTGGAACCGCATGCCGTCCTTCAACGGCTGCGGGAACGGCAGCCAGTCGACGATGGTGCGCATTCCGTGCAGCGGTTGCATTCCCGACGGCGTCTCCCAGCGCAGCCGCGGATCCACGACGAGGTAGGAGGCCCACACGACGGCGATCGCGATCAGCGCCATCCCGGCGGCCGCCAGGAGGCCGCGGCCGATCAGCAGGGCCGGGGACTTCAGGTCCAGGCCGCGGGCGCGGCGGGCATGCCAGACGGACAGCACGGCCAGCGGGATCAGCACCGGAACCGCGACCAGGGAAAGCACTTTCGTGGCCGTCGCCGCGCCGAGCGCCAACCCGGCGAGCGGGAGATAGCGGCCGGGGCGGTGCCGGGCGCGCCACACCAGCCAGACCGACGTCAGCAGGAACCCGGCCACCGGCACGTCGAGCGTCGCCAGCGAGCCGTGCGCGATGACGTCGGGTGAGAAGGTGAACAGGGTGAGCGCCAGCAACCCGCCCGCGCGGCCGGCCAGATCTGACGCGAACGCGAAGACGACCAGGCCGAACAGCAAGGTCAGCAGGATCACCGGCAGCCGCGCGAACAGCATCAGCCGTTCCGGATCGTTACCCGCCTCGTAGACGACGTGCTTGCCGAGTTCCCACTCGTGGCCGTTGAAGCCGGGCGCCACCTTCGGGTCGGTGAGGGCCACCCCGGTCGCGATGATGAGCTTGCCCAGCGGTGGATGCTCGGGGTTGTACCGCAGGCTGTGCTCTTCGAGGTAGACCACCGCGGTGCCGACGTAGACCGGCTCGTCGATGGTCGGGGACTGTTCCACGGCGGTCGTGACCATCGCGATCGCCATCTGGGTGAGCAGGGCGATCACGGCGCCCGCGAGCAACCACCGCCGGCGCCGTCGCACCCAAGCGATCCAGTTCGAAGTGTCCATTGACGGCTGAAGGCCATCGGTCGTCAAGTTCGGCGTCCTTCCCCCGGCGGACCGGTGCGCCCGGCCCGCCCTGGATATCGATTACCCGGCTGGGCGCCCGCGCCTTCGAGGGCCATCACGGTCGGCGCCGCCGTTTCGGTGGCACCGAGTCGGGTCCGTGATGGCCCTCGTCGGCCGGGCTGGTGAACGAGGAAGTCAGACGGAGAGCGGAAGAACGGACAGCCGCCGTTCGATCTCCAGGCTGGCGTTGTAGTCCGGGAGCATGCCCTGCCCCTCCGCCTCGCCGAGCGTGAGCGCCGCCGTGTCCCGTTCGGACAGGATCGGCACGACGTCGGTGTCGATCGGCAGGCCGAGCGCGGGGTCCAGCGGCGAGAGGGCGAGTTCGTTCTCCGCCACGTAGGGCGAGGAGATCATGTACGACATGACGGTGTCGTCTTCGAGTGCCACGAAGGCGTGGCCGACACCGACCGGGAAGTACATCGTCCGGAAGGTCTCCTGGTCCAGCAGGACCGCGTCCCATTTGCCGAACGTCGGCGAGCCGACCCGGATGTCGACCACGATGTCCAAGGCCCTGCCGCGGGGGCAGTAGACGTACTTCGCGGTGCCCGGCGGGGTCGCGGTGTAGTGGATACCCCGCACCACACCGCGTTTCGACCGGCTGTGGTTCGTCTGCGCCACCGGGAAGAGCGGGCCGCCGTGGGCCTCGATGAACGCCTCCTCCTGGTACGGCGAGACGAACAGGCCCCGGTCGTCGGGGAAGACACGCGGAGTGAATTCGAGCGCGCCTTCGACGGCGAGTTTGCGTGCTTGCACGGTTTTGCTCCTGTGGTCAGAGGGTGGACAGCACTTCGCGGACCGCGTGGACGACCTTGTCCTGGAGGTCGGGCGAGAGCGCGGGGTACATCGGCAGCGAGAAGATCTCGCCCGCCAGCTTCTCGGTGACCGGGAGCGAACCCTTCTCGTAACCGAGGTGGGCGAACCCGGTCATGGTGTGCACCGGCCACGGGTAGCTGATGTTCAGGTGGATGTCGTAGGCCTTGAGGCGTTCGAGGATCTCGTCGCGGCGCGGATGCCGCACGACGTACACGTAGTACACGTGCTCGTTGCCGGGAACGGTCTTCGGCAGCTGCAGTTCGGTGTCGCCGAGGGCGTCGACATAGCGCTGGGCGACCGCCCGGCGGCCCGCCGTGTAGGCGTCGAGCCGCTTGAGCTTGCGCCGCAGGATCTCGGCCTGGACCTCGTCCAACCGGCTGTTGTGGGCAGGCGTCTCGACCGTGTAGTAGCGCTCCTCCATGCCGTAGTACCGCAACCGGCGTAGTTTCGCGGCCACGCTCTCGTCGGACGTGAGGGCCGCGCCGCCGTCGCCGTACGCACCGAGCACCTTGGTGGGATAGAAGGAGAACGCGGCCGCGTCACCGGTCGTGCCCGCGATCGTGCCGTCCTGCCGTGCGCCATGCGCCTGCGCGCAATCCTCCAAAAGGGACAGTCCGTGCTTCGCGGCGAGTGCCTTCAGCGGCGCCATGTCCACGCACTGGCCGTACAGGTGCACGGGCAGCAGGCATTTGGTGCGTTCGGTGATCGCGGCTTCGACCTGGCCGGTGTCCATCAGGAAGTCGTCCTCGCGGACGTCGACGAAGACCGGGGTGGCGCCGGTGCCGTCGATGGCGACGACGGTCGGGGCGGCGGTGTTCGACACCGTGATCACCTCGTCGCCGGGACCGACGCCCAGCGCCTGGAGGCCAAGCTTGATCGCGTTCGTCCCGTTGTCGAGCCCGACACAGTGTCCGACACCGTGGTACGCGGCGAATTCCGATTCGAACCCGCGCAGGCTCGCGCCGAGCACGAGCTGCCCCGAGTCGAAGACCGTCTCGACCGCGTCCAGCAGATCGGCCCGTTCGGTCTCGTATTCGGCGAGGTAGTCCCATACGCGCGTGGTCATGTGCGAGCCTTTCCGTGAACTGGGGTGGTCAGCGCGGCGACGGTGCGACGCACTCCTTCGGGCAGTGAGATCTCCGGACGCCAGCCGGTGACCGCCCGGAACGGCGTGGAATCGATGGTGACGCTGCGAAGATCCGTCGACGGCGCGTGCGACGGAGGCTCGACACAGACCACGTCCACCGGATCGCGTCCGGTGTACTCGGCCATTTCCTTCGCCACCAGCCGGAAGACGTCGGCGAGCTGGTCTCCCCGGCCGGCGCCGAGCAGCCAATGGCCGCCGACCAGCGCGTCCGGGGCGGCCAGCGCCGCGGTGAACGCGGTCGCGATGTCCTCGACGTGGACCAGGTCGCGCCGCACGGTGCCGTCGCCCCAGATGGTGAGGTCCTGCCCGTCGAGCGCGCGGCGCGCCATGGCGGACACGACGCCGCGGTCGGAGTTCGCGCCTTCGGTCGGCGTCTCGCCGAACACCGTGGGCAGCCGCAGGCTGATCCCGCGCACGCGGCCGTCGGCCGTCGCTTTCTTGAGGACCTGTTCCGCCGCCAGTTTCTGCTGGTCGTACGGGGTGCCCGGCTCGTCGGTCTCGCTCCCGTCGATCGGCTCCCGGGGTGGCACACCGACCTGCGACGCGGCACCGCCGTAGATCACGAGCGGCTTTCCGCCGACCACGTCCACGAGATCCCGCATCACGCCCAGGTTCACGCGTTCGGCCTCTTCGGTCTCGGCGACCCGCCAGCCGCCGTCCGCGAGGAGCAGGTACACGATCGCGTCCGAGCCCGCGACCGCCTCGGCCAGCGCGGCGCGGTCGGTGAGATCGGCGGCGACGACGGTCGTTTCGGCTTGGCCCTCCGGCGGGGTGAGCCCCCTGCGCGACACCGCTCGTAATCGGATCGGTTGCCGCGCCAGTGCGCGCGTCACGGCCGAGCCGACGAAGCCCGAGGCCCCGAGGACGGTGATCTGCTTCATTTCATGCCCTCTCGTTGCGGCTGTGCCGTCGCGGCGTTGATGCAGGCGAGCAGGGTGCGAGCCTCGACGTTGACGTAGTGCCCGTGCCGGGTGAGCGCGGTGAGCTGGCCGGGAGTCACCCAGGCGTAGCCGGGCGGGGCTTCGACCGTGTCGTCCGCCTCGATCGCGAGATACCGGGCCCGGACGTTGAGGAAGCGCCCGCCCTCCTCGGAATGCATGGCCTCGTAACGGATTCGCGATCGCGGCGCGTTCAGCACGAAGTCGAGGAAGGGCGGACGGCTCTCCGCGGGCAGATGCGCGTAATTCTGAGGAGTGCACTGGACGGTCGGCGCCAGCTCGACCGTGTCCAGGAATCCGCCGTCGGCGCGGGCGTGTACCAGCACGTGCGGCACGCCGTCGATCTCGCGGACGAGGAACGCGACCACACCCGTGCCGACGGATTCCAGCAACGGCTGGGTCCAGCTGATCTTCTCGCGGTTGCTGCCCTTCACCGCGACCGCGAGGACCTTGAAGTACCGGCCGTCCTCGTGCTCGATCGCTTCCACGCCCTGTTTCCAGCCGCAGACGTCCGTGAGCGGGATACGCCGGGCGCGCACGTCGTGGCGGGAACGCTCGTTCGTGAACCAGGACAGCAGCTGGACGTCGGACAGCAGCGCGCCGGGAGCCTCGTCGTGGTACGGCAGACAGGACAACACGCTCCTGGCGTTCATGTTGACCGTCTCGTCCTCATGCATCAGCTCGGCGATCTGGCCGAGGGTGAGCCAGCAGAAATCGTCCCACAACGGCACGTCGTCGACGGTCTCGACGATCATGTTCCGGTTGGACTTGCGGAAGAACCACGAGCCCTGTTCGGCCTGGAGGACGTCGACGACGATCCGTTCCGGGTCGGGCGGGGCGAAGTACTCGATCAGTTTGACGTTCGTGCCGCCGTGCGCCTTCGTGTAGTTGCTGCGCGTGGCCTGCACGGTCGGCGAGAGCTGCACCAGGTTCGGGTTCCCCGGCTCCATCTTGGCCTGCATGAGGAAATGCAGGACGCCGCCGAACTCCTTCGCCAGGATGCCGAGAATGCCCACCTCGGGCTGTTTGATGACCGGCTGCCGCCATTCGCGGTACGGGCCGTCGCCGTGGGGTCCGTCGGCCTCGACCACGTGCAGCCCCTCGATGGCGAAGAACCGCCCGCTGCTGTGCACGAGATTGCCGGTCACGTCCTCGAACCGCCACTGGTCGAGCTCGGCGAAGGGAATGCGTTCGACGTGGAAGACGTTGGCCTCACGGCGTTCGGCGATCCACGAGCGGACTTCCTTCGTCGCCATGTGGACGCCGCCGGTCGTCGCGGCCGACAACGCGATGCGGTCCGCGTAAATGCGGTCGTCGCGAGGGCGCACCGTCACGGGGGCGAGAAGGGGCAGCATGGACCTCACCTTTCGTACCGAGTGCTCAACCGCCGGATCGCGCGCACCGAATCGCAGCCCGCCAGGCCCATCGCGTTCCGGAGTTCGACGGCGAGCAGGTCGAGCACCTGCCGGGCGCCCTCCTGGCCGTCCGCGGCCAGCCCCCAGATGACCGGCCGTCCGACCAGCACCCCGGACGCGCCGAGGGCGATCGCCTTGAGCACGTCCCCGCCGGTCCGGATCCCGCCGTCCAGCAACACTTCGCAGCCACCGGAGACCGCGTCCGCGATCTCGCCCAGCATCGCGATCCCCGGTACGGCACCGTCCAACTGACGGCCTCCGTGGTTGGACACCACGATCCCGGCGGCACCCGCGTCGACGGCCCGCACGGCGTCCTCGACCGCGAGGATCCCCTTGAGCACCACCGGAAGGTCCGTATGCGCACGGACGGTCTCGACGGAATCCCAAGTGGCCGGGGCGAATTCGCGCGCGGTGTGGTCGGCGACGGCCGAAAGCCCTTCGGTACGGCGATGCGCGGCCGCACCGGCGTCGAAGTTGGCCGCCGTCACCGATTCCGGCAACGCGAAACCGTTCCGCATGTCCCGCAGCCGCCGTCCCATCCACGGCACGTCGACGGTGAACACGATCGCCTCGCAGCCGGCGTCCTCCGCGCGGCGCACGAGCTCCAGTGACCGCTTTTCGTCGCGCAGCCAGTAAAGCTGGAACCACGGCCGTCCACCGACGGCCGCGACCTCCTCCAGCGGGACACTGCTGAGCGTGCAGATGGTGTAGGGCACGCCGGCGTCCCGCGCCGCACGGGCCGCCGCGAGTTCGCCTTCGGGATGGAACAGCCGCTGGTACGCGACCGGCGCGACCGCCACGGGAAGCGCGGCGCGCCGGCCGAGAACCTCGGCCTCGGTGGTGCCGCCGGAGAGCTCGCGCAGCATCCGGGGGATCACGAAGATCCGCTCCAGCGCGGTGCGATTGGCCTCCAGCGAGGACTCGGTCCCGCTGCCCCCGGCGAGAAAATCCCAGATCTCGCCGGGGAGGGCCGCCCGGGCGGCACGTTCGAGGTCGTCGAGGCAGAGGTGGGTCATCGCTGGGCGGGGCCGAGCTTGCTCTGTCCGGTGCGCTCCAGCTCCACGGCTTCGTACAGGGCCTTGATGTTGGAGCTGCCGAACGTGCCGGCGCCCTGGCGCTCGATGATCTCGAAGAAGATCGTCTTACGCGGGTGGGTGGAGGCGGTGAAGATCTGGAACAGCTGGCCGCCGTGGTCCTCGTCGGCGAGCAGCTTCGTCTCGCGCAGGTCGTCCAGCGAGTGCGTCTCCAGCTCGATCCGCTCGCCGAGCAGGTCGTAGTAGGTGTCCGGGGTCTTCAGGAATTCGACGCCACGCGCGGAAAGCTCCTTGACCGCGCGGACCGCGTCGGGGCTGGTGAACGCGATGTGCTGGACGCCGGAGCCGTGGTGTTCCTTGATGAAGTCGTCGATCTGGCCGGGGTCGGCGGTCTTGTCGGGCTCGATCAGGGTGAGGGTGACCGCACCCGACGTGCTCTGCACGACGGTGGAGTTCATCGCCTGCGCACCGACCTCGATGTGCTCTTCGAAGATCTGCTTGAACCCGAGGGCACGCTCGTAATACGCCACCGTGGAGGCGAGGTCGCCGGCGTTCAGGCAGACCGCGAAGTGGTCGACGGCGTTCAGGTCCACGCCGCCCTTGCCGCGGAACGCCGACGGCGATTCCTCGGTGTCGTCGCTCTGGACCAGGGTGTGCACGACGTCGCCGAAACCGCTGACGGTGGCCGTGACGACGGAGTCCGCGCGCTTCTCCGGCTCGCGGACGGGCTGCGCGCCCGCCTTCACCGCGGTCTCGAAGGCGGCGGCCACGTCGGGAGTGCGCAGCGCGATGTCCGCCACCCCTTCACCGTGGGTCTGCAGGTAGGTCGCTCCCGGGTGCCGGTCGGTCAGCGGCTCGGTGAGAACGAGGACGATCTCGGCGTGCCGCAGTGTCACGCTCCGGTGGTCCTCCGACCGGTCCGTGGCCGCGACGGAGAAGTCGTACCTGTCCATCCAGCCGGACGCGGCGGCCTCGAGGTCGGCCACGTACATCTCCACATAGTCGATCTCGAAATTCTGCGTGGTTTCGTGAGAAGACAAGACATTCCTCCGTGGAATAGATGTGATCCTCAGGAACAGGATGGCGCGAAGCCGATTCCCCATCAACGGTGTCCGCTTGACAGACGGTCCTAATAGGACAATCAGCGGCCCGTGAACCGCACCGGGAGTTCCCGGTAGCCCTGCACGACGACGGCCCGTAACCAGGACGGCTCTTTCGTCAGCTCCACTCGCGACACTCGCTCTGCGACCTCCCGCAGCACGACCGCCAGCTCGATCCGTGCGAGCGCGGATCCGAGGCAGTGGTGCATACCGTGCCCGAAAGCGATGTGCCGATTGGGTTTCCGCCCCGCGCGGAACGTGTCAGGGTCCTCGAACACGGCGGGATCCCGGTTCGCCGCGGGCAGCCACGCGACCACCGGTGTGCCCGGTTCGAGGTCACGGCCGTTGAGGGCGACCTCCCCGGTCGTCACGCGCAGGACGTGCATCGCGGGCGAAGTCCAGCGCAACACTTCGTCCACGACGGTGTCGACGTCCACGTCATAGTCCCGCACCTGCGCCAGTAGCCCTGGCACCGTGGCGAATGCGTGCACCGCGCCGGTGATCGCGTGTCGTGTCGTCTCGTTGCCGCCGATCAACACGTTGTCGCAGTTGAGCAGGACGTCGTCGATCGACAGTTCGTCGTCGGAAAGCAAAGTGCTGACCAGGTCTTCGCCGGGGCTCGCGCGGCGCGCGGTGATCAGTTCGTCGAAATAGACGAGGATCTCGGTATGCGCCTGGCGCGGGGTCATCCCGTCGAACAGCTCGTCCTCGCCGCCGAACGCGTGATTGGTCAGGTCGATGAGCATGTCCTGGTCCTCGGCGGGCACACCGAGGATTTCGCAGACGACGGCGGCGGGAATACGCGGGCCGATCGCCGCGGCCACGTCGCACACGTCGCCGTCGAGCACTCGGTCCAGGACGGCGGACACCTCGGCGCGCACCCGCTCCGACAGCTTCCGCGCCGCCGCCCTCGAAAGCAGCGGCCCGACCAGCTTGCGCAGTTTCCGGTGCTGATCCTGTTCGGAGACCACCATCATCTGGCCACCCGAGTTGTCGGGATGATCGCGGTCGAAGCCGATCATCATCCCGTATTCGGAGGTGAACGGGGCCGACGGCCCGAGCACCGCGGCGCACGCCCGATGCGAGAACACGGACCAGAACCCGCCGGGTGAGCTGCCCGGCTCGCTCCACACCATCGCGTCTTCCGCCGCGTACTCCCGCCACCGATCGTGCCGGTCCAAGGTCGTGTAGAGGTCGGGATTTCCGAGGTCGACGGCTGTCGTCGTCTGCATGAATGGTCTCCAGGTCAGGTGTGGGCGCCGTCGAGCACCTTGGCCAGCCGGGCCACCGTCGGCGCGTCGAAGAACGCCTGCACCCTCAGCCGGATCTTCAGGCGTTCCCGGATGCGGCTCACGAGCCGGGTCGCGAGCAGCGAATGGCCGCCGATCTCGAAGAAGCTGTCGTCCACGCCGACACTGCTGACGCCGAGCACTTCGGCGAACAGCTCGACGAGGATGATCTCCGTGGGGGTGAGCGGTTCCCGGCCCGCCGCCGCGCGCCCGGCGTGCTCCTCTTCGGGAGTGGGCAGGGCGACCCGGTCGATCTTGCCGTTGGGCGAGACCGGCAGGCTCGGCAAGCCGACGATCACGTCGGGCACGAGGTATCCGGGCAGCCGCGCACGAAGCGGCGTCAGCAGCCGTTCGGCGAGGACGCGTTCGCCACCGGTGCCGACCACATAGGCCACGAGCCTGTTCTCGTGCTCGGTCACCACCGCCTGGGCGACGCCTTCCACTGCCAGCAGCGCGGCCTCGACCTCGCCCGGTTCGATCCGGTGGCCGCGCACCTTCAGCTGGTCGTCGACCCGGCCGACGAAGACGTACTGGCCGTCCGGACGCGTCCGGACCCGGTCCCCGGTGCGGTACATGCGCCCGCCCGGCTCACCGAAGGGATCCGGCAGGAACCGTTCCGCCGTCGCGGCCGCTCTCCGGAGATAGCCGCGGGCCAGGCCGGGCCCCACCGTGTACAGCTCGCCGACGTCGCCGTCCCCGACCGGCCGCAACCGATCGTCCAGGACATAGGTGCGGACACCGGTGATCGGCCTGCCGATCGGCGGCGTCTCCTCACCGGTCAACGGCTCGCTCGCGGTGACCGCGACCGTGGTCTCGGTCGGGCCGTAGGCGTTGATCATCACGCGGTCCACCGCCCAGCGTTTCGCGACCGGGGCGGGGCACGCCTCGCCGGCGACCAGGAGGGTCAGGCCCGCGGGCAGGCCCCCGGACTCCTCCAGCGGCGCCAATGCGGACGGCGGCAACGTGACATGGGTGATGCGCTGGTCGCGCACCAGGCGGGAAAGCGGCTCGCCGGGGACAAGGTCCGGCGCGGAGGCCAGCACCAGGCAGCCACCCGCCTGCCAGATCGGCCAGAACTCGGCGACCGCGGCGTCGAAACTGGGCGAGGCGAAGGCCAGCAACCGGCTCTGCGGGCCCAATTCCTGACGGCGCACGTAGTCGTCGGCCAGGTTCGGGATCCCGCGGTGGGTGACCAGCACGCCCTTCGGCCGCCCCGTCGAGCCGGAGGTGTAGATGACGTACGCCGGGTGGTCCGGGCGCAACGGGCCGAGGCGTTCCCGGTCTTCCAGGTTCGGCTCGGACAGTCCGGGTTCCCGTTCCACGCTCAGGACGACGGGGGCGCCGGCCACGTCCTGACCCGGCAGGCACAGCAGGCAGTGCGCCGCGGCGTCGTCCAGCATCTGCCGCTTGCGTTCCTCCGGATAGTCCGGGTCGACCGGGACGTACGCGGCGCCTGCCTTGTGCACGGCCAGGATCGCGATGACGAACTCGATCGATCGCGGCATCGCCAGCGCGACGAGCCGCTCCGGGCCGACGCCGTGCGCGACGAGCCGCCGGGCGAGCCGGTTGGCCTCCCCGTTCAGCTCGGCGTAGGTGAGGGTGGTGGTGTCCATCGCCACCGCCTGCCGAGCCGGCAGGACGGCCGCGGTCGCCTCGAACAGATCGGGTGTCGTGGCCGCCGAAAGGACGGTCATACGGTCTCTCCCAGTGTCTCGCGCGATCCGGCGCGGAGGAACCGGATCAGCTCGCGGTTCACCGCTTCCGGGTTCTCCAGGTAACCGAAATGCCCGCACTCGGGGATCGTGCGGTACGTCGCGCCGGGGATCGCGGAGGCCAGCTCCAGTCCGCCGGCGGGCGGCGCCACGAGGTCGTGCTCGAACGAGATGACGTGACAGGGCACCTTGATCGCCTGGTAGGCGTCGAGACGGTCCGGCAGCGCACTGACCAGCAGCTGTGCCCGGACGCCCGGCCCCCAGGCCCCGGTCGCCGCGAACAGGTCTAGCCAGTCGGCCGCGGCGTCGTCGTCGGCGAGGGTCGCGGGCCCCAGGTTGTGCATGGCACGGACGGCGGCGAGGAAACCGGGCGGCAACTCGATGCCCTGCTCGATCAGCTTCGCCTCGCCCTCGGCGAGCTCCCGCTGGACGAGACTGCTCTTGCCGCAGGCCGCCATCAGCACGACCGAATCCAGCATCTCCGGTTGGGCGAGCGCGAGTTCCTGCGCGATGTAGGAGCCCATCGAAGTGCCGATCACCCGGCAGGGCACCGCGTCGAGATACTCGATCAGGGAAGCCACGTCGTCGACGAGGTCCGCGATCGTGAATCCGCCCGTGCCGTCGTCGCTCGGCGGGATGCCGCGGTTGTCCATGGTGATCACGCGGAAACCGGCGGCGCGGAGCGCGGGGACCTGATGCAGGTCCCACACCGAACTCGGCGCCCCGGTGCCGGTCAGCAGAAGGACCGGCGGGCCGTCACCACAGTCGTTGTAGGACAACCGGATCCCGTTCTCGGTTGTCATCAGCATGATGTTCCTCCGGGAAATGGCCGCTGCGCCGGGATTCGATGGTGCGGCGCGGATCCGACCGTACCTTCGGGGATCGAGTGTCCGGACCATTCGGTGGTGGACATTATCGCCGAAATGGCGTCCACGGCCCGTTCTTGACACCTCAACGGCGTATGGAAATCCTAGTATTCATGGATTCAAACGGTCTGTCCACTCACTGGAACGTGGAAACGCTGCATGGATCGCTCACCGATCCGGCCATCTCGTCGATGAATCTGCTCAACGAACTGATCGACGAATACCCTGTGGCCATTTCCATGGCGGCAGGACGGCCGTACGAAGAGTTCTTCGACATCCGGCTCATTCACACCTACATCGACGCCTATTGCGCGCATCTGCGCGAAGATCGGAAACTGGACGAGGCGGGGGTGACCCGCACGCTCTTCCAATACGGCACCACCAAGGGCGTCATCGCCGATCTCATCGCCAGGAACATCGCCGAAGACGAGAACATCGACGCCGCCCCGGAATCGGTCGTCGTCACCGTCGGCGCGCAGGAGGCCATGTTCCTGGTCCTGCGCACCCTGCGCGCGGGCGACCGAGACGTCCTGCTCGCACCCGCCCCCACCTACGTCGGGCTGACCGGGGCGGCGCTGCTCACCGACACTCCCGTGTGGCCCGTGCGCTCGACCGAGAACGGCATCGACCCCGACGACCTCGTCCTCCAGCTGAAGCGGGCCGACGAACAGGGCAAGCGGGTGCGCGCCTGCTACGTGACCCCCAACTTCGCCAATCCCACCGGCACCAGCATGGATCTGCCTTCGCGGCAGCGTCTTCTCGACGTCGCCGAGCAGAACGGGATCCTGCTCCTGGAGGACAACGCGTACGGCCTGTTCGGCTCCGAGCGGCTGCCGTCGCTGAAATCCCTCGACCGGTCGGGCTCCGTGGTCTACATCGGATCCTTCGCCAAAACCGGTATGCCCGGCGCCCGCGTCGGCTTCGCGGTGGCGGATCAGCGGATGACCGGCGGCGGCCTGTACGCCGATCAGCTTTCGAAGCTCAAGGGCATGCTCACGGTGAACACCTCCCCCATCGCCCAAGCCGTGATCGCCGGGAAACTCCTGCTCAACGACTTCAGCCTCACCAAGGCCAACGCGCGGGAAATCGCCATCTACCAACGCAATCTGCGGCTGACACTGGGCGAACTCGACCGCAGGCTCGGGTCGTGCGCCGGCGTCGGCTGGAACACCCCGACCGGCGGGTTCTTCGTCACCGTCACGGTCCCGTTCGTCGTCGACGACGAACTGCTGGAAGTCGCCGCCCGCGACCACGGCGTGCTGTTCACCCCGATGCATCACTTCTACGGCGGCAAGGGCGGATTCCATCAGCTGCGGCTGTCGATCAGCCTGCTCACTCCGGAACTGATCGAGGAAGGTGTCGCGCGGCTGGCGGCGCTCATCACGCCGCGGCTTTCCTGAGGTCGTTTTGGTACGGGAAAGGCCCCCATCCTCGGTACGGGATGGGGGCCTTTTCGTGTTCCGGGGCGGGTCCGCGGGTGTTGCGAAAGCCACTTTCGCAACGTTGAAGGTTGCGAAAGTGGCTTTCGCAACACCCGCCGGGCCCGCGATCGGCCGGGGGAGTACATGAAGGGGGCCTTCACGTACTCGCAGCGCGAGACGAAAGGGGCCGAGGTGACATTGAGTGAGGGGTGTGTGGAAATAGAGACGTTGAGTGTCCCTATTTCCACACACCCCTCCACGAGAGGACCAGTCACAAGTACGTGAAGGGGTCCTTCACGTACTTGCAGCAAGAGAGCATGCCGGGCAGCCGGTCAGGGTTTGGTCCCGGTCACCAACGCGTGCTCGAACGGCAGCTCCACCGACCGCACATCGACACAACCCACCGCCTTGAGCCACGCCGAGGCCTCGGCCTGCGGCCAGGCCATTCCGCGTCCGGTCGCGAGAATGTTGAGGTACAACGAAAGCCGCGCCGACAGCGGCCCACCGGTCTCGTCGTCCGCGGCCGCGAAGCCGTAGATCGAGATCTTCCCGCCGGACGGCAGCACCTCGTAGGCCTTGGCCAGCAGCATGACGGACTGCTCGGCCGTGAAGGTGTCGAGCACGTGGCTGAACAGGGCGTGGTCGGTGCCGCCGGGGAAAGCGTCGGTCAGCAGGTCGGCCGGGTGCAGGGTGAGTCTGTCGGTGACCTCGGCGGGCACGCGCTGCTCGGCCAGCTCCACGCTGCTCGGCAGGTCGAGCAGGGTGGCCTTGAGGCCGGGGTTGGCCTTCAGCAGGGCCGCCGCCGTGGTGCCGTCGCCGCCGCCGACGTCGAGCAGGTGCCGCGACGACTTGACGTCGATGTGCTCCAGCAGCCCCGGCATCGTCTGCAACGAGAACGCCGACATCGCCGTGTAGAAGATCCGCGCCTTCTCCGGATCGTTGCCGAGCCGCGCGTACAGCGTGTCCCCCGGGCCGTCGAGGGCGTCGAGGGCCTCGTTGGTGCCGGCGCGCAGCGCGGAGGTCATCCGCGCGAACGCCGGGTAGTAGATGGTCTTCCAGCTGAGCAGGATGTGCTGCCAGCTCTCCGGTCCGCTCGTGGCGAGCAGTTCGGTCGCGACCGGGTGGTTCACATAGTCGACGCCCCGCTTCTCGATCAGGCCCGACGTGGTCAGCGCGAGCATCAGGACGCGGACCTTGTGCGGCTCCAGGCCGGTGAACTCACCGAGTGCCGCCGCGTCGGCGCCGCCGCGCTCTTCCAGGAAGTCGAAGATGTCCAGCTCGATCCCGGACACCACCGCGTTGAACAGGGCGGGACCGTTGGCGATCAGCTGGAAACGACGGTGAACCTCGGTGGAGTCGAGCGATTCCTGCATCGGCAGATTTCCTTTCCGGCCGGCGGAGACTTCCGCAGACGTTGAGAACGACACCGGCCCGCCTCAGAAGGAGCCGGACGCCGGTCCGGCATTGGCGTCGAAAGAGCTGCCGGAGTAATCGGGATGGAGTACGGAGAAGGCATAGGTGGCGGGTGCGGCGATCATCGCCGCGACACCGAGGGCCAGCGCCGCGGTGACCAGTGATTTCGAAGCGTTCTCACGCGTTCGGGCCACGATCAAGACGACAAGCGCGGCCACCCCGATCACGAGGGTGCCCCATTTCGCCCACGGCAGGAAGTTCGGGTAATGGGACCACAGCCAGGCGCCCCACGCCAGTTCCGCCGCGATGGCGATCGGCAGGATCCAGCCCTGCCTGCCGCCGTTGTGGTACGCCCGCCAGAAGGTGACGATGCCGAGCGCGGAAAGCGCGGCGATCGCAGGAGCGAGCGAGGCCACGTACGCGGTGTGCGCGACAGCGCTCGCGCTGAAGACGAAGAGGAAGGTCACCAGCCAGACGCCCCACATCACCAGCCCGCCGCGCACCGGATCGGTGCGCTCGGCGCGGCGCCACCACCAGAGCCCGCACAGCAGGGACAACAGGGCGAGCGGGAACAGCCAGGCGATCGCGACGCCGAGGTGACCGTCGAGCAGTTTGGTCGCCCCCATCGGATCCGCCCGAGTCTCCATTTTGGACTCATCCGGCTGCGGGCCGCCAGGACCGAGGGGCTGTCCGCCTTCGGCCTTCGGGCCGAAGTCTTTGTTCTGTTCGTCCTGGTGCTTGGTGCCGAAGTTCCCGTTCTCGTCAAGGCCCTGGCCGCCGCCGGGGCCTTGCGGATCCCCGGGGCCGCCGCCAGGGCCGTCACCCGGACCGCCCTCGGGGCCGCCAGGCCCACCAGGGCCACCGGGGAAGTCACCGGGACCACCCGGGCCGAGCGACGGAAGCCCACCGCGGCCGTTGGGGTCCTCGGCGCCGGGCAGGTGGACGCCGACGCGGCCGAGACCGTTGTAGCCGAACACCATGGCGAACGCGTTGTTGTTCGTGGTGCCGCTGATATGCGGGCGGGAGCTGTCCGGGGTGAAGGTGTAGAGCGCGATCCACGACAGCGAAACCGCCAGCGTCACCACACCGGCGAGCGCCAGATGTTTCGCCCGGCGGCGTAGCTCGACCGGGGCGGTGAGCAGGTAGCCGATCGCCAGCGCGGGCAGGATCATCCACGCCTGCACCATTTTCGCCTGGAAGCCGATGCCGACCCAGACACCGGCCCAGACCAGCGACCGGAGCCGCGCCTCGAGCACGGCGCGCTGATAGGCGTCGACGGCGAGCACCAGGCACATGGTGAGCAGACCGTCCTGCATGCTGTGCCCGAACATGGACGCGAGCACCGGGGTGAGGGTGAAGATGCCGGCGGCGAGCAGGCCGGGCACCACACCGGCCCAGCGCCGTACGACCCGGTACATCACCAGCACCGAGACCACACCCTCGATCACCTGCGGCAGCGCCAGCGACCATTCGTGGTAGCCGAAGATCTTGGCCGAGAGGGCCTGCGGCGCGAACGACCCGGCGAGTTTGTCGAGGGTGTACGTCGCCCCGGGGTCGACGGTGCCGTAGAAGAACGCCTTCCAGCTCTCGGACATGCTCTTGGCCGTGTCCGAGTACAAGGGCGCGAAGTCGACCCTCGGCAGGTTCCAGGCGTAGAGCACCAAGGCCACGAAGGCGATGCCCAGCAACGCCGGCCGGGCCCACCGCGGCTGATCGGCGGGTGACCGCCAGAACGCCCAGCGGCCGCGCACACCCTCGGGCGCGGGGTCCAGTGACGGGGACGGCAGATGGGTGAGTGTTGCGGACACTCCGGTACCTCGCTTAACCGTTGTTTTCGAGGAGAACGGGCCAGATGGTTTCGCCGAATCCGCCCCGCGGCGAGTTCTTCCGCGCGTGCTCGTCCAGCCTCTCGAACAAATTCTTGTTCCTGCCGTCGAGCATCGCCAGCTGGGAAGAATAGCACTCGACGGCTTCGCGTTTCCGTTTCCAAGTCTCCGTCGTGGCGGACTCGAATTCGGAAGTGCCGAGCCGGAAACCGGCGGGGAGTTCGATCGTTCCCGGTTCGAACATCGAATAGGGCAGGTCTTCCCACAGCCGGATCGGAACGTTCATCGTGTGCGCGGCGGACAAGGCGGCGTCCCGGGTGGCCAGGTTGTCGGGATGGTCGACGACGGCCGCGCACGTGACGATCAGCGTCGGCTCGAACTCGGCGACGATCGCCTCGATGTCGTCCTTGATCTCGGCGACGAGACCGTCATCGCCTGACGGATTCTTTGCCACCGCGAGCTTTTGCCCGCCCTCCACGTGATCCGTGAGCCACCGGCCGTCCGGCAGCCTCCGGTAGATGGAGTCGAGGAAACGGCCGTGCCGGTACGCCAGCCCCAGGTGGGCGAGCGCGGCGATGTCCTCGTTCCGGCGATGGAGCGGCGCGTCGTCCTGCGGGGAAAGGCCCCAGACCGCGTGCATTCGCTCCGCCGCCTCGGAATAGGGCGGCGGAGCCGTTCCCGCGAAGACCGTGTTGACGAGCACCTCCGCACCGTCCCGCGCCGCTTGGGCGAGGCTCGCGCCGAGGGAAAGGACCGCGTCGTCCAAATGCGGGGAGATCGCCAGCAGCCGGGTCGCGCCGGGGCGTGGAAGCATGGTGCTGATTTTGGTTACCGCCTTGTCGGGCTTCAACTGATGAGCCTGGACAGCGTTCGGGTGACGCGACGCCGAACTCACGTGATCGGGCGCGATTCTCGCGTGATCAGAGGCGTAGGGTCGCGGCGCGCACGAGGTCGGCCGCCACCGTCGTCCCGTCGGTGCGGATCGTGCCGGCGACGGCTTTCGCGCGGGCCGAGGTTTCCGGGGCCAGCGCCGTGACGAGCGCGGCGGACAGCGAATCGACCGTCGGGTTCGGGCCGTCGTGTCCCACCCCGATCCCGAGCTCGGTCACCTTGGCGGCGAAATGCGGGTGGTCCGCGATCTGCGGGACCACGACCTGTGGGACTCCCGCCAGCGCCGCCACATGCGTCGTGCCGGTGCCGCCGTGATGGACGGCGGCGGCCACGCGGCCGAAAAGCGCTTGCAGATTTTCCTCTCCGACGGCCAGGCAGTCGGAGCCGTCGTCGGGCAGCGTCAAACCGGCCCAGCCATGGGAAAGGACCACCCGGCGCCCCTGGGCACGGATCGCCTCGACAGCCACCTTGGCGATGTCGGCAGGGGCGGGCGAACAGCCGAACCCGACGTACACCGGCGGCGCGCCGGCCGCGAGAAACGCTTCCAGCTCAGCGGAAAGCGGACGCTCGTCGGGCTCGATCCAAGCGCCGGTCCGGACACCGCCGTCGGCCGGTGCCAGCAGCGCGTCCGCCGCCAGGAAGGGCATGTCGGTGGTGCTGAAGTCGTACAGGTTCTTGACCGGCGGGAGACCGATCGCCGCGCGCAGCTCGTTGAGCGGGCCGCCAAACATCCCGTCGGCGCCGTTGTTGTACATGCCCCGGTGTTCGGGCGATGGCACGAGCGCCGGCGAGGGAACGACGGAAAAGTACGGGATGCCCAGTTTCTCGGCCACCGAACGGACACCGATCGCGCCGGACAGCAGTCCGGTCGCCACCACCGCGTCACAGCCTTCGGCGGCCGCCGGGATCTTGTCGAACTGCTCGGCGATCCCCGCGATCGCGGCCTCGGGCGATTCGGGCGGACCGCCCAGCGCGCCCGCCTCTTCGAGCACCGGCTTGCCGACGACGACGTGTGGCACGCCGGCCTCGGCCAGCCGACCGGTGTAGTCGGGAGGCGCGCACATCCGCACCTCGTCACCTTGCTCGCGCAACCGCAGCGCCAGTGCCACCAGCGGTTCGACCTCGCCGCGGGTTCCGTACGACCAAAACAACACGCGCATTTCGTATCCCCTGGTGTACTTCAGCGCCGGACCGCGGCGATGCCGACCGTGGCGTAGTTGATGGTGAACGATCCACCGATTTCGTCGATGGCCGAGCCGAGATATGCCAGGAACCGGGCGCGCGCGTCCTCCGCGAGGTGGTTGAGCCCGCCCTGTGTCGGGATCTGGTCCAGCCATTCGTCACGGGTGCAGACCCGCGACCACTCGAAGCGCAGTTCCTCCGGCTCACTGAACGCGCCGGTCCGGAGGATGCCTTCCGCCGCCTTCACGTATTGCTTGGCGTAAATCTGCTCGACGTACTCTTCGACGTCCTCGTCCTTTTTGGACGGTGGCTCGAACTTCACTTCCGGCATCGCGTGCCGGTACGCCTCTCCCTGCGCCGTCATGACGGCCTCCGGGAGTTCGAAGCCGTTGTCGAACAACGCGATCAGCCCGTGGGGCGCGAGCATCTCCGCCACCTTGGCCGCGCCCGCGAACGGGTCCACCCAATGCCAGGCGGTCCCCGAGGTGACCGCGTCGAAGGTGCGGCCCGCCGGGTCCCAGTCCTCGAATTTGGCGACCTCGACGTCGAGTCCGCGCCTGCGGGCGACCTCCGCCATCCGCGCGTCCGGCTCGACGCCGAGTACCGTGCAGCCCGCCGCCTGGAACGGGCGGGACGAAAGGCCGGTGCCGCAGCCGACGTCCACGAAGTTCTTGCCGGGGCTCATCGAGACGACCCGGTCGACCAGTGCATCGGGGTAGGTGGGCCGGGCGCGGTCGTACCGTTCGGCGTCGGCGCCGAACCACTGCGCCATCTGCCGGTTCTCGTGCGGTGCTGCAGCCAGATCGGACATTTTCCTCACCCTGGTCGATTTCGAGATGGTCAGACGGAGACGCGGCCGACGGCGGCGCGCAGGCGCTCCGCGGCGACGGTGGTCCCGTCGGTGCGGACCGTGTTCGCGACGGCCTTCGCGCGAGCCCGGGTCTCCGGGGACAGCGCCGTGGCCAGCGCGGCGGACAGCGAGTCGAAGGTCGGGGCCGGGCCGAACTCTTCGAACGCCACACCGATGTCCAGCGCGGCCACCTGTTCGGCGAAGTACGGCTGGTCGGTGATCTGGGGAAGCACGACCTGCGGAATACCCGCCCGCGCGGCGACCGTCGTCGTGCCCCCGCCGGCGTGGTGGACGACGGCGGCGACGCGGCCGAACAGCGCCTGCAGGTTCACCTCGCCGACGGCGAAGCAGTCGGCTCCGTCGTCGGGCAGGGCCATGTCCGCCCAGCCCCGCGAGAGGACCACCCGATGCCCCTGCGCGCGGATCGCCTCGACGGCCAGCTTCACCGTGTCCGCGATTTCGGGTGTGCTGCCGAAACCGACGTACACCGGCGGCGGACCGGCGGCGAGGAACGCCTCCAGGTCAGCGGGAAGAGGCCGCTCGTCGGGCAAGACCCACGCGCCGGTCTGCACGGCGCCGAGTTCGGGCCGGGGCGGCGCCAGCACCGGATCCGCCGCCATCCAGGGCTGCTCGGTGAAGCCGTACTGGACGAGGTCCGCCACCGGCGGCAGGCCGAGCGCCGCGCGACGGCCGTTGAGCGCCTCCGAGTACCGCTGGGAGAAGACCTCGTTGTAGAAGTCCCACAGCGCCCGGTTGTCGTCCATCGCCTCCTCGGGCGGCCGTCCGTCGCCCCGGGAAAGGGGCGGCGGGTAGTACGGCGACGGCAGGTAGATCGGGCAGTACGCGGCGTAGAAGTACGGGATGCCCAGGCTTTCCGTCACCGACCGCACCCCGATGGCGGCGGACAGGACGCCGGTCGCCAGCACCACGTCACAGCCCTCGGCGGCCGCCGGGACCGCGTCGAACTGCTCGGCGAGCTCGTCGGCGGGGCGCCTCGGCTCCGGTCCCTCCGTCATCCCCTGCATCATGGCGCGCAACGACTGACCGACCGGAACGAACGGGACGGCGAATTCGGCCAGCCGGTCGCCGGTGTCCGGCGGCGCGCACACGCGTACCTCGGCGCCGAGTTCCCGCAACCGCACCGCCAGCGCGACCACCGGTTCGACGTCTCCACGGAGTCCGGTCGTCGACAACAACACACGCATTTCGTATCCCCTGGCTTCAGACGGAAACGCGGTCGACCGCGTCGAGGAGGAATTTCGCGGCCACGGCGGCCCCGTCGGTGCGGACCGTGCCCGCCACGGCCGTCGCCCGCTCCCGGGTTTCCGGGGCGAGCGCCGTTTCGAGCGCGGCGGACAGGGACTCGAAGGTCGGTGTCGGGCCTTCGTGCGCCACGCCGATGCCGAGTTCGGCCACCCGGCCGGCGAAATACGGCTGGTCCGCGATCTGCGGGACCACGACCTGCGGAACACCCGCCCGGGTGGCCGTGGTCGTCGTGCCGGCGCCACCGTGATGGACGGCGGCGGCCACCCGCCCGAACAGCAGCTGCTGGTTGCCCTCCCCCGCGGCGAAGCAGTCGCTCCGGTCGTCGATCAGCGCGAGGTCGGCCCAGCCACGGGAAATGATCACGCGGCGACCGTGGGCCCGCACCGCCTCGATGGCGATCTTGGCGGCTTCTTCGGGGGCGCGCATGCTGCCGAAACCGACGTACACCGGCGGCGGACCGGCGGCGAGGAACGCCTCCAGCTCCGGGGAAAGCGGCCGCTGGTCGGGCAGTGTCCAAGCGCCGGTCTGGACGACGTCGAGATCCGTCGGCTGGAGCGGGGCGAGGGACGCGTCGGCCGCCAGCAGCGGGTGATGGGTGAAGCCGTACCCGAAGACGTCCTCGACCGGTGGAAGACCGATCGCGGCCCGCTGGCTGTTGAGCGGCTCGCCGAAGCGGTTGAGCGCGCTCCGACTGTTCCGCTCCCACAGCGCCCGGTTGTCGGTCCCTTCCGGCGCGGGAGGTTCGCCGAGCGGGGGCGGCGGCGCGTAATGCGGCGACGGGATGAAACGCGGGCAGTAGAAGCCGTAGAAGTACGGGATGCCGAGTTTTTCGGCCACTGACCGGACGGCGACCGCGGTGGCCAGCATCCCGGTCGTCACCACGACGTCACACCCCTCGGCGGCCGCCGGGACCTCGGCGAACTGGACGGCCATGGCCTCGGCCGAAAGCCGCGGCCCGTCCTCGGGGGACGGCGGCTTCGCCCCCTTGATCGCGGTGCGGGTCGACTGTCCGACCGGCACCAGCGGGACACCGACCCCGGCCAGCCGTTCGGAGGAGTCCGGTGGCGCGGCCATCCGCACCGCGGCGCCCGCCTCCCGCAGCCGGACCGCCAACGCCACCAGCGGTTCGACGTCTCCTCGGCTTCCGGAGGTCGCCAGCAACACGCGCTTCACGTAATTCCCCGTTCTTTCAGTTCAGGCGGGAACCGACGGCTTTTCCCGGCTGACCGCGTCGCGCAGCAGATCCACGGCCACTGCGGTCCCGTCGGCGCGGATCGTGTCGGCGACCTCGATCGCCTTGGCCCGCGTCTCGGGGTCCAGTGCCGTGGTGAGCGCGGCGGACATGGCTTCGAAGGTCGGGGCCGGCCCTTCGAGGGCGACCCCGATCCCCAGCTCGGCGACCCGGTCGGAGTAGTACTGCTGGCCGACGATCGACCGCACGATGATCTGCGGGGAGCCCGCCCGGGTCGCGATGTGGGTCGTGCCCGTGCCGTCGTGATGGATGGAGACGGCGACCCGGCGGAACAGTTCCTGCAGGTTCACCTCGTCGACGGCGAAGCAGTCGTCCTCGTCCTCGGGCAGGTCCAACCCGGCCCAGCCACGGGAAAGGATCACCCGGTGCCCCTTTGCGCGAATGGCGTCGATGGCCACCCTCGCGGCGTCGGCGGTGCCGGACGAGCTGCCGAAACCGACGTACACCGGCGGCGGACCGGCAGCGAGGAACGTCTCCAGGTCGGCGGGGAGCGGCCGTTCGTCGGGCAGGATCCACGCGCCGGTCTGCTCGGCCTCGTGCCGTGGCTCCAGCGGAGCGAGGATCGGATCCGCTGCCAGCAAAGGCTTTTCGGTGGAGCAGTAGTCGAAGAGGTTCTTCACCGGCGGCAGACCGATCTCGGCGCGCTTGGCGTTGAGCGCGTCACCGAACAGGCCGTCGGCGCCCTGGTTGTACATCTCGCGCTGCGGCGCTTCGAGGTGACTCGGCAGGTGGATCGGGCACAAAGCGACGTAGTAGTAGGGAATTCCGAGCTTCTCGGCCACCGAACGCACGGCGACGGCACCGGACAGCAGACCGGTCGCCACCACGACGTCACAACCCTCGGCGACGGCGGGCATCTGATCGAACTGGTCGGCGATCCCGGCGGCGGCGAGTTCGGGATCCCGGCCCTCGCCGTCGTTCATCCCGCGGTCCGGCCGGGCGACCGGCACCAGCGGCACGTCGATCTCGGCCAACCGCTCCGCGCTGTCCGGCGGCGCGCACACCCGCACCTGGGCGCCGGATTCCTTCAACCGCGCGGCCAACGCCACCAGCGGTTCGACGTCCCCACGTGAGCCACACGCCCACAACAACACGCGCATTTCGCTTCCCCTCTACCAGGTGACCGGCAACTGATCCGGGCAGTCGATGAACGCGTTCCGGAGTACGACCTCGTCGTTGGACACCGCCAGGCGCAGCCCGGGGAATCGCTGCCACAGGGACTGATAAGCCATGCGCAGCACCGATCTCGCGATCGCGGCGCCGATGCAGTAGTGGATGCCGTGCCCGAAGCCGACGTCCGAAACCGGAGGACGCCGCGCGTCGAGGACGTTCGGATTCGGCGTCAGCGCCTCGTCCCGGTTCGCCATCAGGATGGAGCAGAGGACGTAGTCCCCCGCCTTGATCAGCTGCCCGCCGACGACGACGTCCCTGAGCGCCATCCGCGGATTCGGCTGCTGCACGGGCGAGAGATAGCGCAGCAGTTCGTTGACGACGCGATCCGCCTCTTCACGGCCTTCGAAGAGCATCTGCTTCTGGTCGGGGTGATCCAAGAGCGCGAGCACCCCGAAACCGAGCATTCCCGCGACGGTCTCGACACCGCCGAGCAGCAGCGCCGTGCAGAGGCCCTTCAGCTCGTCGTCCGTGACGTTGTCCCCGTGCTCGCGCACCAGCATGCCGAGGAACCCGTCGTCGGGATTCTCGCGCTGGCGGGTGATGAGACCGAGCAGGTACCGGTTGAACGCCGCGCTGTCGGCCGCCCTCGCCTTGAAACCCCGGCTGAGGTCGACGTTCCGCCGGATCCGCCGGATGAACTCGTTGCGGTCGTCGCGCGGGATTCCGAGCAGTTCACAAAGGACACCGCCACCGACCGGATCGGCGAAGAGTCCTTGTACGTCAGCGGGTGGGCCCTCGGCTTCGACCTCGTCGAGACGCTCGTCGATGAGTTCCTGGATCGCGGGCTCCAGCCGCCGGATCCGCCGGACGGTGAACTCCGGCGTCAGCATCCGCCGCAGCCGCGTGTGCTCGGGCGGGTCGTAGGTCGAGATCTGGCCGACGAACTGCGGCGCCATGGGCACGTCTTCGCCGTTGGTCGTCCGCTCGGCTTCCGCCTCGGTCAGGCGTGGGCGGGTCGTGAAGTTCTCGTGGTCGCCGAGGATCTTGCGCACGACGTCGTAGCCGAGCGCCTGCCAGACGTAGCCCGTGCCGAGCTGGGTGGACGCGTCGCCGAGGATCCGGACCAACGGGCCCTTCTCCCGCAACGTGAACATGTCCTCGTGCGGATCGCAGTGCGTCCTCATCATGTAGTTGGCCGTCGGCTCCACGGCCGGCGCGACCTCGTCGATTGCGTGCTCCATACCGAGGGAAGCTCCTTCAGTGACCAGGAAGTGCGGTCCGGCCGTATGCCGCGCCGCAATCTTCATCCGCGATCGGGCGGGACGTCCAGCGCCGCCATGGACGCCTCGTTAGTTACTCCGGGCAAGCGGGGGAGGCGAAGGCGGCGAGGTTGCGAAAGCCACTTTCGCAACGTTGAAGGTTGCGAAAGTGGCTTTCGCAACGTCCAGCGATAGCCCGGCGAGTCGGCGAGTGGCCGCCTCGAGCGACCCGGTCAGAAACGGTTACGACTGTCCACAAGGGACCGCCGGTCGGTCTTCGGTGCCCGATTTGAGCACTTTGCGCATTCTCGCGACGGGGTCGTGAGTGATAAAGAGGGTTAGAACGACATGTCTGAGTTCAGGACATCGTGAACAGTCGATGTTTCAGGACATCGTGAACACTGACCGGCCTGTCGGCGTGGTGACCAGGGTGTTCGTTGTGATCATCCGACGATGGGCAGTACAGGGTTTTCGAT
>NZ_JAEBEJ010000013.1:0-234096 GCF_046548895.1 Amycolatopsis sp. cmx-4-54
ATCGAAAACCCTGCTCTGCCCATCGAAGCATGATCACCGCAAAAACCCTGGTCACCACACCGACAGACCGGTCAGTGTCCGTGAGGTCCTGAAACATCAACTGTCCGACATGTCCTGAACTCAGACATGTCGTTCTAACGATCATTACCACTCACGACACCGGAGGTTCCATGTCCAAGGGCTACTGGGTCAGCGTGTACCCCACCATCACCGACCCCGCGAGTCTTGACGTCTACAACGAGCTGGCCGGTCTGGCCGTCAAGGCCGCGGGCGGGCGGACGTTCGCCCGCGGCGGCAGCCGGGTCGTCGCACACGAAGCCGGAATCGCCGAGCGCGTCGTCCTGATCGAGTTCGACAGCTTCGAAAAGGCGGTCGCCGCCTACGAGAGTGCGGCCTACCGAAAGGCGCTGGCCGCACTGCCCGACGGCTTCGAGCGCGACTTCCGCATCGTCGAAGGCCTCGACTGACGATCGCGCCGATTCCCTGTACACCCCGGGGTAGCCCGCATCACACGGTAAATGTCAGACATTCGGTGCTAGGGCGGCCCCCGACGGTGAGTGGTCTTTCTCTACGGGTCCTCATCTATCGCCTTCGGCCTGGCTGAAGCCCCGGTGCGCCGGGAAGGCTGGGGCACGTGCCGAAGCGATCCGAGGAGCCCGCGACAGCCCCCACCCTCGGAACGCGTTACGTACGGGACCGGATGGTGGCCGGCGTGCTTCGCCGCATGGCGAACATGGCGGACGTCGCCCCGTACCTGCGGGGGCCGTCACGCGCGGCGGTGATCCGGCTGACGGGCGAAGTGCTGTCACGATGCCTCGACGCGCTGGAGCCCGAAGGCCGGCTCAGCGGAGGCGAAGACGCGCTGCGGCCGCGTGCCGGGGAGCCCGCCGCGGTCGGGATCGTGCTGGCCAGGGTGCTGGGCAGGCTCGCCTGGGAACAGCTGGCCGAGGTCATCGGCCCGTTCGAGGCGCCGCCGCTGGCCGTGTGCCGGTCCGCGGAGGTCCTGTTCGACAGCCTCGTCGAGCTGGCCCGCCCGGCCCCGCATTAAATGAGGGCCCTTAGAGAAATCCCGTACGGGGCGTTCGCGCTTAAAGTCGTTTCATGAACGGTGCGACGGCACGGGCGATCGCCCGGTGTCCCGCGTTCGCCGTGGTCGAGGGCGAACCAGGGGCCGGACGGACGTGGCTGCTCGACGAGCTCGCCCGGCGCGAACCCCGGGAGTCCGCCGTGATCCGGGTCCGCTGCGCCGGGCGGCGGCGCCCCGTCCCGCTCGGCCCGGTGCTCGACGCGCTGAGCGCCGACCTCGGCCGTTGGACCTCGGTCGCCGCACGCCTGTCGCCGCTCGCCGGCGTCCTCCGGCCGCTGCTGCCCGAACTGACCGGGACGCTCCCGTCGGTGACGGCCGACGCGAACGACCGTCATCTGGTGTTCCGGGCGATCCGGGAACTGCTGACCACGCACGAACGCACCGTCCTGCTCGTCGATGACGCCGATGAGGCCGACGAAGAGACCCAAGACCTCCTCCGGTTCCTGGCGGCCGATCCTTCGCCGCGGCTGGCGGTCGTCGCCACCTCGACGATCCGGGCGCACCGGGCCGTGCCGGGCGAGTCCTGGTGGCCGCCCAGGTCCGGAGTGACCGCGAGAGTCACCTTGGCGCCACTGGAAGTCGAGGACGTCGTGGCACTGGCGGGCTCGCGGGAGCTCGGTGAACTGGTTCACCGGCGAACCGGCGGCCTGCGCGGAGCCGTTCACGCGGTCCTCGAGTCACCGGGCACTCCCGTCCCCGCGGCGTGGTCCGCCGCGCTCGTGGCCAGGTTCGCGAAAGCGGACCCGGGCTGCGCCAGGGTCGTCGAGGCGGCCGTGGTCTTCGGCCGTCCGGTGAGCGGGGGAGAGCTGGCCATCGTGTCCGGCCTGGACGAGGACGCCGTCATCGACGCGCTGCTTTCCGCCCTCGACGCGGGATTCCTGCGCGATCTCGGCAGGGGACGCTACGCCGCACGCAGTCCTCTGGTGGCGGAGGTGGTCCATGCCGCGATCCCCGGCCCTCGCCGGTGTCATCTGCACGGTCGCGTCGCTCGTCTCCTCTCCGCGGGGGACGAACCGGACGCGCCGAGGATCGCCCAGCACCATCGGGAGGCCGGTGAACTCGGCGAATGGGTGCGGTGGACCTCGGCGGCCGTGGACGGGGCGGTGACCGAGGGCAAGCCGGAAGAGGCCGTGCGCCTGCTCGAAACCGCGCTCGAAGACGAGGGACTTTCCCGCGCGGACAGGGAGAACTTCGCCGTCCGCCTCAGCAGGGTGACCGCCTACGAACTGGTCAAGGAGCCGACGGTCCGGTTGCTGCGCACCGCGGTGCGGGACTGGCCGATGAGCAAGTCCGCCCGCGGCGAGATCCGGATCAACATCGGCCGCCTGCTGATCAACCAGACCGGGCAGATCGACGCCGGGCGCTCGGAGATCCAGCTGGCCGTCGCCGACCTCTCCGGACACCGGGCGCTGCTCGCGCGGGGACTGGTCACCCTGGCGCTCCCGCACGTCGGCGCGGTCCCCGTCGAAGAGAACCTGCGCTGGCTCGACCAGGCGGTGCGGGCCAGTGAAGGCGTCCGCGACGTCGAACTGCTCGCCGCGGTGACCGCGAACCGGATGTCCAGCCGGATGCAGGTGGCCGATCCCGGCGTCTGGCAGGACGTCGGCACGCTCCCGGCCTCGCCGCGCTCGGCCGACGTGCGCCGGCAGGTCTGCCGGACCTACATCAACCTCGCGGACGCGGCGGCGTGGAACGGCTACTACCCGGTGGCCAGGTCGTATCTCGCCACGGCGCGACGGCTGATCCAGGACGAGCATCAGCCCTACCTGGAGGCACTGGCCGCGGGCACCGATCTGCGGCTCGACGTCGCGATGGGTCTTTGGTCCACCGTGGACACCGAGGCGCGTGCGCTCGTCGCGCGGATGGGGGAGGACGCGTCCCTGTCGGCCGAGCCCCTGCTGGCGCTCGGCTGGTACGACTTCGGCCGCGGCCGGCGGGCGGCGGCCCTGCGCGACTTCGACGCCGCGTCCGCGCTTTCGGCGGGCAGCGTTCCCCTGCAGGCTTCGTCGTTCGCGGGACGGGCGGCGGTCCGGCTCGCGGGCAAGGACCTCGCGGCGGCGCGCCGTCTCGTCGAGTACGGGCTGGAGAACGTCCGCCGCAAGAACAACTGGGTGTGGGCGGCCGAACTCCTCCCGTTGGCGGTCCGGATCCTGATCGGCCAGGGGGAAACCGGAATCGCCGAGACGCTGCTGGCCGAATACCAGGAGGGGATCACCGGCCGCGACGCGCCGCTCGCCCACGCGGCCGATCTCTTCTGCCAGGGTTTGCTCGCCCGGCCCCACGCCGCCGAAGCCGCCGAACTGTTCAGCCGTTCGGCCCGGTGCTACCAGGCGTTGCCGCGTCCCTACGCGGCAGCGGGCGCGGAAGAACTCGCCGGCGAGTGCCACGCCGAACTCGGCGACCACGAACGGGTGCTGGGCGCCCTCACCTCGGCCGAGACGACCTACCGGGCACTGGACTCCCTCGCCGACGCGCAGCGGTGCCGCCGGGCGCTGGCGGCGCACGATCCGGACATCCCGCGACGGGGGCGGCGCGGTTACGGCAAGGCGTTGTCACCCCGTGAACTCGAGGTCGTCGGCCTGGCCGCGCGGAACCTCACGAACCGCCAGATCGCCGAGCGGCTGTTCCTGTCCGCGCGCACCGTCGAAGTCCATCTCGGCCGCGCGCTGGCCAAACTCGACCTGCCGTCCCGCGCCGTCCTGAGTGAAGAACTGCTGCGCGATCGGGTCGCCGCGTCGAAAACCGCCTGAATCGTGTGGTTCAATCGGCTTTGCCTCTTCGTGTCCGCACAGATTGATGAGGTCCCGTACTTTTTCGGACTACGGTCCTAATAGGAACGGTTTCCGGCCGATAGCACCGGGTTTTCGGCAAAAGCCCTGGCAGTGACGCCGTGAATTTAATGGGTGGTCCATCGTGGACGACCACTATTGTTCTCGGCTCCCCGGAAATTCACTGTTGTCATCGCGCCGATTCCCCACCATCAGGAGTAAGCCGATGCGTCAACACTTCCGCCCCCGAAAGGTTTTGGCCCTCGCCACGGCCTTGTCCGCCGCCCTGCTCCTACCGGCCGTCGCCTCCGCCGGCGAACAGGCCGTTCTGAAAGGGGGCCCCGGTGCCATCCCGGGTGCCTACCTCGTCACGTTCAAGCCAGGGCAGGCCTCCACCGCCGACGCTCACTCGCTGGCCGCCGGCTACGGCGCGCAGGTCACCCGCACCTACGGCGCCGCGCTGCACGGGTTCGCCGGTCGCATGACCGAGTCGCAGGCCCGCGCACTCGCCGCGGACCCGGCGGTCGCGACGGTCGAACGGGATTCCCTCGCCCACGCCACCGACACCCAGAACGATCCCACCTGGGGACTGGACCGGATCGACCAGAAAGATCTGCCGCTGGACAAGAAATACAGCTACGCCAACAAGGGCGACGGTGCCACCGTCTACGTCCTCGACACCGGGACCGACTACCGGCAGTCCGAGTTCGGCGGCCGCGCGAGCAGCGGCTACGACTTCGTCGACAACGACAGTGACGCGTCGGACTGTCATGGCCACGGCACGCACGTCGCGGGCACCGTCGGCAGTACGACCTACGGGGTCGCGAAGGGTGTGAAGATCGTCGCCGTCCGCGTGCTCGGCTGCAACTCCAGCGCGCCGTGGTCGACGATCGTCTCCGGGATCGACTGGGTCACCAAGAACGCCACGAAGCCCGCCGTGCTCACGATGAGCATCGGGGGCGGTGCGACGTCCACTGTGGACCAGGCGGTGCAGGGTGCGGTCCGGGCTGGGATCACCGTCACGGTCGCCGCGGGCAACGAGGGACAGGACGCCTGCAACGTCTCGCCCGCCCGTACGCCCGAGGCGATCACGGTCGCGGCGAGCGACGCGCAGGACCGGCGGTCGATCTTCAACTCGTCGCAGTCCTCGAACTACGGCACCTGCACCGACCTGTTCGGACCGGGCAGCAACATCACCTCCACCCGCAACGGCGGCGGCACGCAGCAGATGAGCGGCACCTCGATGGCCACCCCGCACGTCGCCGGCGCCGCCGCGCTCTACCTGACCGCGAATCCGTCGGCCACCCCGGCGCAGGTCACCAAGGCGCTGCTCGACAACACCACGCCCGGCAAGATCACCGACGTCAAGGGCTCGCCCAACAAGCTGCTGTACACCGGTTTCCTCGACGGCGGCACGCCGAATCCGCCGTCCTGCGCGGGCGGCACCAGCACCGACGACGTCGCGATCCCGGACGCCGGTGCCGCCGTGGCCAGTACCGTGACGATCGGCTCCTGCGATGCCAAGGGCACTTCGGGCACCTCGGTCGCCGTGGCGGTCAAGCACCCCTACTCGGGCGATCTGAAGATCGACCTCGTGACGCCGAGCGGCAAGGTCGTCGCCCTCAAGCAGGCCGGTGGCGAAAGCTCGATCGACCTGTCCAAGACCTACACCGTCGACACCTCGGGCGAGAACCGTTCCGGCGACTGGAAGCTGCGCGTCCAGGACCTCTACCGCTTCGACTCCGGCGTCATCGACAGCTTCGGCCTGACCTTCTGATTTCCCTCCCTGTGAAAGGAAGAACCGTGCAGAGAAAGAGAATGCTGGGCCTGCTGGCCCTGGGCATGACGGCGCTGTCGATCCCCATCGCGAGCGGAACCGCCGGAGCGGCGCCCCAGCCGACCGCGTCCGCCGTCGCTCCGACCGGCGACGTCCGGCTCCCCGAGGGCGCCCACGCCCAGGGTATCGGCGGCGTGCCGGCCTCGGTGAAGGACTACCCCTTTGCCATCGCGGCCCTGCGTGAGGGCGGCTCGCGGCCCAAGGGGCAGAGCTGCAGCGGTTCCGTCGTGGCGCCCCGCAAGGTGATGGTCGCGGCGCACTGCAAGGAACTGGCCGGCGAGAAGTCTGTCCTTTATGGACTCGATGACCTGGTGAGCACGGGCGGCACCCAGCTCAAGGCCGTCGACTACCAGCTCCACCCGAAGTTCACCCAGCCCTGGAACGGTTACGACGTCGCGATCATCACCACCGACGCCGACATCCCCGTTCCCGCCGGCGGTTACGCGAAGGTCGCCACCTCCGCCGACACCGGCCTGGAAACCCCGGGCAAGGACGGGTTCAGCCTCGGCTACGGCAAGAAGACCTACAACGACAGCCCCGCCGACGTCACCCTGCAGAAGCTGACGCTGCCGATCGTCAACCCGAACCAGTGCACCGGTGTCGAGAACGGCGTCGACCCCAAGACGATGATCTGCGCCGGGTACTCCGATGGCCGCAAGACCGTCCTTCCCGGTGACAGCGGTGGCCCGTTCATCGTCAACGGCGTGGTCGTCGGCATCACGTCGTGGAGCCGCAGCGACTTCAAGTGGTACAGCGTCTACAGCCGCCTGAACAACGAGATGGGTGACTGGGTCAAGCAGCAGATCGGCGAGGTGCCCAGCACCGACAAGTTCACCCTCGCGGCGTCACCGGGTTCGGTGAAGGTCGACCCCGGCAAGTACATCTCGACGTCGATCACGAGCAAGCCGGGCAAGAACGGCGCCGAGGACGTCGCGCTGACCGCGTCCGGGCTTCCCGACGGTGCCAAGGCGACCTTCCAGCCCTCGACCATCAAGTCGGGAGACACCGCGAAGCTCACGATCGAGACCGCGGCGGGCACCCCGGAACGGGACTACCCGATCACCGTCTCCGGCAAGGGAACGACCGACACCGCGACCACCACGCTGACCCTGACCGTCGGCAAGGGCGGCAGCGAGCCCGGTGACCTCAAGGTGACGCTCGACCCCGCTTCCGGGACCGCCAGGCCGGGTTCGATGGTCAGCACGAAGGTCTCCGTGACCGGCGGCAGCGGTTCCATCACGCTCTCCGCCTCCGGCGCGGGCCTGCCGATCGCGCCGTTCTTCAACCCGCAGACCATCTCCAGCGGCGGCACCTCGACGATGCAGGTCTTCCCGCCGTTCCAGACCGGCACCTACCCGATCACCGTCACGGCGAAGGACGGCTCCGGCAAGACCTCGACCGCCACGTACACCCTCACCGTCCAGTGACCACGACGACCACGGAGGTGATCCACCATGCTTAATACTCGAAAACTCCTGTTGGCGCTGGGTGCCCTGACTCCCTTGCTGGCGCTCGGCGCCGGGAACGCCGTCGCCGCCGAAGCCGAAGGTGTGGTGATCCAAGCGAAACAGCACTACGGCGACCAGTACATCGTGGTGCTGAAGGACGGCCTGGCGACCGCGCAGGCGTCGTCCGCTTCGTTGACCCAGCGTTTCGGCGGCGAGGTCCGCTCGACCTGGTCGGCCGCGCTGAACGGCTTCTCGGTCAAGAAGATGACCGAGAAGCAGGCGCGGCGGCTCGCGGCCGATCCGTCGGTCAAGGCCGTCTACCAGGACGGTACGGCCCGCGGCACGGACACGCAGACCAACCCGACATGGGGTCTGGACCGCGTCGACCAGAAGGCCCTGCCGCTGGACAAGAAGTACACCTACAACAACAGCGGTGAGGGCGTCACCGCGTACGACCTCGACAGCGGCATCAACCCCGGCAACCCGGAGTACGAAGGCCGGGCGAGTCTCGGCAAGGACTTCATGGGCGGGGACGGCAAGGACTGCCACGGACACGGCAGCCACACCGCGGGCACGATCGGCAGCAAGACCTACGGTGTCGCCAAGAAGGTCAAGATCGTCGGGCTGAAGGTGCTCGGCTGCGACAACACCGGGCCTGACTCGGGCATCATCGACGCGGTCGACTGGGTGACGGCCAACGCGGTGAAACCGGCCGTGGCGAACATGAGCCTGACCACGGACGCGCCGGGGGTCGGTGACGACGCGGTCAAGCGGTCCATCGCGTCGGGTGTCGTCTACGGCATCGCGTCGGGCAACGCCTCCACCGACGCGTGCAACACCAGCCCCGCCAGGGTGCCCGAAGCGATCACGGTGAACGCCACGGATTCCAGCGACAACCGGTCGTCGTTCTCGAACTACGGTTCCTGCACGGACATCTTCGCGCCGGGCAGCAACATCACCTCGCTGAGCCCGAGCAACGGCGGCACCGCGGTGATGAACGGGACCTCCATGGCGACGCCGCACGTCGTCGGCGCGGCCGCGCTCTACCTGGCGGCCAACCCGTCCGCGACGCCCAAGCAGGTCCGGGACGCGTTGGTGAACAACGCTTCCGACGGGGTCGTCAAGAACCCGGGCAGCGGTTCGCTGAACAAACTGCTCAACGTCTCGTTCATCGGCGGCGGCGGCCCCGCGCCGAAGTGCGGCACGAAGTCGAACACGACCCCGGTGGCCATTCCGGACGCCGGTGCCGCCGTGACGAGCGCGGTGACGCAGGACGGTTGTGACGGCAGGGCGTCCTCGTCGCTGCCGGTGAAGGTGGACATCTCGCACACCTACACCGCGGACCTGGTGCTCGACCTGATCGGCCCGAGCGGGAAAGCGTACCGGCTCAAAGGTTCCGGCGGGGTCGGCACGGCGGCCGGTGTCCACGAGACGTACACGGTGGACGCTTCCGGCGAGAACGCCAACGGCACCTGGAAGCTGAGCGCCCAGGACGTCTACCGGTTCGACACCGGCTCGATCGACGGGTTCACCGTCACCTTCTGACCGGGCGGCGGAGGGACGAGGTGGGGCCGGACTCCGTGTCCGGTCCCACCTCGGTGCCGTTTCCCGGGCTTCGTCCCCGGCGAGCGGGCATGGTGACGACGGATCCCGTGCTGCGGCCCAGATCGTCCAGCAGCGACTCGGCGCTACGGCAGGCACGCCGTCCACTGTGGACACTGGTCATCGGCGACCCGCCGGCTTGTCCGTGGTCAGTCGCCCTTGGCCAACCGGTCGTTGATCCGGCGGGCGAGATCGTCGGTGAAGCCCACGGCAGGCATGGTGTGACCGAGAGCGGTCACGATCGTGTCGAGATGGGTGTCCACCGTGCCTTCGATCAACGTGGTGAGCGTCGCGGTGGTGGAGCGGGCCCGGCTCCACCCCAGCACTGCGGTGCCGATTCCGACCAGAACCGCCGGATACCAAAAGATCCCGAGGCCGAGGTACAGCACGCCCCAGCCGACGAGCCTGGTGGCCGACCTGAATCGGGATTCGGCCGCCTGCACCGGAGTGCGGACCGTTTCCGGGACCAGCAACCACAACCGCGGCCACGCCAAGCCCAGATCGAGTCCGTGGTACTGCCCGGCGATCCGGGCGTTCAGCAGCCGGAACCGCTCGCCGATCCAGGCCGGGTGGCGGGGGCGGTAGGCGGATACCGGGTCCACCCCCGCCCTGGCCGCCGCCCGATCGAACAGCCTGCCGCGTAAGGCCACCAACCCCCGCGCGAGCCAGGCGGCAGGTCCACGCCACGGTCTGGTCCAGACGGCCTCGGCCAGGCTGCCGACCGCCTGCGCGGCCATGGCCGCCGCCGTGGCACCGGCCAGCAGGAAGAACGCCGTCACCGCGACCGGCAGGCGTGGCGCCTCCCGCACGATCCATCCGGTCACCGAGACGAGGTCGAACGCGGAGCGGTGGCCCAGCCGGGCCGCGCACACCGCCGCGGCGACGAACAACGCCCCCGGCAGCACGAGGGTCGCGACCCATCGCTCGGCGAGCTTGCCGCTCAGAGACGACAAGAAGGGGTTCACGGCGTCGCACCCGTCGGCAGCATCGGCTCGTTGTCGAACAAGGCGCACACGGGCGGGTGGCCGTCGTCGTCCCGATGATCGTGGCGCATGCACAACTTGCGCGGGCAGCCGTACTCGCCGCGTCCGGTCCGTGGCAGGCGAGGGCTCCGCGAGCTGGGATATACGGGCATTTGGTCGGGACTGCCCGCGCTCCTGGTGGGCTCCGCCGACTCGGCGTCGAGCAGGTCGAACTGCCGGCACGCGTCCAACGCCGAACCACCCTCGCGCACTCGGGAGGCGGCGCGTTCGAGTCTGGCGGTCCACCGGCCGGCGATGGCGGCCCGGCGCAGGTCCGACATGGCGGTGCACCACAGAACGAGCGCTTGTCCCTCGTCGAATCCCGCCACTTCGCCCCTCCCTTGTGCCATCCTGAATCGTCTATCGCACCGTAGTGGGTGGAGAGGGGGGAGTGGACATCTCGCTCTTGGAACGCATTCGCCGTTGTCTGGAAACAGGCGAGCCCGACGAGGTCACCACTCCCGACGCCGTGGCGGACGCCGCCCGCTTGGTCCTGCCCGCCATCGGTACCGGCTTGCCTCCCGAGATGCTGCGAGAACTCGGAATGCTGCACTGGATGCGGCATTGCGCCCTGCCGCCGGGCGGTATCGGGCCTGATATCCAGATCTGTACGGAACTGTTCGCCCCGCTCGCCGAATCCTTCCCGGGGGTAGTGCCGCCACCGGTGCTCGGCTGGCTTCAGGAAAACCGCTATCCGGGATTGGCACCCGCGGAACTCGGACCGTTCTACGCGTCGGTGATCACCGACGCCGCCTTGACGGCCGCGGATCCCGTCCTGACGGATCTGGGGATAGCCGCATGTCGAGCCGCCGTCGACGCCGGCAGTGAGGCCGACCGTCCTGCGCACCTGTTCAACCTGATGATGTTGCTGAACCAGCGCTTCGAATGGACGGCCGCCGAGACGGATCTGGACGACGCCGTCGCAGCGGGCCGCGCGGCACTCGAGTCGGCCGAGCACCCGATCACCCCCGCGGTGCGGTTCCCCCTCGGGCTCGCTCTGCTCAACCGGTTCGGCATCCGCGGGCGGGAACGGGACCTCACCGACAGCACGGTGCTCCTGCGCGAAACGGCGTCGTCTCTGCCGCCCGGTGACCCGAACCGCGTCGCCTGCCTGTCGCAGCTCGCCGTGGCATTGGAGACCCAGTGCAATATCGGCGGTCCGCTCGCCGTGGTCGAGGAGTACGTCGAGGTGACCGGGGAAGTCCTCGCGAGCTGCGCCTCGGACGACCCGGTATTCGGTGAGGCGCTCCTGCTGCGAGGCAGCGCCCTGCGGGTCAGGTTCGTCCGTACGGGCGATGCCACCGACATCGCCGAAAGTGTCCGGTACCTGCGGGAGGCGCTGGGGCGCCTCCCCGAGGGCTGCGAGTCGCATGTCCCCGCGCTGCTCAACCTCGCGAGTTCGCTCCAGACCCGGTACTCGTACGCCTCGGCGTTCACCACACCTGCTGGTCCCGACGAGGACGACCTGGCCGAAGCCGTCGCACTGGCCAGGGAGGCCGACGCGGCCGTTGGAGAAGGCCACCCGCTGAGGTGGGCGGTCGAGGCCACGCTGGCGACCGTGCTACGAGCCGAAGGCACGGACCCTGCCGAGGTGATACGGGCGGCAAGAGCGACCTTGGCGGCTCTGCCCGCGGACAGCCCGCTTCGTGGGACCGCGCTGCTGTCCCTCGGTGAGGCACTTCGCCGCCAGTACCAGGCAACCGGGGGAGTGGAGGTCCTCCGGGAAGCCGTGGACGTCCTTCGTGAGGCGAAGACGGCCGGCGCAGGCGGTCCACTCGGCCGGACGCCGATGCTCACGGCCCTGTCGATGGTGCTGTACGAGGCGATCAAGCGCGCGGACACCGACGGCGAGATCGATGACAGTGAGCTCGACGAAGCCATCGAGACAACGAGAGCGGCCGCGCAGGACATCCCCGGTGACACGGTGATTCGTGGCCAGCAGCTCTGGCAGCTGGCGGAACTGCTGCGGTGGCGCTTCCTGCGCACAGGCCACGCCACGAACCTCGACGAACGGATCGAGACGCTGCGGGCGACGGTGCCGCTGGCTCCCGACACCCCCGCGTTGACGCAGTGTTTGTTCGCGCTCGCGGACGCACTCAGCTTCCGGTACGGCCGGAATCCGGATCCAGCCGACCTCGAAGAGTCCATCGCCGCGTTGTGCCGGATCGCCGAGACCCTGCCCGCGGACGACCCCGGACTGCCCGACCTGCGGGCGGACACCGCGTTGGCGTACCTGCAACGCTTCGAGGCCAGGGGCGAGGCCGCCGACCGGGAGACGGCGACCCGGCTGATCCGCTCAGCGCTCGCCGCCACCGGCTCCGACGACTCGAGCCGCTATCGAACGCTCGGCGTTCTCGCCGCGATCCTCAACTCGACCGCCACCTCCGAGCGCGACCCCGAGAAGCTGACCGAAGTCATCGAAACCTGCCACGCGGCGACGCCACCCGGCGCGGTTCCGAAGGTGGCGGTCACCCTCACCCTGGGCAACGCGCTCATGTCCCGCTACGAGAACACCGGTGCCGAAGCGGACCTGGAGGCGGCAGCCACGCCATTGCGGTCCGCGTTGGCGCACGCGACCGGGATGAACCGGCTCATGCTCGTGAACAACCTCATCCTGGTGCTTCGCATCCGTTTTTATCGCCATGGCGATAAAAACGCCCTGACCGAGGCGATCGACAGCGGTAAGGCAGTCCTGCGGACCAGCCCCGATGCGTTGCTGCTGGCGGGGAATGTCGCCGCCGCGCAGACCGACCGGTACGAGTGGGCCCGCGACCCCGCCGATCTCACCGAGGCCGTCGACGCACTGCGGTCGGTGCTCAGCCGGGCCCGGGCGGACAGTCCGGATCTGCTGACGCTCCGGTTCTATCTCGGCTATGCCCTCCGGGCCCGCTTCCAGGCCACGGCCTCGACCGCCGATCTGGACGAGGCGATCGAGGTGCTGCGGCTCGGCCTTTCTTCGGCCAGATCGCGCGACCAGACGGTTCAAGTCAGCCTGATGCTGGGAATCGCGCTGTCGCTTCACGGGCAGTGGTCGAACGACCAGGCCGCGCTCGCCGAGGCGAGCGAATTGCTGAGAGTCGCGGGCGACGGGCTGCCGGTGGCGAGCCCGGGCCGGATCACGGCCGGGACCTTCTTGGCGAGCACGCTCCGCCTGCGTTTTCTCAACTCCGGAGAAGAGACTCTGCTCGCCGAAGCGATCGCGATCGGCAGAGACATCCTCGCCCGCACCCAGGACGAGGAGCCCAACCGGGCGTACGCACTGATCATGCTGGGCACCCTGCTGGCCCTGCGGTTCGAGCGGACTGGCGACGTCGAGGTGCTGACCGAGTCGATCGAGGTGCTGCGCCGCGGGGTGGCCGCCGCGGGCACGAACAACGCGATAGCGGCGAACGCCTTGTCCGAGCTGGCGTACGCACTGCGTGGCCGGTACAGCGTCCTGGCGGAGCCCGCCGATCTGAACGAGGCCATCGCGGCCGCGGAGCGCGCCACGACCCTGCCGGGCACGACACCGGCCGAACGGAGTGTCCAGTTCACCGCACTGGCCGGTGGCCTGCTGACCAGATCGCTGGCCACCGGCGATCTCGACGACCTCAACGCCGCCGTCGACCTGGGGCGCGAGGCCGCCCACGCGCCCAACTGGCACGTCGCCTCGGCGATCAACCTGATGACGCTGGGGCTGGCACTGTGGTCCCGGTTCGATCGGACCGGAACGGTTTCCGACCTCAATGCCGCCATCGACGCGTTGTTCGAAGCGGCGGAGGACGCCCATTCCGGGCACACGATGCGGCCCATCATGCTGACCAACCTGTCCAACGTGCTCCGCACGCGGGCGGGTCTGCTCGGCTCGGCCGCCGACCTCGACGCCGCCGTGGACGCCGGGCGATCGGCCGTCGCGGCCGCGCCGGCGGACCATCCGGCGGTGTCGATGTGCCTGATGAACCTCGGGACCGCGCTGCACATCCGGTATCTGGAAAAGCAGGACACCGCGGATCTCGACGCCGCCGTCGCGGCCTTGACCGAGGCGGTGGACCGCAGCACGCCCCAGAGCCCGAACCGGAGGGAGATCCTGATGAACCTGGCGGGGCTGCTGCGCACCCGCCGTGACCGGTCTCCGAGCCGGGACGCGCTGGATCGGGCCGTCGCACTCGTCCGGGAGGCGATCACGATCACCGACGTCACGCACTCGATGTACCCGCTGTGCGTCCTCAGCCTTTCGACCGTGCTGCACACCCGGTACGACCGCGGTGGTGACGACGCGGACGCGGCCGAATCGATCGAGTCGGCCAGACGGGCGATCGACTGCATGACCGCCGGTGATCCTCGAGCCGCGGTGGCCTGGGTGACGCTGGGAAGGCTGCACGAGCGCAGGCGGGTCGAAGGCAGGGTCGACCTCGACGCCGCGGTCGCCGCCTACCGGACGGCGGTCGAATCTCCCGCCACCGCACCGACGTATCGGGCGGCCGCAGCGAGACTGTGGGCCGAGCTGGCCGTCCGGCACCGCGATTGGACCTCCGCGACGGAGGCGTTCGGCGTCGCTGTCGCGCTGCTGCCCCACGTGGCCTGGCACGGCGTCGAACGCGACGCGCGCGAGCGCAGGCTGACGATGTGGGAAGGCCTGGCGAGGGCGGCCGCCGCCGCGGCGCTGGAGGCCGGTGACCCCGGCCGTGCCGTGGAACTGCTCGAGCAGGGCCGGTCCGTGTTGTGGTCGCAGGCGCTGCAGATCAGGGACGACCTGTCGATGCTGCGGGAACGTGACCTCGCGTTGCACGATCGGCTGCGCGCGGTGGCGACGAAGCTGGCGGCCACGACCGCGCCCGAAATCCCGGAGGCCGCCGCCACGACCGATCCGTGGAGCGACCCGAGCCAGCGTATGCGGTCCGACCGGATCAAGCTGGCGCAGGACTGGGACCGGTTGCTCGCCGAAGCACGCGCCTTGCCCGGACTGGAATACCTGCTGCGGATCCCGCCGCTGGCCACCCTCCGCGAGGGTCTGCCCGATGGTCCCATCGTCCTGCTCAATGTCGACGAAGCCCGATGTGACGCCTTGATCGTGCACCGGGACCGCGACGTCGAGCACGTCCCGCTGCCGGCTCTGTCGTATGTGGAGGCCGGGCGACAGGCAGAGGGGTACCTGCGGGCGTTGAAGCTGCTGGAAAACCCCGGCGGGCCCGGCGACCTCGCCACCACCGGCGCCAGGCAAACGGTGCACGCGACCCTGGAATGGTTGTGGGACACCGTCGCCGATCCGGTGCTGACCCGGCTGGGCTACACCGGGCACGCTGAGCCGTTGCCACGACTGTGGTGGTGCCCTACCGGATCACTGACCCTGCTCCCGCTGCACGCCGCCGGTTACCACGACCCGGCCGACACTCCCGCCGGCCGCACGGTGATCGACCGCGCGGTGTCTTCCTACACACCGACACTGCGCGCGCTGACGAAGGCGAACACCGAGAGCGTTGTCGAGCCCGCCGACCGACGTGTCCTCGTGGTCGGCATGCCGGAGACCCCACCGGTTCCAGGCATCCCGGAAATGTTCCCCCTGCCCTGTGCCCGGGAGGAAGCCGAGTTCCTTTCTCGTGCCCCGTCCCTCAGCGGCACGTTACGCGTCGCCGACACCGCCACTCACGCCGCGATAACCGCCGACCTACGCACGCACGCCTACGCACATTTCGCCTGCCACGGCGGGCAAAACCTGCGAGAACCGTCAACCGGCAGTCTCTACCTGTGGGACAGACCACTGACCGTGCTCGAGGTCGCGGAACTGGATCTCGAGCACGCCGAACTCGCCTACCTGTCGGCCTGCAGCACGGCGATCGGTGGCACGAATCTGCCCGACGAGGCCATCCACCTCGCCGCGGCGCTCCAGCTCGCGGGTTACCGGCAGGTGATCGCGACCCTGTGGACCATCACGGACCGGACCGCGGTCGAGGTGACCAAGATGATGTACACCGGGCTGCTCGGGCCTTCGGGTCTGCGTCTCGGCGACACCGCCCACCTGCTCCACCGCACCGTGCGTGCGCTGCGCGACTCGGCCCCCCGCAACCCGGCGATCTGGGCCCCGTACGTCCACTTCGGACCGTGAAGCGCGAAGCCCTGTCGGTCGTCTCTGCCAGCTTGACCTTGCCCTTGGGGCAGGCCCCAGGCTGGCCGGGTGAATCATTACGAGAACATACGGCCTGCTCGTACGGACATGGTGTGGACGGACGACACGGCGCTGGCCGTGACCGACAGCGGCGAGGCGGGGCGACCGGTGGTGTATCTGAACGGCGCTTTCAGCAGTCAGCGTGCGTGGCATCGCGTCATCGCCGAGCTCGGGTCACCTTGGCGGCACGTCGGTTACGACATGCGTGGGCGGGGCCGGTCTCGAAGGTCCTCCGATTACACCTTCGGCACAGCCGTGCGAGACCTGGGTGCCGTGCTGGACGCCACCGGGATCGACCGGCCGGTCCTCGTCGGTTGGTCGTACGGGGCGGCTGTCGCGCTGCACTGGGCGGCGTCGAATCCCTCCCGCACGCACGGCCTGGTACTGGTCGACGGCGGCTACCCGTACGACTGGGTCGACGACGACGCGCGAGCTCGGATCCGCCGCCGGTTCCGCCGGGCGCGGTGGATGTTCCCGGTGCTGCGCCGGCTGGGCATGGCGGGCCGGATGTCCGCCGAGGAGCATGCCGAGGTCAGCATCGAGGCCAACGAGGTCATGGGCGCGCTCGACGGTGTCTACGACGCGGTGACCTGCCCGGTACGGTTCATCGCCGCCTCGGGTACGAGCGTCGGGGGCACCGGCTCGGAGTTCGCCCGGATGCGCGCCACCCTCGACCCGGTCCTCGCCCGCGATCCCCACGTCCGGCTCCACGCGACCGTCCCGAGCAACCACGTCACCATCCTGCGGAAGGATTTCCGGGCCGTGGCGGACGCCGTCCGCCACACCGCCGCCGACGACCGACACCGGACAGGACCATGACAAGTCACGGACTCACCATCGGGCAAGCCGCGTCGTTCGCCGGTGTCACGACGAAGACCGTGCGCCACTACCACCGCCTCGGACTCGTCGACGAACCTCCTCGCGACCGGTCCGGGTACCGGCGATACGGATCCATGGAGCTGTTACAGCTCGTCCAGGCCAGAACCCTCGCTCTGGCAGGCCTGCCGCTGACCGATATCCCGGACCTGCTCGCCGCCGGCCCCGACGAGTTCGCGGCCACCGTCGCCGAGGTCGACCGCCGGCTCGCCGGCCGCATAGCGGAACTCACCGCCCGCCGCGAGACCCTGAACCGCCTCGGCAGCGGTGACCGAGCCTTACTGCCCGATCGGGCCTGTGCACTGCTCGACGGTCTCAGACGGCACGGCTTCGGCGACGAAACCGTCCACACGTTCCGCGAAGGCCTCGTGTTGGCCAAGGCGCTCATCCCGGGCGACTTCCAGGACTACCTTCGGCGACTCGAGGTCGCCTTCGCCGACCCTCGATACGTCGAACTGCTCAAGAAATGCTGGGGTGTCGCCGAGTGGGAGCCCGACGATCCGCGCATCGACGACCTCGCCGCGGTCGTGGCCGGGTACCTGCTGGAACATCCCCCACTTCTGGAAATCCCGCCCGAGCTGCGGATGCGCTCCGACGGCGCTACCCGCTATGGCCTGATCAACCACCACCGGCAGGGTCAGGCGCCTTCCTGGGCACGCCTGACCGACCGGATCGAGGCTCGATTGCGCGCCGCGGGAATCACGGTCCCCTGAGCGGGCGAGGAAGCCTGAGGCCGACCGCGCCGCCGCTTCGGGCGGTCGCTCCGCCGCCACCGTGGTGGTGGCGGCGGAGCCGATGAGTCACGCGAGCCGCGCCGAAGACGACCGTTCGGCGCGGCGACGCGGCCGGTCAGACCGTCAAGGAGAGACCGGGGGCGCCGAATTCCGCTTGCAGGAGGTCGTCGAGGATCGGGAAGGTGGCCCAGTCGTTGTTGGTGTGGACGGCCAAAAGGTGGGAGCCGTCGGGGGTGCCCATCACGAAGGTGCAGGTGCCATAGCTTTGTCCGGTGCCGCCGCGCAGTTTCGTGCCGTCGGACAAGGTCAGTTCGTACAGACCCAGGCCGTAGCGGGTGTTCGCGAGCCAGTGCGCGCCTTCGGTGGAGACGGTGGTCCACATCTTCTCGTACTGCGCGGGCGGCAGCAGGCTGCCCGTGATCATCGCGGTGAAGAACACGCGCAACTCGTCGAGCGTCGACACGACGTTGGCCGCACCCCAGCCGGCGGAGGTGTTGACCTCGGTGACGTCGAAAGGCGGCAGTGCGGGGTCCTCCAGCATCGAGGGCCAGTTCTCCGGGGTGACCTCGTCCGGGCGCGCTCCTTCCCGCAGGAAGACCTTCGAATAAGCCCGGGGGTGGCGTCCCCGGTATCCGGTTTCCTCGCGGTGGCGCGCGAAGGTGTGCTTCAGTCCCAGCGGACGCACCAGAGTTCGGTCCACTTCGGACTCGAAGCTGCTTCCGGTGGCCTTCTCGACGATCGCCGCGGCGAAACCGAAGCCGCCGTTCGAGTACCAGAACGCTTCGCCCGGCTGGTAGGCCGGCGGTTCCGAGATGGCGAGCTCCAGCACATCCGCCGGCTGGAACACTTCGAAGCGGTGCTCGTCGAAGGCGGAGCGGACGTTGTATCGGCGCTGTACCTCTTTCGCCATGCCGGTGGCGAACAGGCCGCTGGTGTTGGACAGCAACTGGCGGATGGTGATCTTGGAGCCGTCGTAGCCGCTTCCGTCCATCGCGCCCGGCAGCCAGTGTTCGACCGTGTCGTCGATGTCCAGCAGACCTTCGGCTTCGAGCTGGAGCACGGTGGCCGCGGTGAAGGCTTTGGAGATGCTGCCGGTGTGCAGGTGCTCGCCGGGCACCCGACGGGCACCGGTCGCTGTGTCGGCCTGTCCGATGGAGCCGAACCAGGTCCCCTCCCTGTCCTGGATCTGGACGACGACGCTGGGCGCGCCCAGCTCGCTCACCGCACGGTCCATGGCTTCGCGTACCTTCGGGCGTCCCGTGCTTTCGACCTCTGTCATGCCGATTCCTCTCAACTGGTTGTCGTACGCCTCAACGGTGGCCGTCGGCGATGACAACCGGCTTACAAGGCGCTGACAGCGGCTGAGAGGGCTGTCAGCCTGGCGATCGCGTCGGGCGGGGCGAGCCGTGCGCCAGTCCCGAACGCGTCGGTGTAGCCGCGTTCGCCGAGCTGTCGCGTCAGGTCCGCCACCAGCTCGCGCAGCTCGGGGTCACCGTGGTCGAAGGCCCCGCGCACGGCTTGGCTCAGCCCGAGCGCCGTCGCCGCGCCGACCGGGTCGTCCTCGAGGAACAGCAACCGCGCCAGCTGCTGGGCGGCGGGGGCAGGGTTTCCGTTGTTCCGCGCCGCGGCGATCGCCGCGGGCAGTAGCGCACGGGAGCCGTCCGCGTCCCTGGTCGTCAGGCGAAGGGCGATCCTGGCCGGCGCCGAGATGGTCTCCACCTCCGGCAGCCGCTCGCGCCCTGCCAGCGTGGCGAGCTCGTCGAGTTCCCGCTCCGATCGCCCGAAGTCGCCGGAGCGCCGGTGGAGCTCGGCGCGGCCAAGGTGGATTTCGAACTCCATGTACCGCAGGCTCAGCGAACGCGTCAGTTCCTCGGCTGCGTCGATGTCCCGCCCGGCGCCGTCGAGATCACCGGCGCGCATCCGAACGGAGGCCAGACCGACGAGGTAGGAGACCTCGTCTTGCGACCCGGACCCGGCGCATAACTCCAGGGAGCGCTCCAGCGCGGCGATCGCCGCCTTGTGGTCGCCGCCGATGGTGTGCACTTCCGCCAGGAGTGCCGTCGACACCGCTGTCCACAGCCGGTCGCCGGTGCCCGCGAACTCGGCCGTCGCGCGTTCGCGCGCGGCGGCGAGCAGTGCCCAGTCGCCACGATCCCCGGCCGCGGTGGCTTCCAGCAAGGACGCCCAGGCCCTGGCCCAGGCGTCGGAAGCGTTCCTCATCCGGGCGATCTCGGACATGACCAGGTCGTCGAGGCCCAGCGGCAGTACCGCGGGCAGGGTCGCCATCGCGAGGAACGGATACCGTTCGAAGGCTCCGGATTTCGAGCAGTCGGCGAGCAGGGCGCGCACGCGGTTCGCATCGGTGCACGGCGCGTTCTCACCGATGAGGGCGTCGAGCGCGGCGAGAGCGGCCCGGGTGTCGCGGGGGAGCGCGTCGCCCAGAGCGAGCGCCTCGGCGACGAAGGACTCCGTCCGGGCGTCGTAGCGAACCGCGTACCAGTACCAGTGCAACAGGCCGAACAGTCGCACCACAGCGCCCACATCCCGGCCGTCGAGGGCCGACTGTAACGCGAACACCAGGTTGTCGTACTCGCCGGCGATGATCGCGAGCGAGGCCGGTTGGTCGTGCGACCGCGCGAGCACCTCGTGTTCGGCCGCCAAGGCGGCGAAATGACGAACGTATCGGTCCCGGATCATGTCCTGTTCGCCCGCTTGGGCGAGTTCCTCGGCCGCGAAGACGCGGATGCTTTCCAGCATGCGGTAGCCGGTGCCGCCGTGCTCTACGAACGACTTGCCGACAAGCGAGTCGAGCACGTAGAGGTTGTCCGAACAGACCGCTTCGATCGCGTCGGAGGTGGCCGGCGCGGGGAAGAAGGCCAGCCGTCGCGCCATGATCCGTTCGCGGTCGCTCAGCAGGTCCCAGCTCCATTCGATCATCGCGCGCAAGGTGCGCTGGCGGGGAAGAGCCGCTCGGTTGCCGGTGGAAAGCAACCGGAACCGGTCGTCGAGTTGGCGTGCGACCTGGCCGACGCTCATCGAGCGCAGCCGTGCCGCGGCCAGTTCCAGCGCGAGCGGCAAGCCGTCGAGGCGGCGCACCACCTTCACCACCGAGTCCACTGTGGACTCATCCAGGATGAAGCCGGGGGTGACGGTGGTCGCGCGTTCGGTGAACAGCCGTACCGCGGTGGAATCGCCGGGCTCGGTGTGTTCGTCCGGGAGGTCGAGGGGGCCGAGGCGGCAGAGCGCTTCGCCGAGAACGTCCAACGGTTCTCTGCTGGTGGCCAGGATGGTCAGCCGCGGTCGGGTTTCGAGCAGGTACTGGGCGATTCGCGCGACTTCGGCGACGAGGTGCTCGCAGTTGTCCAGTACCAGCACGGCGTCATCGCCGCCGAGCAGCGTGGCCACGCGATCCACCGGTTCCGCGGTGCCGCCGGCCAAGCGCCCGCCGCCGAGTGCGCCGAGGATCGCGTCGGCGACTTTCTGAGGCCGTTCGACGCCGGCCAGCGGGACGAGCCACAGCCTCCCGTGTTCACAGGCGCGATGCCGGGACGCCACTTCACAAGCCAGCCGAGTCTTCCCGACGCCTCCGGGGCCGGCCACGGTGACCAACCTGGACGTCTCAAGCAGGTCAGCGAGCAACGCGGACTCAACGGTGCGGCCGACGAACGATGTCAGCCGGGACGGCAGCCTTCCCGGCACGGGCGCCGAGCGGACCGCCGTTCGCTCTGTCTCTCCGCGGAGCACGGCGACGTGCGTCCGCCGCAGCAAAACGGAAGGATCGGTACCGAGTTCGACGGCGAGCCTGCCGCGGATGTCCTCGAACGCGGCGAGCGCCTCGGACCGACGGCCCGCCGCGGCGAGTGCGCTCATCCGCAACGCGGTCAGGCGTTCCCGCAAAGGGTGCGCGGCGCACGCCGCCTCCAGATCGGCCAGGATTTCGGAATGCCGACCCAGTCGCAGCTCCGCGTCAAAGCGGTCCTCGCTCGCCGCTGACCTCAGTTCATCCAGGCGCGCTGCGGCGATTCCCGCGAACGGAGCGGCGAGCACGTCCGCGAACGCGTCGCCGTACCAGAGCGCGAGCGCGTCACTGAGCGTGGCGGTGGCACGTTCGGGCTCGTCCGCCAGAAGCTCACGCCTCCCGCGCGCGGCCAAGACTTCGAATCGGTGCGCGTCCACGCTGTCGGCGGACAGGGCCAGCCGATAACCCGCCGCAGGCGACTCCACGACACCCCGCTCCGGCAGCGAACGCCGAAGCCGGTGCACCAGCGCGTGCAAGGTGTTCGTGGTGACTTCCGGCGATTCCGCGCCCCAGATGTCCTCGATGAGGGCGCCGTACGACACCGCCCGGCCCGCCACCAGCGCGAGCCTGCCCAGCAGCATCCGCGGCTTCGCACCACCGATCCGGACCTGTTCGCCGTCATCGCCGACGACCCTCACCGGTCCCAGCACCGTCACCTTCAACCCCACGGCGAGAAGCCTACGCAGCACATCCCCCGATCCTTCGTGGTGTGGTCGCGGAGCATTCTGTGTCCGTGGGCTCACCGGTCATGGCCGGCTGAAACGGCGACGCACTGCCCTCAGCGCCAAGGTGCGTTACCCGTCCGGTCGGAGATCGCCCGGGCTGAAACCATCCCGGGCGCGACGTGCGTTGGGAGCTGACGTGACTGAACTTCGCCGGCTCGGCTCGTCCGGCCTCCTCGTCTCGCCCCTTTGCCTGGGCGGCAACGTCTTCGGCTGGACCGCCGACCAGGCCCAGTCCTTCGCGGTGCTGGACGCCTACCTCGCCGGAGGCGGCAACTTCGTCGACACCTCCGACTCGTACATGAACTACTTCCCGGAACAGGGAAACGAACCCGGCCAGTCCGAGACCATCATCGGCAACTGGATGGCCGGCCGCGGCAACCGCGACGACGTGGTCGTGGCGACCAAGGTCGGTGACCACCCGCGCTATCTCGGCCTCGCCCCCGCCACCATCACAGCCGCCGTCGAGGAGTCGCTGCGGCGACTGCGCACCGACCACATCGACCTCTACTACACTCACTTCGACCGGGACGAGTCCATTCCGGTCGACGAAATCATCGGCGCACTGGACCAACTCGTGCAGGCGGGCAAGGTGCGCGCCATCGGCGCCTCCAACATCAGCCCCGAGCGGCTCGCCGCGTCACTGGCCTTCGCCGACCGCGCAGGCACCGCCCGCTACGTGGCGCTTCAGCCTCCGTACAACCTCATCTCGCGCGACACTTACGAAGGCGCGCGACGCGAGATCGTGCAGCGCGAGGGACTGGCGTGCGTGCCGTACTTCGCGCTCGCCTCGGGGTTCCTCACCGGCAAGTACCGCCCGGGCCAGACCGTCGAGAACGTGCGCAACGTGCCCGGGCTGGCAGGCGGCTACGCGGACACCGAACGCGGCGCGCGGGTGCTCGACGCGTTGGCCCAGGTCGCCACCGCCCGCGGAGTGGAGATGGCCACCGTGGCGCTGGCCTGGCTCGGGCAGCAGCCGACGGTGACCGCACCGATCGCCTCCGCCCGCACCGTCGAGCAGTTGCCCGCGCTGCTCGCAGCCCACGACCTGCACCTCTCGGACGCCGAGTTGCACACGCTCGCCTCCGCCTCGTCTTGACCGGTGCCCCGCGGCCAGAGCGCCGTGGTGCGATCGACGGTAAACGCTGTCGATTCCGTTGATGCCCTTTTCCGGAGAGTGTCCTATCTTTCCTGCGCGTCTCCCGTCGTCCAACCTCCCGCAGACAACGACGACACGATCTCCACCTCACCCACCGCTTCCGGACCACCGTCTTCGACCGCGTCCCGTTCCGTCACGCGTTCGGCCTTGACGCGCCGCGTGGTCATCCCGCCCATTCGGTGTGGTGCAGCCAATCCTCGAAGGTCATCAGGCCGGGGTGCAGGCGGCGCAGCAGGTCGATGTCGCGGTCTTGGGCGTAGAGATCACGGTCGGCGAAGAACTGGAACATCGCCAGGTAGTCGTGGCTGAAACCGGGGACGGCGGCGCGCAGTTCGTCCTGCGACATCGGGAGGTAGCTGCTCGGGACGCCCGTGACCCGAGCGAAGGTAGCGGCTATCTCGTCGCCGACGAGGCTGTCGCCGATCACCGCGAGGTCGCGGGCGCCCCAGGACTGCCAGTTGTCGAACATGTGGCAGGCGAACCAGGCGATGTCGTCGAGGGCCACGAGCGGGTAGCGGGCGGTGCCGAGGGGGAGCCTGAAGGTCAGGCCGCCCCGGCCGTCGGGCCGGGGGGTGAGTCGGTCCCGCAGGTTTTCGAAGTACGGCGCCGTCGTCAGTACCGAGACGTGGTTCGTGTACCAGCCGTCGGTGTCCTCGCGGAGCATTTCCTCCGACCGCATCAGGTCGATGTGGGCGGCGACCGCGGCTTTGCTGTCGAAGTGCGGGACGGGGTGACCGGTCAGGGACACCGCGCTGTCCAACGAGGACCAGATGAAACGCTCCACACCTGCCCGCTCCGCGGCGGCCAGCAAGCGCAGCCCTTGTCGATACTCACCCACGGCGCTGCCCGTCGCGAAGAAGTCTGTGTTGGCGAACACGCGATCGGCCTGCCCGATCAAGACCTCGAGGGACGCTGGGGCGCAGCGGACCAGTCGCACGCGGTCGAGCGCGGAGGCGGCGAGTTCGGTGGCGTGGGCGGACTCCGGGCGGCGGGTGGGGACGGTGATGGTGGCGTCGGTCTTGGCCAAAAGGTGTTGGACGACGTGGCTGCCCATGGCTCCGGTGCCACCGACGACGAGGACGTGGGTCACGGCGTTTCTCCCTGGTGTGTCAGGACGTGTTCGGCCAGCTGGGCGTGGGTGACGACCCAGATGTCATCTGACTCACGAATGTGGTCGAGGATCTGGCCGACCATGCCCGCGAGGAGCGGTCGCCCTCCGACGTGGGCGTGCACGGTCAGGTGGAAGACGCCCGGGCCGGGGGCGTCGAGCAGCTGGTCCAGGAGTTCACGGTGCAGGTCGCGGTAGGCGTGCGGGCCTGCCGCGGCATCGCGAACGTCGGAGTGGTCGCCGTGCATCAGGGAGACGAGCGGACCGTGCTCGGTGGACAGGACCTGCGGGAGATCGCGGTCGCTGTGGTCGCCGGTCCAGCGGTAGCCTGCCTCGGTGAGCAGGTCGGCGGTATGCCTCGAACCGGTGGCGCGCGGGCTCATCCACCCCGTCGGTGCAGTACCCGTGACTCGGCGAAGGATGTCAGTGCAGCGACGGATATCGGTCCGCTCGGCATCGACATCCAGCAGCGCGGGCACCACGTCCTGGGCCCAGGAATGTGCGGCGATCTCGTGACCCGCCTCGTGCACGGCCATGACGGTCTCGGGGTGCCGCTCGGCCACCAGTCCATTGACGCCGAAGGTGGCGGGCAGGTCACCGAGGACGTCGAGCAACCGCCAGACGCCGGTGGTGACACCGTAATTCGCCCAGGAGGCGCTGTGTGTGTCGTCGATGCCGGGCAGCGGCCACGCCGCAGCCATCGGCGCGTAGGCGGGCCAGTGCCCTGGTGACCACAGCTCCAACGCGACTGTGATCAGCGTGACGACCTTTCGCCCACCCGGCCAGTCGATTTCTTCTCGCATTCGGCCTCTCCCGATCGATGCCTTTACGCCATGGACGCTAGTGAAGCGGTAGGTACCTCCAGGTTCCTGGCAGCGGGCTACCGTCGGGGCATGCGTGACTACCCCGGGAGCGTCTTCCTCGCCGACTGCCCGGCTCGGCTGGCGATCGAGATAATCGCCGACAAATGGGCCGTGGTCGTGCTGTTCGCGTTGAGCCGTGAGCCGTGCAGGCACGGCGAGTTGATCGACCTGATCGGCGGAATCTCGCGGAAAGTCCTGACCCAGACGCTGCGACGGTTGCAGGGTTACGGCCTGGTCGACCGCCACGTCGACGCCGGGAAGGTCGAGTATGCGCTGACCGACCTGGGCCGGACGCTGGTACGGCCGATCGCTGTGCTGACCGAGTGGGCTCACGAGCACGGTGTGGCCGTGGCGGGATTTCAAGAGTCCAAACCGGACTGAAAGGTATTCGGCCTTGCGTCGCATCGGACGACGAGGATGACACCACCGCCGAGGACTCCGGGGAAGCCCACCGACTGTTGTCACACCTCGGACAGCCGCCGCTTTCTGACCGGCACCCCAGCCAATCCGGTTGCGAATCCCAGTACCTCGCGCGCCCTTCAAAATGCACGCACATGCCGATGAGCGGTCATCAAATAGGTGGCCGCGTGGGGTACTGGTGGATAGCGTTGGATGCGTGGATGTGAGATTTCCCGTCGCGCTCAAGCCTGGCGACAGGGTCGGCGTCACCGCGCCCTCCAGCGGTGTACCGGAGAAGCTCCGCGCCCGGATCGATGTCGCGATCGAGACCATCAAGGCGCGAGGTCACGAAGTCGTGGTCGGCGACTGCATGAACGGTGCCGGGCATCTCAGCGCACCTGCCCCGCAGAGGGCGGCGGAGCTGACAGCCATGCTGACCGACCCGGCGATCCGGGCCGTGGTGCCGCCCTGGGGCGGCGAGACCGCGATCGACCTGCTTCCCCTGCTGGACTGGGCCGCCATCGGCGCGGCCGAACCAACGTGGGTGGTCGGGTTCTCGGATATCTCCACGGTCATCACGCCCTTGACGTTGCTGACCGGACTGGCGACCGTGCACGGCAACAATGTGATGGACACGCCTTATCAAGTCCCATCCGGCCTGATGTCCTGGTTGGACATCGTCGCCGCGGATCCCGGCACCACACTCATCCAGACACCACCCGGCCGCTACCGCGCAAAAGGGCACGATGACTACCAGCTGAATCCGCACGTCTGCGACTTCACCCTCGATCAGGCCGGCAGCTGGACGCGGCTGGACAGCGACGACGATGTGATCGTCGAAGGCCGGCTCATTGGCGGCTGTATCGAAACCCTGAGCAACGTGGCCGGCACGCCCTACGGCGACGTCGCGGCGTTCGCCCGCCACGCTGCTCCGGAAGGCTTGCTGGTCTACGTCGAAGCAGCCGGTGACGATGCCTTGGGGATTTGCCGGAATCTGCACGGTATGCGCCTGGCCGGGTTCTTCGCGGCGGCGAACGCAATACTGATCGGCCGTACCCGCGCCCCCGCCACGGAATCGCTGACTCAAACCGCGGCCGTACTGGACGCTTTGGGCTGCCTTGGCGTGCCGATCATCGCCGATGTCGAATGCGGCCATGTCCCGCCGTTCATGCCGATGATCAACGGCGCCCATGGTCGGCTCGTGTGCACCACGGATGACAACAGGCTCGATCAGACCTTGGCGTAGGGCGGACGCGTGAACACGCTCGTGCCGCGATCAAGTCATCACTGGACGAGTAAGTACTCCTGCGGACGTGACTATTCGCTCATACATTCTGGTGAGTCTGCGGCCACGGTCCGAGTGTGCCGCGTCCTCGGTGGAACAGCCTTGACCCGGCGCGAGGTCAAGCCTCGATCGCGCGCAGGCACCGTTCCGCCTGCTGCCGGAGCGCGCCTTCGAGTTCCGGCGGCCCGCTGACCAAGGTGAAATCGGTCTGCACCGAGGTGATCATCCACACCAGGTCGGACGTCGTCGGAGCGCCGAGGTGCAGGAGACAGCGGTATTCGTCGACGGCCTCGACGGCGCCCATCCCCGGCCACACCCGGTCGGCCACCGCGGCGGCCGATTCGTGCAGTTCGACCGTCGCCTGGTACGGCCAGGTGCGCGCGGAAAGCTGCTGCGCCAGATAGGCCGCGACGTCGTCGAACGGCGGCTCGCGGGGCGTGAACCGGGCGCCGACCGGCGGCCGCGGGGTGAGGCGATCGACGCGGAAGGTGCGCCAGTCGTCGCGGTCGACGTCGAAGGCGACGAGGTACCAGTGCCTGCCGAAGTTGACCAGGCGGTAGGGCTCGGCGTGCCGCCGGGACGCACCGCCGCGCGGGCTGAGGTAGTCGAAGCGCAGGCGTTCGTGGCGGCGGCACGCGTTCGCGATGGTCATCAGCGTGTCCGCCGAGATCTTCGGGGCGGGCGCCACCCCGGCGCGCACGGTCGTGGTCTGGAGTGTGTTCACCCGATGCCGAAGCCGCGACGGCAGCACCTGCTCCAGCTTGGTGAGCGCGCGCAACGCGGTCTCCTCGATGCCGGTGACCGAACTGCCGGTGGCGGTGCGCAGTCCGACGGCCACCGCGACGGCTTCGTCGTCGTCGAGCAGAAGCGGTGGCAGGGACGCGCCCACGCCGAGCCGATAGCCGGGCGTGCCTTGGAGCGCGTGCACCGGATAGCCGAGTTCCCGCAGGCGCTCGACGTCCCGTCGCACGGTCCGCGTGGTGACGCCGAGGCGTTCGGCCAGGTCGGCACCCGGCCAGTCGCGGTGGGTCTGCAGCAGCGACAGGAGCTTCAGCAGTCGTGCGGAGGTTTCCAGCATGGTTTTCATTCTGCCGTCCGGTTAGGACCGAAGTCGTCCTAACCGGTTTCTAGCGTGGTTCTCATGACACAGGAGATCCACCCTTTCTCGATCGACATCCCGCAGGCCGACCTCGACGACCTCGCCACGCGCCTGGCCGCCACTCGCTGGCCGAGCGAGCTGCCGGACGTCGGCTGGAGCCGGGGTGTGCCCGCCGGTTACCTCGCCGGACTCGCCGAGTACTGGCGCACCGGTTTCGACTGGCGGGCGCAGGAGGCCGCGCTCAACGCGCACCCGCAGTTCGTCACCACCATCGACGGTCAGCGCCTGCACTTCCTCCACGTACGCTCGCCGGAGCGGGACGCCACGCCGCTGATCCTGCTGCACGGGTGGCCGGGCGGGGTGACCGACTTCCTCGACGTGATCGGGCCCCTTTCGGACCCGCGGGCGCACGGGGGAGACCCGGCCGACGCCTTCCACCTGGTGATCCCGTCCTTGCCTGGGTTCGGGTTCTCCACGCCGCTGGCCGGCCCGGGGATGAGCGCCGCAAAGATGGCAGGCCTGTTCACCCGGCTGATGGCCGCGCTCGGCTACGAGCGGTACGGCGTGCACGGCTACGACACGGGTTCGTGGGTCGCGCCGGAGATCGGCAAGCAGGATCCGGGACACGTGCTCGGTGTGCACCTCAACGCGATGATCACGTTCCCGATCGGCGCCGAGGGCGAACTGGACGACCTCCCCGAGGCCGACCAGCGCCGCTGGGAGTCGATGCAGAACTTCAACGACGGCTACCTGCAGTGCAACTCCAAGCGTCCGCAGACGGTGGCCTACGCCCTGCACGACTCGCCCGCCGGTCAGCTCGCGTGGATCGTGGAGAAGTTCAGGGAACTGACCATGCCCGAAGACGCGCTGCCCGAGGAATGCGTGGATCGCGACCGCATGCTCGCCACGATCTCGTTGTACTGGTTCACCGGTACCGCCGGTTCGGCCGCCCAGATCTACTACGAGGAGATTTCGGCGAACGACTGGAGCGGCGGCGAATCCGGTGACTGGGGAGCCGGCGACTGGAGCGGCGCTGCGGCGCCGACCGTGCCCACCGGTGTGCTCGTGTCCGCGCACGACGTGACAGTCCGTCGTTGGGCCGAGCGCGACCACCACGTCGTGCACTGGACCGAACTCGGCCACGGCGGGCACTTCCTCGCCATGGAGGCTCCCGCCGCGCTGGTCGACGACGTCCGCGTGTTCTTCCGGAAGGTGCGCTGAGATGGGCGCCCGCGGGACCGCGGTGCTGAGCCCGCGGGCGCTCAACCGCGCCCTTCTCGGCAGGCAGCTTCTCCTCGGCCGTGTCGATCTCGGAGTGGCCGAGGCGACCGAACACCTCTTCGGACTGAATGCGCAGGACCCGGATCTCGCGTACTTCGCGCTCTGGAACCGGCTCGAACGATTCGCCGTCCAGGACCTCACCGTAGCCATCGAGCGCGGTGTCCTTGTTCGGTCCACGATGATGCGGGCCACCCAGCACCTGATGTCGGCGGCCGACTTCCGGCTGGTCCGGCCGGTGCTGGCGCCGCTGTTGCGGCGGGTGCAACGCAACGCCTTCGGCGGCCGCACCACCGGTGTCGACCTCGGCGAACTGATCGCCGACGCGGCCGAACTGCTCGACGGCAGCGGCATTCTCACCCGGCCCGAGCTGGGGCGGGCGCTCGCGCGGACCCGGCCGGGTGCCGACGCGCAGGCGCTCGGCTGGACCGTGCAGTACCTGCTCGCGCTGGTGCACCCCGCCCCGAGCGGAACGTGGGGCAAACGCGGTGCGACCCCGTTCGCCGTCTTTCCCGGTGTACCCGAAGCCGCCACCGCCGACGACGTGCGCGAGCTGATCCGGCGTTACCTCGCCGCGTTCGGTCCGGCCACCGTCGCCGACGCCCGCACCTGGTCCGGGGTGAGCGGACTGCGTGAGATCTTCGAGCAGCTGCGGCCGGAACTGCGGACATACACCGACGAAGCGGGGCGCGAGCTGTTCGACCTGCCGGACCAAGAGATCCCTCCGCTGGATCTGCCCGCGCCCGTCCGGCTCCTCGCGGAGTTCGACGCGACCCTGCTCGCCCACGCCGACCGCACGCGCGTGATGACCGAGCCGATCCGGCGTCAGGTCTGCCAGGGCGCGGCGGTCGCGGCCACCGTGCTCGTCGACGGCACGGTGGCCGCGACCTGGACGAAGGACCGCACAGGTGTGCTCACGGTCGTGCCGCTGCGCTCGATCTCCGCCGCCGACCGAGCGGCCATCGAAGCCGAAGCGCTGCGGCTACTGGAGTTCGCCGCTCCCGGCGCCGTTCACGACGTCCGGTTCAGCGGATAGCCCACAGATGACCGAAGCCGTGTGGAGCGCCGCGCGGCTCCGGCCACCGTGGGCCGATGCGCCACGTCCGAATCCGCTGCGTGCCACTGACGAACGCACTCAACGATCCGAGAGCCTTGAGCCAAGCTCTGTCACGGGCCATGACTGTGGCGCGGGGCCGAATGCGCGTCGGGTGGCTCGGACTGCCAGGCCGGCGAGAGTGGCGTTGGCCCCACCGCCGATGATCGCGCCGATGCCGAATGGAGCTACCCGGCCGAGCACGATGACGCCTTGCTTCGCGCCGTACTTGGTGATGAAGTTCTTGCCCAGGACGCTGTTGATCTGGCGCAGCGTCGCCATGGGCACCTTGTTGACCAGCTGGCGGGCCCAATGCTGACCGGTGCGCTCGGCGACCTTGCCGACGATGGTCGTGGAACCTGACTGGCCGAGCAAAATCCCCATGACCAGCGTCCGCCGTCGTTCGATCTCGTCCAGCCGAACGCCGTGGACCTCGGCGACCGACAGCACGAACAGGGTGCTCAGCTCGAGTGACGAGAAGGCCTCGCCCGCCGACAACGCCAGCGCGACCCCGGTGCCGACGGCGGGAGCGGCCGCGGTGGCCCCGGCCGCTGCCCCCGTGCCCGCCAGCGCACTGACGTACATCCGCTCCAGAGTGCGCACGACCTCCGCCGGTGTCGCCTCCGGGTTGCGCTGACGGGCCCGCGCGATGTTCTTGCGCACCAGCGGTGTCTGCAAGCCAATGGCCTTGTCCAGCAGCTCAAGGACCGCCTGCCCCGGCCCACCCGACACCGGCACCGGCCGTTCAAGGGCCACAACGAACTCCTTCGCGTCGTCGAGATGCCGCTCAGTCTCTCACCCGCGCGGCCAGAACCCAGTCGGCCGGCGGCGAGCTCACTCGCGAATCTCAGAACTCCAGTGTTTGCGTGGTCTTCTCGCCTTCCGGCGCAACCCCTGTCTCGCGAACTGGCGGCATCGTCCTGACCGAGAGTCGCCCGGGCGGGTGCGCCTAGCCTGTTACACGTACCGGGAAGCGCCATCCGCCCACGAGCTATCTCCGGGAGGGGCTGCTGCGGGACGCGGTGAACGGGTGGATCGGTGGTCTGTTCGATCGGCAGAATGTTGAGCAGACCGTCAGCCAGCTCGTGGGCCTGCTGGGCTCACCGGCCCATTCGACAGAGCGGATGTTGTCAGAGGGTAACCGATCATCGTCCCAATGTAGGTCTGCGTGACGATACGGACCCCCCTGATTGAGGCCTCCGAGACGACGTATACTCTTCTTCACATCAGCAAGTCCGAGTGGCGGAATGGCAGACGCGCTAGCTTGAGGTGCTAGTGTCCTTAACGGACGTGGGGGTTCAAGTCCCCCCTCGGACACCCGCATTATTCACACGCAAAGAGGTCGTCGCGTAGACGGCCTCTTTTTCGTTGTCGTACCGCAGGTCAAGCCTCAGATCCCGGTACAGCCTTGCCAGCTTCCCCGGCTCACTGTCGGCGAGGGCAGCCCCGATGTCACCCAGCGAGTCGATCATCGCGTAGACCTCGGCGTCGGTGATCCCCGCAGGCTCGCCCGCGGCCGCTAACGCACCTTGCGCTGCCGCTCGGTCCGCTTGGGCCTCGTTGATGCTCTCGACCAGCGCCGTCGGGTCGACGCCAGCGGCGATCGCGTCTTGGAAGCGCCTGAGCTTGGCTTCCGCCTCCTCCAACTGCTTGCTTGCGACTCCATCACCCTCGGCTCGCACCGCTGGCTGGGCGCTCACGAGCTGGTTGACGGTTCGCTCAATGTTCTGCTGATCGAACAGGCCGCCAATCCAGCCGTTCACCGCGTCCCGTAGAGGCTCCTCCCGGAGATAGATCGTGGGCGGATGCGTGAGCAAGGCCTGTGCACCCGGCGCCAAAGTTCGGGCTGGGCATCGGTAGTACATGCCGTACTTGCGCGGACTGCCTTCCATCTTCCGTTCGCATGCGGCACACCGAATGAGACCGCGGAACAAGTACACGTGCTTCACCGGGCGACCAGCACGTTCGGCCTTGCGAGCTGTCCGGAGGCCGCCAGCCGCTTTGGCTCGCCGGATCAACTGCGCCTGCGTGAAGTCCTCGACCGAGACGATCTCCGGGTGAGCAGGCTTACGTGACCGCACCACCCGATCCGGCTTGGCTCGCCGGAACCGCACGACGTTGCCGGCGGCGACGTCATCGGGGTCGAATAGCATCTCCTGCCGAGCCGACCGCCCAAAGACCGCATAGCCGGTATAGCGCGGATTCTCCAGGATCGATCGCGTAGTGCTGCCCTGCCAGCCATCGGCGAGTCGATGCCGGTTCTGCTCCGGCCGTCGAGCCGAAGGGCACGGGATCCCATCACGGTTGAGCCCGTTCGCGATAGCTCGATCACCCCTCCCGTCGAGGTACTCGGCGAAGATGCGGCGCACGACTTCGGCTGCCGGTTCGTCGATTGCGAGCACCCGCAGACGGAACCCCTCCGCCGCCTTCCTCGGGTTCGGATGTGGTCCGCCATCTACAACCATGTACCCGTACGGTGCACGGCCCCCCTGGTGACGTCCCTCGTTAACGACCTGCGCGTCCATCGCCGCCCGGACGCGCGCCTGAACGTGCTGCCGCTCCGACTCGCTCATGCCACCGAGCACGCTCATCAGCATCTTGTGCGAAGGGTTCCGCAGGTCGAACCGTCCGCCGAGCGTCCAGCACTCCTGACAATTGCAGTAGAACGTACTCCCAGGGCAACCGTTCCTGCTCGAGGCGTAAGTATCCCTCGCCGTCGGCCAGCTGCGCGAGTGTCTCCAGTTCGGCGGCAGTGAGCGTCGGATCGGGGGCGGCGACCCTGCTGGTGGGATCTTCGACCGTGAGATCGTGGTGCCGCTCGAGGGTGCGGCGATCCATGAGGACGGACTTGATTTCCGGGTGGACGGTCCGAGCTCGAGAGAGCAACGCCAGACCCGCGCGGTCCAGGTCACCCCAGTACCAGACGCACGCACCGGAGATCCAGGGGAGCTCATCGAGCGCTGAAAGGAAGTTCCCGAGTGAGTGGATGACCACCGCGCCGGGCCGGTCGGGAACCGGCAGTGCTGACTCCTTGTTCTCGACAACGAGGACGTGCCGGGGGCGGAGGGGGAGCGCGGCGATCTCACCCAGCGGGGCGCGGAGGTGGCGAAGCCCAGCCAGTGAGCGCCGGTCGGCCGGGTCGAGGAGGATGATGTCGGCCTGGCGCGGCACTGGCCGTAGTCCGAGCAGGTCAACGTCTTCGGGGGTGAGTTCGTCGTCACTTTCCGGCGACGAAGGCGAAGGATCGAGGTCCAGCAAAGCCAGGACGAGTCGGCGGTGGCGCGCGAGCCATTTGGTGTGCAGGCCGCGGATCGGTACTTGACGCATGGTCAGCCCGGACTGCGGATGTTCGGCGAACCACTGCGCGGCGAGCAGTAGGAGGCCGAAGTCGCGGTCGTCGAGGTCGACGATCTCGGCGAGCCGGGGCTTGAGCCTGAGATGCGGTGCGAGCAGCTGTAGGTAACGTTGCTGTGCTCTGGCCCAGTGCGCCGCGGTCTCGGGAGAGAGGCCCGCCAAGGCATCGACGTCGTCCACCTCTACGTGGGTGTAGATCTCCTGTGCGCCGATGAGTGTGCGACGGGTTGTGCTGCGCAGGCGGGCTTTGGGGTGCTCGCCGGCCCAAGTCCGCCACGCGCGCAGCCAGTCGCCTACCTTCGTGGCTTCACGTGCCGTTGTGGTGACGTCCGGCGCCGCGAGAGAGAACGAGAATCCGTTCGGTGGTGAGACGAGCCAGTCGCGCCAGCCGTTCGAGTAGCGGGTGCGGATCTGCGCGAGGATCTCCCTCGGCGAGCGCATCAAGGGGCTTCCTCGCCGTCCACGCTGAGAGCTTGTTCGATGGTCATCGGGTAGATCCGCACGGCTGTGGGATTGCGAGGATCGGTGTTGATGTACGCGACCGTCTCGATGTGCTCTTCGAATGCCGTCGCCTTCTCGCGCGGTGCCCCGACGATGAGCTGAAAGCCCAGCGCACGGAGCGCGGCGAGAGCGCGCCCCGTGTACTCGCTGTCCGCTTTGACGAAGCCTTCATCGAGGACGATCGAAGCATAAGTCGGTGGCGCTTCACTGCCCTCACCGAGCCGGTAGCGCAGCGCGGCCCCCAAGATGAACGCGATCAGCTCCTGACCTTCGCCGCCACTCATCCCGGCAACGCCTTCGTGGACGATTTCGGCACCATCAGCTCGCGTCTCGATGGCGCGGAACTCCACGTGCTCCCGGGCGTCGAACACCCGCCGCCGCCAGCCCTCGCCGTAGCGGGTGGGATCGTTGAGGCGGGCGAGACCTTTGCGCAGCCGGACGAACGCCACTTCGATCTCGTCGGCGTCACGGCTGACGTCTTGCAGCAGAGTGTTGCTGGTGTACCGGGTGATGAGGTCGCGGAACTCCTTGAGGTCCGTGCTGGGCCGGTCGACGGTCTCGATGGTCAGCACGGAGCCTTCGCGGAACGGGACGCCTTGGAGCACCGAGTTGATCGGATGTAGACCGCGCCTGATCTGTCGGCCGTCCTCGTCGATCTGCACCAGCAGGCTGCGCAACTGGGTGTTCATCTCCTGATCAACCTTGCGCAGCCACTTGTGCTTCGCGCGGGGAAGGTCGTCGGTGACCAACTGGGCGTAGAGGTCGAGGAGCGCGGCGAGGCTTTCGATGGTCTCATCCAGCTCACGGGCCGTGCGCTCGTCGATGTTGCGGTACGCCCGGATGGTCACGAGAATTAGCTGTTCGTGTGACTCGCGGTCCTTCTTGTGCTGTTCGATCTGGTGGCTGAGATCGTCCTCGGCGGTCAGCCTGCTTTGTTTGATCGCGGCTACCTCGGGGCTGGCAGGGGCCGCGAACGGCACCCCTGCCAGCGCAGCGCGCTCTTCGTCCGTCAGCGCCGGCTCGTCGTCGATCGTCCTGGTGGCGGTGTCTCGCACATCCACGAGCTGACCCCAGACAGCGCCGATCGCGGCCAGCTTGTCTTCGAGTTTCTCGACGACAAGGCCGGTCTTGCGCAGCTTTTCGTTCGCCAGGTTCAGCCGTTTCCGCAACTCTCGGGTTTCCGGGGTGTCGGCGCGCTCGAGCTGTTCCTCGAGCACGCCGATCCGCTGGAGCACGGGTGCGGTGTCGATGCGGGTCCATGCGATGCCTTCTTGCAGCACTTCCAGCCGCAGAACGCTGTCTCGGCACGCGTCGCGTGCCGCGCCAGCCTGGTCGGCCTTGAGCTCGCTTGACGGAAGCTCACTCCGGAGTGAGCCGACTTCTTCGGCGAGGTCGGCGCGCAGCTGGTTGTTGTCCCAACCGATCCACTTGTAGGGGCTCTTGCGGTCGTTCTTCACGTACCGGTCGCGCGCACCTGTGCGCATGCCGGCGAGGGTGACAGAGCCGATGGTGCCGGGCGGCCGTAGTTCGCCCAGTTCGCTGTCGTGCTCCACGCACCAGTAGGAGAAGTGCTCGACCAATTCGCGCACGAGCCAATCGCGATAGGGCGAATCCGCGATGTCGAGCAGTGCCGGGACGGTGTTGGCGATCGGCGCGTGAACTGATCCGGGAGTCCGGACTCGAACCAGCGTGATCGCGCCTCCCACGTCGTTGTCGTTGACATAGCGGCGTACGACGGGCAAGTCCGCTTCGGCGACGGCCAGTTGCTGTGCCAGTCCACGCAGGACGCTCAGCACTGCATGCTCCCAGCGCCGGTGCTCGGGCTTGAGCTGAAGCAGCTCGCCGAGGTACGGCAGACGATCAGCGGGTAGTCGCGTGGCTCGCGCGATGCGGTTACGCATGCCTTCCGCTTCCTCGGGGATGTTGCCGCGGCGCTGCTTGAGCTGCTCGATCTCCTTGGTCAGCTTCGCGATGCGGCGCTTCAAAAGCGCCAGATCGGCCTGTCTCTCATGCGCTTGTCGGTCGAGTTCGGCCTGGTCGGCCGTCAACTTCGCGTGGATCTCCGCCATGCTGGCCTGGAGGAGCGTCAGATCGCCTTGAGAAGTGGGCAGCACGAGACCGAACTCGGCGAGCTGCGCGGTCAGCTCGCCTCGGGTCTCCTCAAGGTCGTCGAGTTCTTTGCGGGCATTTTCGAGCTGCAGCGCAAGTGTCTTGGTCGGGTCACCACCAGCGGCCGTGAGGGTGTCGATGACGTCGTCGAAGGCGTCCTTGGCTGTCTTGGCGTTCAGGCGGGCAGCCTGTGCCTCTTCGTCTACCTCCGCGTGCTCGATCCGGTTGGTGTCGGTTTCCCGGGCCGCCCACTCCGCCATTTTCTCTGCATGCCAGACCTGCAGCCGGGACGGAGCGCCGGTGTCCGGCTCTTCCCGCAGCCGCTGCTTGGCGACGTAATCCCTTCCCGCTGTGGCGTACCGCTCCCCGAGCGTGGGCAGGTGGGCGAGCGCGTCGAGCCGCTTTCGCGCATATTCGAATTCGTCGTACAGCAGGCTCGCTTCCCGGTAGGCCGCCAGCGCCGTGTCCCACCGGGTCATCGCCAGCGGCTCGGTCAACACGAATTCCTTGAATAGCGCGTTGATGTTGAAGATGCCCTTCGACGCTTGGGCGCGGCGCAAGAGCTGCATCGCGAGCCGCTGAGATTCGTCGGTGCGTCCCATGGACATGGCGGTGCGCATTTTGGCGTGCATCCGGCTCTGCGACGGATCGACGACGTCTCCGCGGTCGGAGTCGATGAGGGTGCCCAGAGAGGATTTCGACAGCGGCGAAGCGCCGACCCGGACACCTGACAAGCCGTCGAGGCCCGCCAGGTCGAAATCGTCGTGTACGAACCCGTACACGGTGTTCGCGCCGATCATGTCCGCCCCGGTCGTGTCCGAGGCCACCCAGGCGAGGCGAAACGCGGTGACCCGGGCGGCCACACCGTCCGACCACGTGATCGCAGTGCCACTGGCGAAGCCGGCACTCCCCGGCGGCCGGAGGTAGGTAGTCGTCCCCGAGCGCTTGTTCTCGTCGCGGCGATGGTCGGTGTGCCCGCGGGCGTAACTGTAGATCGTGCGTTCGCGCTTGCGGCCCTTGTCGTCTCGGGCGGCTTGGTTGAATTCCTGCGGGTTCGGCATGATCACGGACGCCATCGCGTCGAGCAAGGTCGACTTGCCCCGGCCGGACGGGCCCAGGATGGCGGTACCGGAACGCCCGACGTGCATGACCTGCAAGCCAGAGTACGCGCCCCAGTTGAGGACTTGGACCTTCTCGATACGGAACTGTCCGGGGAGGTCTTCCGGTGTCACTCGGGTACCTCCCCCTCGGTTCGGTCGTCCGTTCGGGGTGGTTCGGGCAGTTCCACGCTCTGGCGGTAGACGTCTTCGAGTCTGATGAGCTCGTCTGCGCCGATCAGCGAGACCACGACCGGCGACACCGTGAAGAGATAGCTGGCGTCCGGATCGGCGGTGAGCAGGCGCAACTCGGTGAGCGCGCGGATGGCGGTGCCGACGCGGCGTTCGAAGCGCGCCGCGTCATTGTCGCCTTCCTCCCGGTACGCGCGGAGAAACTCTTCGAGCTGTGCACGGTTGACTACGACCGGACCGTCGGCGGCGTCGGTGTAGGCGCACTCCTGTCGGAGGAACACCAGGAGGAAGGAGGCGTCCCGGGACAACGGCCGTTCACGCCGCAGGACCCGCGGTGCGTCCTCGGCGACCTTCTGCCGTTTGAACGCGACTTCCAGGTCCCGGTCCACGACCAGTTCCAAGAACAGGTCGGAGAGGCGCTCACGGATTTCGTGCTCGTAGGCCAGCAGCGAATCCCAGGCCTGGCGGTTCCGGGCCCGGGTGATGAACCGGGCGGTCAGGAGCATTGTCAGGGCACGCCGGGCCGCGTCGGGAAGCCCGACCGCGTCGCCCTCGCCGAATGCGTCGAGTTCCTGGTCAATGTTGCTTTCTTCTACGCTCATGAGTCCTCATCCGCCTCGAGGGGATTGTCGAAGACGATGTGGGGGAACACGACGTGCAGCGCGCATCTCCGATCGCCTCCGATGGTCACCCGCTCACGGGCGGCGACTTCCACCCGGCCGTGAGTGACAGCCAGATCGAGCAAGGTCACGAGCGCGCCCAGCCGCTGGAACTCGGCGGGTGTCGCCTCGTACACCTCCGCCCCGGTGACGACACGCCGGTCCTTCAGCAGAGTGTTGATGGTCCGCAACACCGCGCGGCGGCTCGTCCCGGCCGCCAGGCGCAGCGCCGCCCGGTCCAGCTCCGGAAGCGGGAGGGCGTCCTGCTGCACCTGGACCACCACCGTCTGCGGACTGAGGTCGCGCCACAGCTGGATCTGCGAGACGTCGGTGAACGCGAACACCCCGATGCCCAGGAGGTCGCCGTCCAGGAACCTTGCGCCGGGATCTTGCTCGGCCCAGGTCGCTCCGGTGTGCAACGCGCGGTCGGCGAGGCTCAGCAGGCGCCCGTGACGGCCATGCGCGGAGCGGGTCAAGAAGCGGCGCAACGAGGCAGTCCACCGCACGTAGCTCTCCTGTACACGCAGTTCGGCCGCCAGCAGCGTAGAGAACATCGTTTCCAGCTGTGCCCGTTGGTTCGCTTTCATGTAATCGTGGGCGAAATCCTGCGCGAGAATTTGGTCGACGTCCTTCCGGATCGTGCGTGCTTGCTGGGAGGAGGCGAGCATCCGGGAGAAGCCGAGGTAGGCCAGGCCCTCCGGAGTCCTGGTCAGCAGGTCGTTCTCGTGGAGGTAGTCTTCGACCAGATCGGCCTTTGCCGGGCCGTCGGTCATCGCGTGGCGCGCCACCTTCTGGTGCCGGTTCTCGACCAACGTGCGCAGCTGTCGGAAGTCCGCCGGCAGAGAGCGGGTCATTGCGAGGACCTCACGGAGCTGTTGCTGCATCTCGTCGAGGGTCGCCAGCCTGGCCTGGCCCGAGGCGACCGCGTCACGCCGATGCCGCAGCTCCTCGATCTGCTCGTCGAGCCGGCGCACTTGGACCTCGCGATCCGGGTTGGTTATGTCAGCCAGCCGGCGGACCGCGTGTGCGATGCTGCCCAGTCGGGCACCCGAGACGCTGCTTTCGCCTTCGGCTATCTCCTTCACGATTCGCAATGCTCGAAGCGAGTGTGGAGACAGCCGGTACCGCAATCTCCCGGAATCTGTCTCCGTTTCGAGCCAGCGGGACTCGACCCATCTGCGGCAGTGCTCCGTTGGTGAGCGGTCACCCTGCCAGTCCGGGATGCGGCCGAGCGCCTCGGTGACGCGCTCGTGGAACCACTCGGCGGACACCGAACCGTCGACCTGTTCGAGGTGCTCGGCGAACAGTGGGAGAACCCAATCGCGGCTGTACGCGTTCAGGAGCTTCAACGTCGCATTGCTCGACAGCGCGCTCCTGATCTCCTCCGGCGTCACTCCGCCAGCATCCACCGCCTCACCTCCCGAGTCAGCTCCTGACAGTTTCGCTCGCGGCACCGACAAAAGTCCGCGTCTACACCGGGGTCGCCGAAGCAGGCCGAGTTGTTACCTAGGGTGGCGTTCCGCCCCTACCTGCTGACGAAGATTACAAAAACGCCCTCCTCGTCGTGGGCATGATCAACCGGCGACAGGTGGCTGTGCGCGATTCGGAGAACTTCGCCTCGACACGCTGACGACGTGAGCGGCCGATGCTTAGAACGGGCGGGGATTCTTCCCCAACATCGCGCTCTGGCCAGTTCGTACCGTAACTCCAAGTTCAACCGCTGGTAGAGCCGAGCCATCCCAGCTGGCTTCGCATCAGCGAGCATCGCTCCGACATCACCGAGCGAATTGATCACCACATAGGCCTCCGGCTCCGTGACTCTCCGGCTCGCAGGAGCGCCTTCCAGCTCGGCCTTAGCTGCAGCGCGCTCCGCTTGTGCCTGGCACACGGTCCGACGTCGAGCCGGGCTTGTTCCACGATCTGCGCGGCGCCCTGGATCCACGCGCTGCCGGCGCTGCGCAGAGCCGCCCGCGACGTCGACGGACTGCCCATCCTGGCGACGTTGGCTACACCGGTGCGGGCGCCGACATGCACACCCGATCCGACATCCCCAGTCCACTGCACGTCGACAACCGCACCCACAACAAGCTCCTGCGGCGGCGTCCTGGTCAAGGGCGAACGCGCCCGCCGCCGGACTCAAACAGCACTGGCACGCACTACAGCACGTCACCCTCAGTCCAAGTTGCACCGTCTCGATCGCCAAACCGGCACCGGTCCTCGACAACGCCTGGCACTGATCTTCTGTTGAGAAACCTCACTGTCGCGATCACTGGTTAAGGCCGCACCCGGCCAGAGCACGGAGGCCCGTTGTCCACAGTGACCAACGGGCCTCCGGCATGCGGAGGGACAGTCGTACCGACCTAGCCAGCCAACGCCAACACTTCGACGACCCGCGAAGTGTCACCACGCCTCACTCGATCAAATGAATTGGACACTGGCTGCGTGTCGCTTCGGATCAGCCGCATTGCATTGCTACGAGCAGCGAGTCCGACCTACGTCCCGTGACGACGCCGCAGCGGCGGATCGTTACGGTATTCGCCTGCCTATCGGCGTTGGCCGGAGTGACTTTCGACTTACGGGACCCCCTTTTCGGCACCCCGCGCGGGGGCCACGACCGCTTGGGTCGCTTGCCATTGGAGTAGATCGCCGTGGTGTTCGTCATGGTTCTTCTCCTGAGATCTCTGGAAATTTCGTCGACCGGTGCGGGATTCGATCACGTCTTTCGACCGGCTCGGAGCGGAGCTTGGCACACCTACCGCCATCCGCACCGGCGGCAAGTATGGGTGAAGTATGGGTCGAGACTTCGTGCGCCGGCGGCAGGATCTGGTCGTGCCAGTCGTCAGCCTGTTGGAACAGTAGATCCCACCCGTAGGAGAAGTAGTGCAGATCCACTTGCTCGGGCAGTTCGCAGTGCATCGGGGCGAAACAATGGTCGCCATCAGGCCTCAGCCGAGGGTCGTGCTGGTGATCGCCGTGCTCTCGCCCGGCCAGGCAGCGCCGAATGCCCAGATCGCCAACGCTCTGTGGCCGCACGGGCCTGCCAAGTCAATCCCCGAGGCAACCCAGGAACTGCGCAAAGTCCTGCCTGAAGTTGAGCAGATACTCCATGTCCGGGGAATGTGCGTGCTGCAGCTCAACCCAGATGACGTCGACATCCTCCGGGTCAGGCGCAACGTGACCGCGGCCAAGTTCACGTCCGGGCGCGACCGGCTGAACCTCCTCCGAGCCGCTGTGGCGGAGTGGCAGGGACCGCCGCTGACGGGGCCGGAGTGGGACGGCTACGACCTGGACGCCGAAAGGAAGCTGCTCGACAACGAGTGGCTGAGCACCATCATCGACTTCCTCCACGCCCTACAGGACTGCGAGGAGGAGCCGGAGTTCGACCGGGAGCTCCGGAAGGCACTGGACCAGTGGCCGGGCGCACCAGCGCTGGTCACGCTCAAGGCGACAACCCTGATCAACATGGGCAAATCGGCCGAGGCGGTGCAGTTCGTCCAGGACTGCATTCGTGATCACGGCGACGAACGCGGTCAACTGGAGGGGTTGATGAACGAACTGACCCCGCCCGGTTCCACCCGGCTCGAACCGATCGTGCCGAACCAACTCCCCGGGCAGCACGTGGACCTGCACTGCCGTGGGCCGCTCGAGCAAGAACTGGACGACCGTCTGCTCGGCATAAACGAGGGCGGCGCCGCGGTCGTGGTGCTCCACGGCATGGCAGGCGTGGGCAAGTCCCAGCTCGCGAGGTCGTGGGCAAGTTCGAGGAGCGCATACTTCGACGGTGGGATTCTCTACGCCGAGTTACGGGGGTTCGGCCCCAAGGAAGCGTCCCGGCCTCAAGAGGTGCTCGAACAGTTCCTCGTCGAACTGGGCGTGGCCTCGCCCGTCCGCACGCTGGACGGGATGATCTCCACCTTCCGCACAGCGACCGTAGGCAGGAACCTGCTCGTCGTCCTGGACAACGCCCGCGACGCCGACCAGGTCCGACCGCTGCTGCCTGGGATCGGCTGCACCGCCCTGGTCACCAGCAGGCTGCGGCTCGACGGCCTCGTCGTGCAGGAGGGAGCTGTCCAGTGCCTGGTCGAGCCGTTCGACGAGAACACTGCATGTGACGTCCTCGCACGCCTTGCCCGTCTCCAAGCCGACGGCAACCCGCTGGTGGCGGATATCGCCCGCTTCACCGGCGGACTTGCCCTCGCGCTCGCGATCGTCGCCGCTGTGATCAGAGCCCGGCCGGAGAACGCCGGTGTGCTCCGGGGCATCCGCGATGGTTTGAGGGAGCAGCGGACCCGCCTGGACACGTTGAAGCTGGCCGGGGACGCGAACCTCGATATACGTGCGGTTCTGTCGTACTCCTACAACCACCTGAGCGCCGACGCCAAGACCTTGCTCTGCCTCATCGCCCATCACCCCGGCCCTACCATCGGCTCGGCCGCAATCACCGCCGTCGCCGAACCCGATGCAAGGACCCGGATCGGCGAACTCTCCTCACTGCACCTCGTCGAAGAACCCGAGTTCGAGCGGTTCCGCGTCCATGACCTGATCCGGACGTTCGCGCTGGAGCAGGTCGACACGCTGGACAGCCAGGCACGAGATCGGGCCAGCCAACGGCTGCTGAGCCACCTGCTGCAGAACGCATGGACCTGTGACCAGGTGCTAGTACCCGGCCGGAGGCTGCCGGTCATCATTTCCAGCGACCTTCCTGTCGTCCGAATCGCAACGATCGACCAGGCGACCCGGTGGTTCGAGCAGGAGCAGGCAACGATCAGCAGGGCCGTCGACCACGCAGTCGAGATCGGCGACGACCACCATACCTGGCTGCTCCCGACTGCCTTTGCCACCTACCTCTGGCACCGCAACCACTATCACGAGGCGGAGCGCATTCTGGAACATGCGGGAAAGGCGGTGGAGCGGCTGCGCGAGGAAGGCGACGTGAGCGCAGTACCGACAGCGGCGGACGAAGCCTTCGTGTACAGACTCCTGGCGGGCTCCCGTCGTGGCATGCGGTCCCCCAAGGCTCGAGGAGCGCAGGCCAGGGCCCTCCAACTGAGCCGGGACGCGGGCGACCGCTACGGGGTGGCCTACGGGCACATCGGGTTGGCGGTGCTGCGAGGCGAGGAAAACGAATTCGCCGGTGCGGTGTCCGAGTACCGATTGGCTTTGGAAGCCTTCCGCGAGCTCGGCGAGCGGCTGGGCGAGGCGGATGCCCTTTCCGGCCTTGCGATGATGCTCGTCGACCTCGGTCGACTCGTCGAGGCTGACGAGCACGTGACGGCGGCGCTGGCGATCTACGAACAGGTCCTTGACGTCAATGCCCGGGCCAACGCCATGGTGATCTTGGGGAGGGTGCACGCCGAGGAAGGCAACCTCGGTCGCGCCGCAGCTGTGTTCGACACGGCCGTCGCCGAGTACCGGAAGCTGGACCGTGCCAACCGCGAGGCGCCGACCCAGGTTCGCCTGGCCGAAGTCCTGTTCGCGGATCACCGGGCGGTTGAAGGACAGGCCGCTCTCGAACGTGCGCGTGAACTCTACTCGGCGCTGGCGGACAAGAAGGGCCTCGCCGAGGTCGAAGGCCTCACGACGACAGGGGGACACGCTCCTGCCGCTGGAGCAGCTCCCACCACCAACGCACCGGGTCGTGGCTCAGCCGAGGCGGAGCGGGAGAAGACGCCTCCGGCAGAACGGAACTGAGCTCATCGCGGACCTCGGCCGCCGTGGGCCTGTCCGCTGGGTCCCATTCGAGCATCGCAACACAGACCCGTCGCACAACAGGGTCGACGTTCACGAGCTTGTCGACCGGAAGCGGGCGACGAGCCATCGCGTAACCGGTCTCGTTGAGGAACGGAAACTCCATGGTCAACATCCGGAACAGCAAGCACCCTGCGGAAAACATGTCGAGGCTGGTTTCGACGACTCCACGGGAGGCAGCTTCTGGAGCGAGGTAACCAAAAGTACCCGCAGGTATCTCGGGTTCTTTACCGGAAGGCAAGGAATTTCCCAGATCGATCAGCGTGACCACACCCTGCCGGGAGATCAACGCGTTCTCCAGCTTGATGTCCCGGTGCACGAAGCCGCGCGAGTGGATCTGGTGCAGGACAGTGCACAACTGCACGAGCACCGCAGCTGAACGAACAGAGGAGACGGGCTGTGCCCGAGCCAGAAACTCACCGAGGTCGAATCCGTCGACACGATCCATTACGAAGTATGTGCGACCGCGATGGTCCCCAAAATCTAGAGGAGTAACGACACCGCTGATTCTGCCAAGCGAAGTGCCCATTGCGATTTCGTTGCGGGCATCCTCACCATAGAGACCATAGCTGTTGGTGGACTCCAGATATCGGGGTTGCTGAATCTTGAGGGCCAGGACAGCACCTGATCGCAGATCCAGGACTTCATACACCTCTCCGCCTGAGCCTTCTCCCAATTCGGAGAGGACCTGGTAACGCTCGCCGATTACATGACCTGCCGTGAACACGATGAACGCTCCGTTTCCGAACAGTTCTCTCAGCACGCGAACCTACTCGAAAGGTGCACACATGACTGGGTGGCAGCCACCTGACGGCGTGTCAGGCGACTATTCCGCCATCAAGGTCTCCGTAGGCATGCTCGGACCGCCTCGCTTTCGTTGCCCCGCCCGTGACGCGATGGCGGCGCGGCAGGGGTTGCGCGCCGAAACGTTGGCGCGCCGGAAGCCCGAATACCTCGAAGACTTCGCGAACGGTCCCTTCATGCGGGCGATGGACTTGATCGAGTTCCACCGAAAGCCGGCGGGCCTGGCGCTGCGGGCGGCTTGCGCGTCGACGGTGCCTGGCCGAGTAGTCCACGCATCCGTCGAACAGTGGGCCGAGCACGGGGTCTTCGGGTACCTGCAAGCCTTCGCCGACGACTCCGAGGTGGTACCGGCCAGGGAGAATTGGCGCTACTTCAGGGAATGGAGCGTCCCCGACCAGCGGGGTGCCAAGCGGTACGCGATCTCGGTGTGGGGACGCTGCTACGCCTCGGAAGACCACCGCCTCCGCGAGCTCAGACTGCTCACCAATAGGGCGGACGGGCGGACGAGGACGGAGGCGGAAGTCGCCGTCGCGGCCTTGGTCCTCGCTTCGGCACTGCCCCAGCCACTCCCAGAACGCGTCCGGATCCGGCAGTTCGCACTGCTCGACGGTACGACGACCACTTTGTTCGACGGTTCGAGGCAGGCCGCACTCGACCTCTATGACGTGGCGGGAAAGCCCGCACTGGCAGGCATCGTGGACGCACCTGGCGGCCTCGACTACCGACCCGGATCGGCCTGCGCGGACTGCCCATTCGCGGCGGTGTGCCCTGCCCTGCCGCGTAAGGCGGGCGTGCTCGGTGTGCAGGACGACCGCAGACCGCGGCGCACGTGGTCCCCGACGACCAGCCGCTCGTATCGGCGCTGTCCTGCGCAGGAGTTCTCCCGCAGGCAGCGGCTACCGCTGGACCAGTCCATTGAACGAGGAGAATCCGCCGAGCGCGGTAGGGCCGTGCACCGGTACTTGGAGGACCTCCACGGTGTCGGAACAGCGTCGCCTTGCGACTCCCGGATCCCGGACAACTGGGTTCCCGGCGAGTTCGCCCTGCCCGACAGAGAACGCGAGCTGGGCGCGGATTTGCTTCGGCACCACGCCGAGGTGTGCCCCCTCAAGCTCGCATCGTCGCCGGCCGACGTGCGGGTGGAACCGGACATCGTGTTCCACGACCCTGACGCCGACACCGTGGTGTTGGCGAAGCCTGACCTGCTCTATCGCGACCGGGGTGGGTGGGTGTGGCGCGAGGTCAAGACCTCGACGTCGACCGTGAGGCCGTCCCGGTGGTTCGACTACTACCCGCAACTAGCGCTGGCCGTGGTCCTCGCGGGACGCGGCGATTTCGGGCCGGGTCGCAGCAGGGTCGAACTTGAAGTGCTACGGCCGTCCGGAGTGGACCTTGTTGTGTTCGACCCGGACACCCCACGGGTCTTGGCGGAGGCAGAGTCCTCGCTCCGGGAACAGTTCCGCCCTTGGCACCTGGACGACCGATTCGCGCCGAAGCCCGACGACCACTGCCGTTCCTGTGAGGTCTCGCGCTGGTGCACCGCAGCTGATGGAGGAAGAGCTGACAATGGTTAAGCCCACGACCGAAGCAACCGGCCTGCTCATACAGATCGCCCGAGGTGTGGTTGCGTTGTCCGCGCACAGCGATCGTCGCGGCGCGACGCCTCCGCCCTACCCGCACGAGACGCAGAGCGCTCTCGACCAACTGGTGTTGTGGGCACTGCGGGAGAACCACACCCCGCCGGCCGGTGTCCCGGATCTCGTCTCCTGGTGCACCGGACGGACTCTCGCCCAATGGGCGGCGATAGGCATCGGCGGAATCCCCGAACCCGCCCAGCGTCTCGTCCACTCGGTAGGACAAGCACCCTCACGAGCCTGCATGGAGATCACCGGTCAGGCGGAGTTCGCCGACCGCCTGTTCGCCACGGCCATCGCCGAACTCGATGCTGCTGACGTTGGCCGCGTGCGGTCGTTCCTACAGCGCAATGTGGTGTTGAGCAACACCGGACACCGCGACCTCGTCAACTTCGACCCGAGACTGATCACGGTGGTCAAGGCTGTCCGCCACCTCTACGAGCCCGTGCCGACCCGATTAATTTCGGCTGGCGAGATCGCCCTGTGCCCGACCTGTCGACTCCCCGCCCTGCCCGCCGAACTGCCCGAGCACGGCACCATTTGGTGTGAAGCCGAGGTCTGCCCGCGCGACAAGCCGGTGACGGACAGCCCGAGAGCAGCGGATGTCCTACTGCTCCACCGGGCACTGAGGCTGTTCCTGGCACTTCCCGGTCTGGTGGAACAGAGTTGCCTCGAACGACTGCGGGACGCGGGCACGCCCCTGTCGCAGCGCACCACCGGCACCTACACGGGCCGTCTCGACGAAACCGATGCCGTGGTCCGCTTCTACGACCGCGCCTGCGCCACCCACTTGGCCGGGCAGGTGGTCAAAGACCTGGTCACCATCGCGGTGCTCCCGGCCAACACCTTCGACTACGGGTTCCGTCGCGCCTTCGAAAACTCCCTGCCCGACGACACGGAGATCAGCTTGCTTTCGGACGAGGAATTCGTCCTCCGGATGACCACGAAGGAGAAGGCTGATGCGAAGCGGTAGGAGCACCCTCAAGCCCTTGATCGACGAACTGCGGAAGAAGGGCGGGCTCCGGCTCAAGGACGCCGAACGCCTGTGCGAAGTCGAACTCGGGTTGTACCTGCTCTCGAAGATCGCACCCACCGAGCCGGCGGTCAGCGCCTGGACGCTGTTCAGCGGGTACCCGTACGCGGCGACGCGCGGCCTGACCACCGTCCCAGGTGCGGCGGAGGCAGTGCGGTCGGGACGGTTCACCCTGTGGGCGCTGTCGAGGCGGAGCTCCTGGCTCGAAGCCATGCAGCACTACCGGAATTTGAACACAAGCGTACGAGCGTTCAACATCCCCTCTAACGAGGGAGCCGCAACAGTACTGCCCACGGCAGGGATCGGCGACGACCGCTGGGACATCTACGACGCGCTGCTCGGCAACGCACCACCGTTCGAGGGCGAGTTGCCCACCTTCGCCACTGAGGGTGTGCATCGCTTTCCTGTCGGCAGGAGTAATCGCAAAGTGGTCCTGCCGGACATGTCGGCGTTCGACCGGCCCGCCGGGCACGACCTGCACCGCAGGCAGGTCAACGGGGGGAAACCGATCGAGCTCCTTTGGGAGGATCTCGAAGCCACGGCCGAGATGATGGACGACCTCGAAGAGGTCCTGATCACCGACGAGTCCAAGCGCGGCAGATGGGTGGAACGCCTTGGCGCGGTGGAATTGTTCCTGCCCTCGGGGGAGAGCTTCCGAAAGAGGAGGCCGCGCCAGAAGTTCACGATCGATCGGCTTCAGCACCTGCTCGGCATAGTCGGTGCGGGGAAGAGCACACTCCGCGACATCCTGGCCATCCACCTGGTCAACCTGGGCATGCGCGTCACAGTGGTGGTCGGCGATGTCGCCGACGTGTTGAAGCTCGTCCGGCTGTACAAGTTCCACACTGACGGCTCGGCGGCCCCCGTCCTAGGCGCGAACGGGAAGGACCGCCACGCACGGCGGCTCCACCGCAGGTCGACCGGGCGGGGAAAGCAGAACCTGCTGGCGCACAACGATCAAGGATTCGAATACCTGAGCACTTCGTGTGCTCTCAACGCCTTGCTGTACGACGACGAAGAACCACTGGCGTTTAACCAGGCTCCCTGCACCCAGCTCCAGGCGAAGGGAAAGACCGACGAAGATGCTTCACACACCACCTGGCTGCGAGGCAAGCGCGCGTGCCCTTGCTGGGCGAAGTGTCCTCGCCACCGGAGTTCCCACGAGCTCGTGGAGGCCGCCGCGTGGGTGGCCACGCCGGCGGGGCTTGTCGATGCTCGGGTTCCGTGGCCCCAGAACGGCGAACGAGTGCGCTACCTGGAATTGGCGTGCAGGCGCAGCGACCTGGTCATCGTGGACGAAGCAGACCGCGTGCAGATGAACCTCGACGCGCTCTTCGCTCCGGCCGCGCCGCTAATCGGAGTCGGGGACAGTCGATCGCTCTGGGATGACCTGATGAAGCACAAGACCAACCAGCTCCAGGAAGGCGAGCGCACACAGCTGTCCAACTCGGACGTCGAGAAATGGACAGCTGCCGTCAACACGATCACCAGCGCCACCGATCGGCTCTACGCGATGCTCGTGGGCAGCGAAGCGCTGAGGGAGTGGGTGCGGGTCGGATACTTCAGCTCATGGACCTTGCAGCTCCGGCTGGTCGAGGAGCGCTACCCCGCGATGGCCAGGGCCGAGGGAAACCCGGTGGACCTCCTCACCAGGCTGCTCGACGAACTGCGGGACAACCCGTTCGGCGACCGGCGACGCGCCGAGGTGCCGCGGCTCATCGCACTGATCGCCGAGCTGCTGCACACCCAGGACGAGGCCTATACCCGCGAGAAGCTGAGGGACGAGACTGTGCGGATCTTCGACCTCTATCCCGAGGTGGAACGCCGGCGGAGACTGGACGCGGCACGTGGTCAGCAGTCGGCTCGGAGGGGGAAGCAGAAGCGGTCGACGCAACCGCCGGATACCGAAACCTGGATGAAGCTGATGGCGGAGCGGTTCGAGTTCACGTTGCTGCTGTGCGCGCTGGAACCCAAGTTGGCGTTGATGAACGCGATGTGGCCACGAGTGGAGTCGGTGCTCAAGCTCGACTTCAACGAGATGTACCAACGGCCGCGCGACTACGGTCCGATGGTCCCAGAGTCGCCGATGGGCAATCTGCTCGGCTTTCAGTTCATCCCGAACGGGCGCGCCGACGAGGGGGTGCAGAGCGGCGAGCTGCGGTACTTCCGGTGCAGCGGGGTCGGGCGGGAACTGCTCCGACGTATACCGGAGATCCCGGAGGCCGACGGGCACCCCCCGACCAACCTGCTGTTGATGTCCGGCAGTAGCTGGGCGGGCACCTCCAGCCGGTACCACATCCAGGTACCGGTGGGAATGATCATCAAGCCTCCGGCAGCGAAGGTCAGGGCAGTCGCGCGTGGCACCCACATGCGCGTAGAACTGCTCAAGGACAACAATGGCGTGCCGCTCAGGGTGTCGGGAGCAGGCGTGCTGCAACGCCCCGAAATCCTCCGCCGGATGGTGGTAAAGCTCGGCGAGGAGGACCACGGCGGTAGCAGACTCCAGCGCGAGCTCCGCTCGCTGCCCGAGAACCGGCGGCGGATCCTGCTCCTGGTTGGTTCCTACGAGGAGGCCGCGCTCGTCGCGGACACCCTGCACACCCTGGCCCCTCGCTGGCAGGGTCAGGTGGCCCGCCTCGTCTCCGACGACTACGAGACGACCGACAACCCCGAGGGCGACGACAGTCACGCGCCTATCCTGCGCCGGGGCGACGTCGACACCCTCTTCGAGACACCGGCCCAGGTCCTCGTGGCGCCACTGCTCGCCGTCGAACGCGGGCACAACATCCTTAACGAGGACCAAGTGGCGGCTATCGGCACGGTCTACTTTCTAGCCCGGCCGAATCCACGCCCTGACGACCTGATGCTTGCCGTGCACACCGTCAACGACTGGATCCTGCGGTTCGTCGCGGAGCCGAGCGGCTTCGTGGAGGTGCTGCACAACGCGACCAGCCTCGCCGAGGGTGCGGCCGAGGTCCGCGCGCTGGGCAGGAAGGAGTGGTACAGGGCGCTCGCCCGGCCCCTGGCCTGGAGCCGCCTCGGTACGCGGCTGGATCCGGTGACCTGGGACCTTCTCGTCCTTATCTGGCAGGTAATCGGACGACTGGTGCGCGGTGGGGTGCCCGCCAAGGTGGTGTTCGTCGACGCGGCGTTCGTCCCGATGCACGCAGAGGGGCGGACAGCAGAAGAGACACGTGAGACGAGCCTCCTGGTCAATATCCATCACGTGCTCGACCAGTACCTCCGTCCGGGCAGCACCCACCGCGCCGACGAGCGCTTCATCGTCAAAGCCCTCTACCAACCGCTGTGGGCCGCACTGGGCGCGTGCCTCGGCTTCCTCGCCGACTAGGAGAAACCATGTATAACCAGATCAGGACCTGTGCGTTTGAGCATGATCCATCACGTGACCCGTGGGTCGAACAGTTCCTCGTGGCGAAGTTCGCCGAGCAGTGGCAGACCGAGCTGACAGACCTGTACGCCGTCGGCTGGCGCAGCCGGGAGGCCATGGTCGGTCTGCCAGTCAAACATCTGAACCAGGTGTTGCGCGCCGCAGCCCCTGGGGTGTTGGCGACTGGTCGCGGCGCAGCGGCCGATCCGTCGGTACCCTGGATCTACACCGACGGCGAGGTGCCCGCCGAGGTTGTGCGGGCGGCGTTCCTGACCTGGGTGATGTCACTGCGACCCGAGCCCGAGCACCAAGCCGCGCTGGGCCGGGTGCTCGACTCGATCAGCGATACCGCCATCGAGTGGTTGCCAGTGGAAGTAGACCTCACCTCGGTCGGCCTGTCAGCGGGAGGAACCGCGCTACCACCGAGGAGGCTGTACTCGCTACTGCCCGAACTGGTCGCAACGCGTTTGGCACAGCGCTCTTTCCGCGCTCGGGAGTCGGACAGGGAGACCCGGTTCCGGGTGGTCAATCGCGATCAGGGAACCGAACTCGTGGCGTGGCCTCCGAAGTCCACCCCGTTCGACGGGGGTGGGCACTTCTACTCGGCAGTCGTCAGGGTCACCTGTCACACCGTCCCGTTCACCTCACGCCTGCGGGTGCATGTCTCCACAGGGATCCGGCGGTGGGTCGCGGGAGACCGGTTGTTCCTGCCGCACCGACGATCCGCGACTGTACTTGTCGATACCCCGTCGCCCTGGGGAGACGGCGGGTCCGCGGCTCGGACCCGACTGTCGGTCAACAGCATCCGCTACGACGCGCGGCAGGGGCGGGTGGTCTGGGGCCGAAACAGTCCCCTCGGACTACTCGGCGACCTCGACGTCATCGGCAGCTACCCGAAGGCCGAGGAGGTGATCTCCTCCCCGAAGGCATGGCTGACAGGCAGAGAGGGAAAGGCGGTGGGCATCGTGCACAGCACGGCGTTGGAGGCACCCCACGCGGTCGGCACGGGACTGATGCCCGACGAGCGCGCGGAACTGGACGAGTGGGTTGCCGAAGGGTTGGAGCCACTGCTGCGGCGGGTACCGGATCTGGCCCGGGTTTCTCGGGTAAGGAACAAGCCCGCGCTGCTGCCAGTGGTACCGAAAACCAAGCCCGAGCAGCGCGAGAGCTTCGACCGACAGGTCAAGGCGGATCGGCGGCGTGGATTGCGGGCCGCGTTGGCCGGTGATCCGCTGCACGTGGATGTCGTGACGATCTTTCCCGAGTCGGCAGACCGGATCCTGCGCGAGTTCACCCGCCAGCTCGGCTGCCCCGAGGAGCAGGTCACCACCGAGGTGCGACAGCGGTGGTTCTTCGATGGACTGGAAGTACGCCTCACTGTGTCGTCCCTTGGTGATCTCGCCCGCAAAGTCGATGTTCCGAAGCCTGGAACACGGCAGCGCCCCGCAGCCGTGCGAGAAGCTCACCGAGCTCGACGGCTGGCAACCGGCGCGGCCTTCCCTCGGCTCGACGCCCCCGCCATCGCCCTGGTCGAGCTACCCGGTGATGACCGCTTCACCGAGCCGGACTCCGATCCGAAGTCGGCGCTACGGCTCGGTTTCGCCGACAGTGGGCGCCTTACGCAGTTCATCCGCCCCTTACCCGGTTCGGGTGATGCCGTCGATCAGCGAGTGCGGTCGGCATGCCTCGACGCATTCCGGCAGCTCGGTGTCTTCACCTCCGCCGAGCCGCGCACGAGATCGCCGCTGCCGACCGGCTTGCAGTACGTCGGTCTGTGGGTCGTCCGAGGAGCGCAGGGCAGGCGGCTCGTGGCGGTCCGGGTTCGACCCAGTGAAGAGGTGCAACAGGTCACCGCATGGGACGACAGGGTCAAGGACTGGGTTCCCTACCGGCGTTTCCTGTTGACCTCGGCGACCGCAGCTGCGTCGTTCCGCGCCAAGCGTCGGCGGAACGCGGAGGATGATCGGCTGGACGTGGAGCGGCGGATCAGGTCGATCCTGTACCAGGCCCGGGACCGCCCCACGTTGCTGTTGGTCAACAGCGGAAACCTCCGCGAGTCCTGGCCGTCGTTGGCCAACGGCTCTCTTACGAGGGACCACCTGGGATTCACCGGCATCCAGGACCAGCGGGCAGGAGCATACGGTGAGGAACTCCGCGTGGTCCTGGTACGTGACCGGAACAGCCGGGAGGAGGTGCCACAGTGGTACGCACCCACCCCCGAGGGAAAGCCCGCAGGCTTCGCCAGCGGATTGTGGTGCCCCGAAGACGCGGCACACGACAACCGGGTCTTCGCGAGCACCGCAGACCTTCCACGCAGCTTCCCGAAGACCCCGAGGGGGCTCCGAAAGCTCGGAGACGATGTGCCCTCACAATACGGCGCGACCGTCTCGGCGTGGAACCCGCAGTACCTCGAGATCACTTCGCTGTGCGTTGCATCAAGTGATACAGACTCACAGGACAGCGCGGCCGAGTGGGCATCGGTCGCCCATCAACAGCGCTTCCACAACGAGCACGACCCGCTGGCCCAGCCCTTCCCCATACACCTGGCCAAGAAGGCAGAGGAGTACTGCTTCTCTACCGAGTCGACCGAAGATGAGGTGGAATAGTCGAGCCTGGCGAGGGCGAGCAATCACGAGGAAACTGCTACTCGGCTGAGCGGCTGAAGACGCGTTCACCGCGTTGAAGAGATCTCGCAGCACGCGAACATGAAGTTGCACGAGGTCGCCACGATGATCGTCGCCGCGGCCAGCCAGGCCGAGAAGACCCTGCCTGATCTGGACGTGGTGCGCGCGGTGCTGGACGAGGCCGAAGATCCGTCCTCGTCGCGACCTTCGGCCAGTGACAATGGCGTCCTGCCGGTCCACACGGCTGGACCGGCAGGACTCAGGTCAATGCCGCTTTGGACAAGGACCCTTCACGGAATGTCCACCACCACCACGCATGCTAGACCAGCGTGCGCCTTCCGTCAGTCCTCCGGCAGCAGCTGGGTGTGCTTCTCGGCGAGGATTTCAGCTAGGCGGACGAGCTTGATGTTGAGGTCCTGGGAAGTACGGCGACTGCTGCTCGATCTCCACCTGGTTCCCGGTGATCTCGGCGATAACGTAGAGGTGCGTGCAGTTCCAGGCGGCCCGGCTCGAGAAAGCTCCAGGTCACCGTTCGAACTCGCACGCGCCGTCGAGTTCTCGAACAGCGACCGGCCGCGGCCGTCGGGCAGCAACGCCAGATCGGTCATCTCCATCGAGCCGCACTCGTAAGCCAGAGGCGTGTGGATAGTGAGCAACACGCCCCTCGGACACCCGCATTATTCACACCCAAAGAGGTCGTCGCGTAGACGGCCTCTTTTTCGTTGTCGTACCGCAGGTCAAGCCTCAGATCCCGGTAGAGCCTTGCCGGCTTCCCCGGCTGGCTGTCGGCCAGCGCTGCCCCGATGTCGCCGAGCGAGTCGATCATCGCGTAGACCTCTGTATCGGTGATCCCCGCGGCCGCCAACGCTCCTCGCGCTGCCGCCCGGTCCGCTTGAGCCTCGTTAATGCTCTCGACCAGCACCGTCGGGGCAACCCAGCTGCGATAGCTTCCTGGAAGCGCCTGAGCTTGGCTTCCGCCTCCTCCAACTGCTTGCTCGCGACCCCATCACCCTCGGCTCGGACCACGGGCTGAGCGGTAGCAGTAAGTGACTGGTCGGTGGGGGCGGCAGGGAATCAAACCCGGTCACCGGACGCTTACAACGGCGTGAAGAAGATTGGTTTCCTGTCCTTCGGCCACTGGTCGGCGAGCGCGCACTCCGAGACGCGGTCCGCCGCCGACTTCCTGCATCAGTCGATCGACCTGGCCGTCGCGGCCGAGGAACTCGGCGTGGACGGCGCGTACTTCCGGGTGCACCACTTCGCGCGGCAGGCGGGCAGTCCGTTCCCGTTGCTGTCGGCGATCGGGGCGCGGACGTCGAAGATCGAGATCGGTACCGGCGTGATCGACATGCGCTACGAGAACCCGATGTACATGGCCGAGGAGGCGGGCGCCGCCGACCTCATCTCGCGCGGCAGGCTCCAGCTCGGGGTCAGCCGGGGATCCACGGAGCAGGTGATCGACGGGTGGCGGTACTTCGGTTATGGCCCGGCGGAGGGGGAGACCGCCGCGGACATGGCTCGTCAGCGCATCGAGGTCTTCCTCAAGCTGCTCGACGGCGAGGGGTTCGCGCAGCCGAATCCGCGGCCGATGTTCGCCAACCCTCCCGGGCTGCTGCGGCTGGAACCGCATTCCGAGGGGTTGCGCGAGCGGATCTGGTGGGGTTCCAGTTCGAACGCGACCGCGGTGTGGGCGGCGGAGCAGGGCATGAATCTGCAGAGTTCGACGCTCAAGGACGACGAGACGGGCGAGCCGCTGCACGTTCAGCAGCGCAAGCAGATCGAGGCCTACCGCGAAGCCTGGAAGGCGGCCGGTCACTCGCGCGAGCCGCGGGTGTCGGTCAGCCGCAGCATTTTCGCGTTGACCAGCGACCTGGACCGCGCCTATTTCGGCCGTGACCGGAACTCTCGGGACCAGGTCGGCATGATCGACGAGACGACCAGGGCGATCTTCGGGCGGTCGTACGCCGCCGAGCCGGACGAGCTGGTGCGGGCGCTCAAGGAGGACGAGGCGATCGAGGCCGCGGACACCTTGTTGCTGACCATCCCGAACCAGCTCGGCGTCGAGTACAACGCGCACGTGCTGGAAAGCATCCTCGAGCACGTGGCGCCGGAGCTCGGCTGGCGCTGAGAATGCGCGATTCGGCGGATGGGCCGGGGCGTCACGCTCGTTACGATCGGGGCATCCCCGGCCATCGGAGGGTCCCGTGAGACTGCCCCGATCCCTGTCCTGCCTGGTCTTGGCGTTCGGCCTGGCGTTCCCGTCGACGGCGCACGCGAGCGCTCCCGCCCCGCTCGGCGGCGGGAGTGTGTTGCAGACCGGCGTCTCGTTCCGGTGCACGGCCGGGTTCGCCGCTGTCTCGGGGAAGACCGGCTATCTGATCGCGAGTTCCGCCTGCGGCAGACCCGGCGACACCGTTCGCAGCGCGGGCCGGGTGGTCGGGGTCGTCCTAGGTGCTCAATCCCCGCCGACGGGTGCGATCGTCATCCGCGTGACCAACACGACCGACTGGCGGCTGGTGGGCTCGATTCCGCCCACCGACAGCCGGGTGACGATCACCGGGTCGGTCGAGGCCCCGGTCGGTGCGTCGGTGTGCAGGTACGGCGCGACCACCGGCTGGCACTGCGGGATCATCCAGGCGAAGAACGTGTCGATCACCTTCCCCGAAGGAACGCTGACCGGGCTGACCCGGACCTCCGTCTGCGCCGAGCCGGGTGACAACGGCGGGCCGTTCGTCAGCGGGACGCAGGCGCAGGGAGTGCTGGTCGGCGGCAGCGGGAACTGCTCCAGCGGCGGCACCACCTTCTTCCTCCCGGTCAACCGCGTCTTGTCCGCCTATGGGTTGACGATCCTCACCGGTCCCTAGAACGGCAGGATCCTCGGATACGGGGGAGGGGTGTGCCGCGCGAACGCCGGCGTGGTCGTCACCCGGGTTTCCCCGACGGAGTCGAAGATCGTTTGGTGTTCCGGCGCGAGGCCGCCGGCTTCGGCGTTCAGCGCGGCAGGCCCGCTCGACGGCCAGTGCCCGGCGTCCATCCGCCGTTCCAGCGTGCGCAGGGCGGTGATCTCCTCGGACGCGGTGAACACACAGTGACCAGCGCGGTTCACGAACAGCTGCCGGAGATCACCGCCCGGCCCGGCTCGTTCGGCGTAGGCGCGTTCGTGCGCCGCGGGTGCGGTGCCGTCCGCGACGGTGTGCATGGTCAGCACCGGGACCGGCGTGCGTCCCAGCGGCAGCCCGAACCGCGCCAGATAACCGGCCGCGGCCGGATCGGGTGCGATTCGCGGCGCCTTCGCCAGCTTGTCGAGGTCGGCGTCGAGATCGAGCCCCGCCTCCGCGTAGGCCCGTTCCACCAGCGGCCGCTCGCCTGCCTTCGCCAGGATCCGCCGGTAGTCGACGCCCACGTTCCAGCTCGGGTTGCCGCCCGCGCGCTGTTCCAGCGCGACCCTGTCCACGCCGAACGCGCTGACGCGGTAGAAGCGATCCCAGATGCTCTGCCAGAAAACCTGGTCTGCGACAGCACTCGGCCGGGGCCGGGTGGCGTCGAACCAGCCGGGGATTTCGGCCAGCGCGTTCGCCAGCGCGAGCCGGGCTTGGCCTTGCGGGTTCGCGGTGGCGGCCTGGACCACGCCGATGAACCGGCCAGCGTTGGCCGCGGGGTCGGCGATCCGCACCAGTTCCAGCCGCGCGTCGAGCAGCGTGTTCAGCGCGTATCCGAGATCGAGGCCGGAGTTCCAGTGCGCGGCCCCGCCGGCCAGGTTGCCGCACAACGTCATCAAACCGGCGAACCGGCGCGGGTTCCGCTCGGCGAGCAGGGTCGCGGTGATGGCTCCCACCGATTCGCCCGTCGCGATGGTCCGTCCCGGCGGGCCGACCGTGCGGGAGAACCAGTCGTGCAACCGGATCTGGTCGGTCAGCGCCTCTTCGATCGACCAGCCGCGCACGGTCCGATATTGGGACGCGGCCAGTGCGTAGCCCTGCTCCAGTAGATAAGACTCGGTCGTGGGCTGTGAGGTCAGCGGAATCCGATCCGGCTCCGGATAGGCCAGGGAGTACATCCCGTGGCTCCACAGCATGAGCGTGCCGTTCCAGTTCTTCGGCACCAGCACCAGATAGCGTGCGCCTTCGAGTTCACCCTCGTATCTGGTGACCGGCTCGGCGGCCGCGGCGCGGGGAACCAGCAGCCCCAGAAAGATCGTGAACAGGGCCAGGAAAACGAGACCACGTCGGGCCATGACGACCACCCCCGGGACTCATCATTCGCCGCCCCGGGTGCAGTGTCGAGATCCGCTCGGCCTAACTGAAGACGACCGAGCGCAGGAGAAGCCTGTCCGAGCCTCGGCCGCCGTAGGGGCGGAGCGAAAAGTAGGAGTCGCTCTTGCAGTCGTCGTCCAGGAACACCACCGCCCTCGAGTCGGTGTCGTTGCGCGGACGGAACGCGTCGACGTCCCAGTCGGCTATTTCGGGGATCTCTATGCATTTGCCGCTGGGCGGGTCCACCAGGACACCGATCTTGAGCTCTTCGTTTTCGTCGTAGTAGCGGTAGGTGAATTCGCCTTCGGCCGCGGAAGCCGCCGCGGGGATCGTGAAGCACAGGGCGACGGCGCCGGCGATGGCGAGGAAAGCGGTACGTGTACGCATGAGAACGACGTTAGGGCGAAGATCAAGTTCTTCGGTAGGTGTCACGTCCAGGTCCACTCGGGGGAGTGGACCGAAGTCCGCCCGGTGATCGATAGTGAGGGGCATGTACACCGGCAACCCCGACGTCCCCGACGACGTGTTCGCGGACGTTCTCGGCCAGATCGACGACTTCGTCCGCACCCGCGTGATGCCCCGCGAGCTGGAGATCATGAGCACGGACGCCATCCCGGTGGATCTGCGGACGCAGGCCGCGGAGATGGGGTTGTTCGGGTACGCGATCCCGCCGGAGTGGGGCGGGCTCGGACTCGATCTGGTGCAGGACGTCGAGGTCGCGATGACGCTGGGTTACACGTCCTTGGCGTTGCGGTCGATGTTCGGGACGAACAACGGGATCGCCGGGCAGGTGCTGGTCGGATTCGGCACGGACGAGCAGCGTGCGCGGTGGTTGCCGGGTATCGCGTCAGGTGAGGTCGTCGCGTCGTTCGCGCTCACCGAGCCAGGTGCCGGATCGAACCCGGCCGGACTGCGGACCACCGCTAAGCCGGACGGCGACGGCTGGGTGATCGACGGCGGCAAGCAGTTCATCACCAACGCCACCGAGGCCGGTCTGTTCGTGGTCTTCGCGCGGATGGGCACGGGTATCGCGGTGTTCCTGGTGCCCGCGGACACGCCCGGCATCACGGTCGGGCCGAAGGACGCGAAGATGGGGCAGGAAGGCTCGCGCACCGCGGACGTCACCTTCTCGCAGGTCCGTGTAGGGCCGGAGGCGCTCGTCGGCGGGGACGGGGAAGTCGGGTACAAAGCGGCGATGACGTCGCTGGCGCGCGGCCGGATCCACATGGCGGGTCTCGCGGTCGGGACGGCGCAGCGGGCGCTCGACGAGTCCGTCTCGTATGCCGCGACGGTGACTCAGGGTGGTACGCCGATCGGGGATTTCCAGCTGGTGCAGGCGATGCTCGCCGATCAGCAGACCGGTGTGCTCGCCGGCCGGGCGCTCGCTCGGGAGGCCGCGCGGTTGTACGTGACGGGAGAGGACCGGCGGATCGCGCCGTCCGCCGCGAAGCTCTTCTGCACCGAAATGGCGGGGAAGGCCGCGGATCTCGCGGTGCAGGTTCACGGAGGCAGTGGGTACATGCGCGAGGTCGCGGTCGAGCGCATCTACCGTGACGTCCGGTTGATGCGGCTGTACGAGGGCACGAGCGAGATCCAGCGGTTGATCATCGGCGGTGGCCTGGTACGGGCCGAAAAGAAGAAAGCATGACCCGGCCACTCGACGGGGTCACCGTCGTCGCCATCGAGCAGGCCGTCGCCGCCCCGCTGGCCACGCGCAATCTCGCCGACCTCGGCGCGCGGGTGATCAAGGTCGAGCGCGTCGACGGCGGGGATTTCGCGCGCGCCTACGACCACGCCGTACACGGCAGCGGCGCGCATTTCGTGTGGCTCAACCGGGGCAAGGAGTCGCTCGCCGTCGACCTCAAGACCGCCGAAGGCCGTGACGTCGTCCGGCGGCTGGTCGCGAAGGCGGACGTGTTCGTGCAGAACCTGGCGCCCGGCGCGGCCGAGCGGCTCGGTTTCGGTGAGCTGCGGACGGATCACCCGGAGCTTGTCGTGGTGAACCTGTCCGGATTCGGGGCGGGCGGGCCGATGGAGCAGCGCAAGGCCTACGACATGCTGATCCAGGCCGAGGCCGGTCTCATCGCGATCACCGGCACACCCGAAGCCCCGGCGAAGACCGGGATCCCGACCGCTGACATCGCCTCGGGTATGTACTGCGCGCAGGCGGTGCTCGCGGCGTTGCTGCGCCGCTGGCGCACCGGCGAAGGTGCGACGATCGAGGTCTCCATGCTGGAGGCCACCGTCGAATGGATGGGCTACGCGCTCAACACCCGGATGTACGCCGGGACCGAGCCGGAGCGGATGGGGTTGAGCCACAGTTCGATCGCGCCGTACGACGCTTTCCCCACCCGCGACGGCCAGATACTGATCGGCGTCCAGAACGACACCGGCTGGCGCACCCTCGTCACCGACGTTCTCGACGCGCCCGAACTCGCCGATGACCCCCGCTTCACCACGAACGTGCAACGCGTGGCCCACCGCGCGGAATGCGACGCCGCCGTCGCGGCCCGGACTTCGCGGTGGTCCAACAGCGAACTCGACGAACGGCTCGCCGCGGCCGGGGTTCCCGCCGCCCAGCTCAAGGACGTCGGCCAGGTCGCCGATCATCCCCAGCTGCGGGCCCGGGATCGCTGGCGCAAGATCGGCACCGAATTCGCCCGGATCGACGCTTTGCTGCCGCCGGTGACCTTCGAGGATTTCGAGGCGTGCATGGGCGACGTCCCGGCGCTGGGGGAGCACACTCGGGCCTTGCTCGTCGAGTCCGGAGTGGACGCCGAGGACTATCTTCGCCGTGGCATCGCCCGCTGAATTCGGGCGCGACTGGAGGAACTCCAGGTTTACGATCAAGATCATGCGATTCGCCATCAAGACTTCGCCGCAGGACACCGTTTGGTCCGACATGCTCGCCGTCTGGCAGGCCGCCGACGAAATCGAACTCTTCGAGTCCGGCTGGACCTTCGATCACTTCTATCCCATTTTTTCGGATTCGACCGGTCCGTGCCTGGAAGGGTGGGTGACGCTCACCGCGCTCGCGCAGGCCACGAAACGGCTCCGGCTGGGCACGCTGGTCAGCGGGATCCACTACCGTCACCCCGCGCTGCTCGCGAACATGGCCGCGACACTGGACATTGTTTCCGGCGGCCGTCTGGAGATCGGCGTCGGCGCGGGCTGGAACGAGGAGGAATCCGGCGCGTACGGCATGGAACTCGGCACCATCAAGGAACGCAGTGACCGGTTCGAGGAGGCTTGCGAGGTCCTCGTCGGCCTGCTGACCCAGGAGACCACCACGTTCCAGGGCGAGCACTACCGGCTGACCGACGCCCGCTGTGAACCGAAGGGTGTGCAGAAGCCGCATCCGCCGATCTGCATCGGTGGCAGCGGCGAGAAGCGGACCCTGCGCACGGCCGCCAAGTACGCCCAGCACTGGAACTTCGTCGGCGGCACGCCGGAGGAGTTCGCGCACAAGCGTTCGGTGCTGCACCGGCATTGCGCGGACATCGGCCGGGATCCGAGCGAGATCACGTTGTCCTCGCACGTGCGTCTCGGCACGGACGGTGACTACGCCAAGGTCGCCGCGGACGTCGAAGCCCTCGGTGAAGCGGGCCTCGACCTGGCGATCATCTACCTGCCGCCGCCGCACACCCCCGCCGTGCTGGAGCCACTGGCGAAGGCGCTCGAACCGCTGCGCTGAGGGCCATGGAGTCGTGCGTGGTAGGTGGCGTTCTCCGCCACCTACCACGCACGATCCCCGGGGCAGATGTCACCGTCGACCGCGCCGCCGATGCTGATGCCGTCGGTACGGTTGTCGACCTTGTAGTGGAGGTCCCCCAGTTACCGTTCGGCGATACCCAGATTTCTTTCCAGCACTCGTTGCTCGGGTACCGATCATATCCCCATACGGTCACACCGGAACGGTTCCAGATCGACGAGGTCTCGTCGCCGTACCCTGTCGCGCCGATGTTGTAGAAGTCGTTGGCGACGTACGCGCGGCCCCAGCCGCCGTTTTCGTGGCGGGCCCCGTAATGCCTGAAGTAGCAGAACTCAAGATAGCTGCAGCCCAGATGTAGTAGTCCGAACCCGCTGGTGGCAGGTCAGCCGATGGCCTCGCGGCCGCCGTCCCGGTGCAGGCCGGCATGACCACGACGACAAGGCAGGCGATTCTTCGGAAGAAGGATCTTCTCACGATGACTCCAGCACGTAGTAGTGGAAAATTCAGAGAAATCGGCGGAACTTCGCGGAATTCGGAATTCGTCGGTTCCGATATGGGGCGGTTTTCGGGTTGTCTGAAATGAGCGGATTCTGGCAAGGGCGTGGAGCCTTCGGTGGTACCGCGGGCAGGCGTCGTCGTGCCGCTTCGAGTGCACGGCCAGGCGCTCGCCGGGACACGTGCTGGGCCTGGCCCGTTGCGGAACCGGCCGGTCTCGCTATACGGTGACAGAACTAGAACAGGTTGCAGTTCTGCACGGTGGGCTGACCGAGGAGCGGACATGGCGAACAGGGCTGCGCGCGGCGACGAGGCCGACTACGTGGTCGTCGGATCGGGCAGCTCGGGCGCCGCGATCGCCGGCAGGCTGGCGGAGTCCGGGGCCAGCGTGATCGTGCTCGAGGCGGGCAAGAGCGACGACAAGCTGCTCGTCAGGAAGCCGGGGCTGGTCGGCCCGATGCACGCGGTGCCCCAGCTGAAGAAGCCCTTCGACTGGGGTTACTACTCGGTGCCGCAGAAACATGTTCTCGATCGGCGGATGCCGGTGCCGCGCGGCAAGGTGGTCGGCGGCTCCAGCTCCATCAACGGCATGGTCTACGTCCGCGGCAACCGCGCCAACTTCGACTCCTGGGCCGCCGAGGGCAACAAGGGCTGGGACGCGGACAGCGTCAACGCCGCGTACAAGCGGATGGAGGACTTCGAGGACGGCGAGAGCGAGTTCCGCGGCGCGGGCGGGCCGATCCGGGTCACCCGCAACAAGACCCCACAGGAGGGCACGCTCCAGTTCCTCCAGGCGACCGCCGAGGCGATCGGCTGCGAGATCCTCGACGACTACAACGCCGAGTCCCAAGAGGGCGTCAGCCGGATGCAGCAGAACGCCGCCGACGGCCTTCGGTACAGCGCCTCGCGCGGCTACATCCACCAGCTCGCGCCGGCCACGCTGCAGGTCCAGTCCGGGGTGCTGGCGAAGAGGGTGCTCATCGAGAACGGCCGTGCGGTCGGCGTCGAGGTCGTCGACGCGAACGGGGGACAGCGAACGCTGCGCGCGGGCAAGGAGGTCATCCTCTCGGCGGGCTTCGTCGGGTCCGCGCATCTGCTGATGCTGTCCGGGATCGGGCACGCCGAGCACCTCAAGGAGCACGGCATCGACGTCGTCGCGGACCTGCCGGTCGGCGACAACCTGCACGACCACATGTTCCACGCGCTGACCTTCCGCGCGTCGTCGAGCAAGAACCGGGGTACGCCGCCGTACTTCGCGCGCGGCCTCGTCAGCGAACTGCTGCGGCCCGGCACGACGTTCCTGGCGAACTCGGTCTTCGAGGCGGTCGCCTTCCTCAAGACCTCCCAGGCCGCCGAGGTACCCGATCTCCAGCTGCACCTCTTGCCGTGGGCGTACGTGACCCCCAACCAGGACGCGCCGATCCGGCACGACGTCGACAAACGGCCCGCGCTCACCGTGCTGACCACGCTGATCTACCCGAAGAGCCGCGGCACGCTGCGCCTCGCTTCGGCCGATCCCACGGCGGCGCCGCTCATCGACCCCCAGTACCTGTCCGACCCGGCCGATCTCGAAGTGCTCGCCGAGGGCTCGGAGATGGTGCGCGAGATCTTCGCGTCGGGCGCTTTCAACGGCTCGATCAAGGAAGAACTGCACCCGGGCAAGTCGCTGCGGGGCCAGGAGTTGCGCGACGCGATCCTGAACCGTGCGACGTCGGTCTACCACGGCGTCGGTACCTGCCGGATGGGCGTCGACGAACTCGCGGTCGTGAGTCCTGATCTCAAGGTCCGCGGTGTCGACGGCCTGCTGGTCTGCGACGCCTCGATCATGCCGTCGATCACCGGCGGCAACACCAACGCGCCCGCCATCATGATCGGCGAGATGGGCGCGCAGCTCGTCCTCTCGGACTCGGGTGGCGGAGCTGAGCCATGACCGGAAAAGGGACCGGATGCGTGAACCGGCCGCGGGTTCACCAACAGCCACTCGGACAACTGACGGAAAGAGGGCCATGACCGTCACACCGCTCGCGCTCACCCGTCCGGCGTCGGTGACCGACGCGCTCCTGCGGCGGCTCGCCGCCCGCGTGCCGGGCTCGTCCGGCGCGACCTGGAAGCTCACCGAGGTCTACACCGGTGACGTGCTCGTCGAGCTGCCCCAGTCGACACCCGCCGACATCGAGCAGGCGTTCACCACCGCGCGCGCCGCGCAGGAGAAATGGGCCGCCACCCCGCTCAAGCGGCGGCTGGAGGTGTTCAACCGAGCGCACACGCTCTTCGTCGACAACGCGCCGGCCGTCACCGACCTCATACAGGCCGAGAGCGGCAAAAACCGGCGAATGGCGATCGAGGAGACCTGCGACCCGGCGATGGTGATGAGCCATTACCTCACGCGGGCCGCCAAACTGCTGGCGCCGACGAAACGCGGCGGACCGGTCCCGTTCCTGACCACGTCCACCGAGATCAGGCAACCCAAGGGCGTGGTCGGCATCATCGCGCCGTGGAACTTCCCGTTCGCCACCGGCATTTCCGACGCCATTCCGGCGTTGATGGCCGGCAACGCGGTGGTGCTGAAGCCCGACAACAAGACCGCGCTGTCCCCGCTCTACGGTGTCGAGCTGCTGGAGCAGGCCGGGCTGCCGAAGGGTCTGTTCCAGGTGGTGTGCGGTGAAGGCCCGGACGTCGGCCCCACGCTCATCGACCAGGCGAACTACGTGATGTTCACCGGTTCCACGGCGACCGGCCGGGTGATCGGCGAACGGGCGGGCCGCAACCTCATCGGCTGCTGTCTCGAACTCGGTGGCAAGAACCCGATGATCGTGCTCGAAGACGCCGACCTCGCCGAGACCGTGCAGGGCGCGATCTTCGGCGCTTTCGGCAACACCGGGCAGATCTGCATGCACATCGAGCGGATCTACCTGCCGGAGTCCCGGTACGACGAGTTCAAGAACGCGTACGTGGCCAAGACCAAGGTGCTCGACGTCCGCGCCGCCTACGACTTCGGGCCGGACATGGGCTCGCTTGTCTCCGTCGACCACATGAACCGGGTCAAGTCCCATGTGGACGACGCCGTCGCGAAGGGCGCGACCGTCCTTTGTGGAGGAAAGCCGCGGCCCGACCTCGGCCCGGCGTTCTTCGAACCGACGATCCTCGAAGGCGTCACGAAGGACATGCTCTGCGGCGTCACCGAGACCTTCGGACCCGTGGTCGCACTGCACAAGTACCGCACGGTCGACGAGGCCGTCGCGTTCGCCAACGACACCGAGTACGGCCTCAACGCCTCGGTCTGGGGCGCCGACGTCGGCGCCGCGCGCGCCGTGGCGGCGCGGATCGAGTCCGGCAACGTCAACATCAACGACATCCTGGCCACCGCGTACGCCTCGAAGGGGACGCCGTCCGGGGGAGTCAAGAACTCCGGCGTCGGTGCCCGCCACGGGGACCAGGGCCTGCTCAAGTACACCGACGTGAAGAACGTGGCGGTGCTCAAGAAACAGGTCATGGGTCCCCGCGGCGGCCAGACCTACGAGAAGTACGTCGAGGGGATGCTGTCCGGGCTGAAACTCATGCGGCGGCTGCGCATCCGTTAGACGTCGTCGGTGTGCTGCGGCGCGGCCAGCACACAGGCGATGCTCAGCACGCACATCCCGATCAGCAGGCCGATCGCCGGCCAGATACTGCCGGTCGCCTGGAACAGCAGCGTCGACACCAACGGCGAGAGGCCACCGAAGAGCGCGCCAGCCAGCTGATACGACAGCGAAATGCTCGTGTAGCGCGCCCGCGGGCGGAACATCTGCGACAGGATGGCGGCGATCGGGCTGTAGGTCGCCGTCATCGCCAGGCGCATCGCCACGAACGCCGCGATGATCAGCGCCGCGTTCTTGGTCGAGAGCACCAGGAACTGCGGAGCCGCGAGCACGGCGACGCCGATCAGGCCGATCACGACCACCCGCACCCGGCCGAAGCGATCGCCGAGCCACGCCGCGCCGAAGCTGACGACCAGTTCGACGAACGCGGCGATGGTGAGCGCGTTGAGCACGAGCGATTCGGAGACGCCGACGGCCGGATCGGTCGCGTACGCCGTCGCGAAGGTGGTGACCAGGTAGTAGCCGCCGACCGCGACGGGCAGCACACAGATGCCCAGCAGGATCGGCTTCCAGTTCGTCCGGACGGCGTAGAGGAGGGGAACGCCGGCTTCTTCGGCGGTTTCCTCGAAGACCGGCGACTCCTCGACCTTCAGGCGCACGATGAGGCCGACGCCGATGAGCAGCACGGACGCGAAGAAGGGAATCCGCCAGCCCCACGTGGTGAGCCATTCGGTGCCGCCGATGCTCAGGAGACTGAACAGGCCGGTGGCCAGCAGCGCGCCCGCCGGGTTCCCCGCCTGCGCGAAGGCACCGTAGAAGGTCTTCTTGCCCGGTGGCGCGTGTTCGACGGCCATGAGCACGGCGCCGCCCCACTCACCGCCGACGGCGAGACCCTGGACGAACCTGAGCACCACGAGCAGGATGGGCGCCCACGTGCCGATCTGCGCGTATCCGGGCAGGCAGCCGACGAGGAAGGTCGCCGCACCCATCATGGTCAGGGTCACCACGAGCGCGGTCTTGCGGCCGACCCGGTCACCGACGTGCCCGAACACGATGCCGCCGAGCGGCCGGGCGAAGAAGCCGACCGCGTACGTCGCGAAGGCCGCCGCGATCCCGGTCAGCCGGTCGCCGGTTTCGGGGAAGAACACGGTGCCGAAGACCAGGCTCGCCGCCGTGGCGTAGATGTAGAAGTCGTACCACTCGATCGTGGTGCCGACGAAGGCCGCGAGCCCGGCTCGGCGGGCGCGGCGAAGCGAGTGGGTGCCGGTCTGGACGGTCATCGGGCCACCTCGCCGTCGATCCAGGTTTCCACCACGCGGATACCGGCGATCCGGTCCGGAGCGCAGGTGAGGGGATTCTCGCCGAGCAGCACGAAATCGGCGCGTTTGCCGGGGGTGATCGAGCCGAGGTCGCGCTCGCGGCCGAGCACCCTGGCACCGGCGATCGTGTGCGCGGCGACGGCCGACCGGACGTCGATCAGCAGTTCGTCGCCGCCGAGCCGGTGACCGCGGCGGGTCGTCCTGGTCACCGCGGTCTGGATGGCTTCGAGCGGGTTCGGCTCCGCGACCGGGGCGTCCGAGCTCAGCGTGACCGGGACGCCCGCCGCCTGGAACTCGCCGAGGGGGTTGAACCGCTCGCCGGGGGTGCCGACGGCGTCGGTGACGCCTTCGCCCCAGTTGTAGTAGTGCTGCGGCTGGTTGACCGGATGGACGCCGAGCACGGCCATGCGCTTGATCTGCTCCGGGGACGGCAGCCCGCAATGCTCGATGCGGTGCCGGGCCTCCGGCCGGGGATTCCGCTGCTGAGCGTCCTCGATGGCGTCGAGCACCATGGCGATCGCGTCGGGGGACTGGGCGTGGGTCGCGGTCTGGAGCCCGGCCTCGTGCGCCTTGCCGATCAGCGCCGAGTAATCCTTCGGGTCGTGGTACAGCTGCCCGGTGCGGCACGGATCGCCGACGTAGCCGTCGGGGAAGTACGCGGTCCAGCCGCCGAGCGTGCCGTCGGCGTAGAACTTGATGCCCGCGAAGGCGAGGCGAGTGGTGCCGAAAGCGCCGTGCAGCCCCATTTCCAGGGCCTGGTCGAGCAGATGCGACAGCAGGTACATGTGCACCCGGGTCTTGAGCTGCCCGGCTTCGTCCAGCCGCAGATACATGTCGAATTCGCGGCGCGTCACCTGGGCGTCGCCGATCGCGGTCACCCCCGCGGCGAGGAATTTCTCCTGCGCGGCGGCCAGTTGCCGCGCGTGCTCCTCCGGCTCGTCCTCGAGGTGGAAGTTCGGCCCGTGCCGCCCGACCTTCACCCCGGTGACGCCGGTGAGGATGTTGCACGCCGCGTCCGACAGTTCCCCGGTGAGTTCACCGTGCTCGTCACGGAAGAACACCCCGCCGTCGGGATCCGGGGTATCCCGGGTGACGCCGTTGCTCCGCAACGTGAAGCTGTTGACCACGCCGCCGTGCCCGCTCGCGTTCATGAGGTAGACCTCGCGGTCTTCGGCGACCGCGTCGAGTTCCTCCTTGCGGGGGTGGCGTTTCTCGGCGAGGTTGCGGTGCTCGTAGCCGTAACCTCGGACGGGCCTGCCCGCCGGGGTGTTCTCGGCCGCTTCGCGCAGCAACGCGACGATCTCGGGAATGGTCGACGCGCGCTCGGGACCGCAGTCGACCCAGGTCATCATCTGCCCGTACATCAGGGGATGCGCGTGCGGATCGACGAAACCGGGCAGAAGCGTGCCCGGCAACCGCCGCACCTCCGGCTCGGGACGGCCGAGGCCCGCCGCGCGGGCGCGGCACTCGTCCACCGAGCCGACGGCGGCGATCTCCTCGCCGAACACGAGTACCGCTTCGGCGCCTTCGGTGGCGTCGTCGACGGGCACCAGTTCGTCGGGAAGCAGGATCGTCGCTCTCGCGTCGAGGACTGAACGATCGAGGGGCAGCAGACGCATCGCGCGGACTCCAGGGATTCGACGGTGAAGTGGGGCGAAGGTAAGCGACGAAAACCGGGAGCGCAATCAGATCGTTCGTATACGTACAGTGTTCACGATCGATATGCCAGGGTTCATGGACAGAACGTGCTATCTCGGCTGTCGTGTGCGCTTCCGGCCGGTGATATGGTGCCGTGTGCCACCGGAAATTCAGCAGAGGAGAACCGCCGTGGACAACGCGTTAGTCGCGGCTTTGCGCGCGGACGGCCGGATGAGCGTGGCCGATCTGGCCCACCGCGTCGGGGCGTCACGGTCCGCCGTATCGGCGCGGCTGGAGCAGCTGAAGGCCGACGGATCACTCAACGTGGTCGCGGCGGTCCACCCCGAGTTCCTCGGCCTGACCGCGTACGCGCATCTCGCGATCCGCACGTCGGGCCGTTCGCGGGCGACGACGGACGCCATCGCGGCGCTGCCCGCCGCGGCGTTCGTCTCCGCGGTGAGCGGGGAGTACCAGACCGTCGCCGAGCTGCGGTTGCCCGATTCCCCGGAGCTGTACCGCACGGTGGCGGACATCCGCGGCCTGCCGGAGGTGGAGCAGGTCAACACGCTCGTCTATGTGGACGTGGTCAAGGGCCTGTTCATGCCCGGCCGCCCGCTGCCGCCCTGGCTGCGGCTCGACGACCGCGACCTCGCGATCATGCTGCGATTGCAGGCCGACGGCAGGGAAAGTTACGCGCGCATCGCCGAGCACGTCGGGCTTTCGCCGTCGGCCACCCGCACCCGCGTGCGCTTCCTCGTGGAGCACGACGTCATCCGGATCGCGCCGGTGCTCAGCCGTGCCCGTCCGGACGCCGGTCTGGTCTGCGGGATCGGCCTCACCGTGCGAGGCGCCGGTGACTCCGTGACAGCGGCGCTCGCCGCACGCGACGACACGGAGTTCCTCGCCAGGACCATCGGCCGGTTCGACGTCGTCGCCACGATCGCGGCGCAGTCCGCCCGCGACCTCGACCGGGCGCTCGAAGAGATCAGCGGCAGACCCGATGTCGTGACGGCGGAGACCTGGGTCCACCTCCGCATCGCCAAGGAACGGTACGAGTGGCCGTTGCCGACCGCGGACGAACTCGCGCGGCGTTAGTCGTTGTCCCGCAAGGATTTCCGGATCTCGTTCTTGAGCGCCCTTGTCGATCTTGGACCGGGAAGGTCCGGCCAGATCAGGATCTCCTTGGGGTTTTAGTCGGTGTCCTTTGAGTCTGTTCGATGGTCGTGGTGAGGGCTGATTCGAGCTGGGCCGCGGGTCAAGTCACTGCGTGCTGTTCTCCTTCTTGTCGGATCGGGTTCTGTTCACTCTTGCTTTGTCCTGTGGTCTGGCAGCGGTGTTGAAAGTAAGCGCTTACTGGTGGCTCACACTGGCTGCGTGTGTTGAAAAGGAAGGGAGATAGTTAGCAGCCGGAGTTTGCTCGACCGTTACCGGATCCGGTTGGATTGGGGACGTCGGATCACTCTTCAGTGGTAAATGTGCACTTTCATTGTTGCTTAAAATTACGAACATGTGTTCGATTAGTGTGGGGTATTATGGAGGGGTGTCCGAGACTTTCCTTCCTGAGTTGCCGCAGGAGTTGTGGCGTGCTGGCAAGCTGGAGCTTGCGCATGGTGTGCAGCAGTCTTTGCGGGTGATCAGGATGGCTACCGCCGGGTTGGGGCAGTATTTGGCGGAGGTCGAGTCTCGGGGCGTCAAAGACTTGTACGGGTATGGGTCGACGGCTGCTTGGTTCGCGGATGTGGCGGGGTTGTCGCGTGGTGAGGCTCAGCCTGTGGTGAGCCGGGCGCTGGCGTTGAATCCGACCCGAGCGTTGGATGGCACCGAAGTTCCCGCTGTCGCACCGGTTACTGCTGCGGTGGCTGCGGAGGGGTTGGTCGGGGATGAGCGGGTCGATCAGATTCTGGAGTTCTTGAAGAAGCTCCCGGCTGAGACGTCTGTTGAGGATCGGGCGGGTGCGGAGAAGATTCTCGCGACTCTCGCCCGCGAGGCTGGTCCCCGGCAGCTCGCGGACGCCGAACAGAACCTGCTTGGGTTGCTGGATCCGGACGGCAACGAGCCGAAGGACCCGGAGCCGAAGGAGCCGCGCCGGGAGATCACGCTGGAGCGGCGTAAGGACGGGTTCTGGAAGCTGACCGGTCTCCTCGATGACGAGACCGGTGCCCGCACTCACGCCGCTCTCGAGGCGTATGCCCAGCCCCGCCCAGTGGACGAGTTCGGCCAAGCCGACCTGCGGATGAAATGCGAGCGCATGGGAGACGCGTGGGTCGACATCCTCGACCTCGCCATCGCCTGCCCCGACCAACCCGGCACCAACGGCTACCGGACCCTGGTGCATGTCACCATCGGACTGGACGAACTCAAGTCCGGTCTCGGGACCGCGTGCCTGGATTTCGTCGGGACGATGACCGCGCGGGAAGCGAGGCTCGCTGCTTGTGACTGCCTCATGCTGCCGGTCGTGATGAGCGCCGCCGGGGAACCCCTCGACGTGGGACGGCTGCGGCGGTTCGTCACCCCCGGCCAACGCCGTGCACTCAACATCCGCGACGGCGGCTGCGCCTTCCCCGGCTGCCACCAGAAACCCAAAAACTGCCACGCCCACCACATCCATCACTGGGCAGACGGAGGACCGACGGATCTCCGCAATCTGGTGCTGCTCTGCGGCTTCCACCACCGATTGATTCATCACGGCGACTGGGAAGTCCGGATGGCCGCCGACGGATTACCGGAATTCATCCCGCCCCAATACCGGGATCCGCTCCGACAACCCCGCCGTAACACCCTGCATCACGTCTGACCCCCGAGGAGCCCGCCAGCCACACCGGCGACGGGCCCCTCGCCATGCCCGCACCCCACAGGAACGTCCGGCTTATCGCCAAAGCCTGGACCCATCACGACACCTGTCACCACGTCGGACCCGAGGTGCACATCGGCCACTCCGTGCACCGGGAAATCACGCTTAGACTGCGGTCATGCAAGGTGGTCAGGTGCCGCTCTGGACGACACTGGCAGTGGCGCTGCTGGGAGTTACGGGCGTGGTCGCAGGGCAGCTCGTCAATGCCCATCGTGAAGACCGACGCTGGCGCAGGGAGCAAGTCCGCGAAGAGCTGCGTTGGGCCCGTGAGCGGCAGCGATGGACCGATGAACGTGAACTCGAGACTGAGCGGTACTGGCGTGATCAACGTCTTCGGATCTACACAGCCTTCCTTGCTGCGATCTCCAATGTGCGGGTGGAAATGAGATACGCCGGTGACACGCTTCGAGACGGTGGAGAACTCGACCGAGCGCGTCATGAACGTCTCCTCGACCTCGCCGCGACCGCCGAGACCTTTACGCACCGTTGGGCGTGGTCGGTCCCGCCGATGTTCGTGACCAGGCCACTGAGCTGATCCGCGTATTCGCGGAGAACCTCGCCAGCCTCCTTGACGGTCATCCGGTGGACACAGCGCCTCTGCTCGCGCTGGTGCGGAACTTCACCGTGACCACCAGGTACGTCCTCGGTACCGAACCGGAAGACCTCACCGGCCACTCAACAGAACGATCTGAGTCCCCCTGACCACACCCCTCCGACACCACGCCACCAGCCCCGCCACCGCGGCCGAACCAGCCGCCGTCGCCTGCGCTCCATGGCGCGCCAGCAACGCCTGAGCGGCGACGAGTTCGTCGTCGTCCACCGCGTGCACGGCACCGCCGGAGCCGTCGATGGCGGCCAGCGCGTCGGGACCGTGAAGGGCGTGCCAGTTCACCAAGGGCTCGTTGTGCTCCGTCGTGACGACCGCGTCGCGAGGCAGTGTCCGGTACGGGCCCGGCCAGCTCGTCACGATCGGGTTGTTGCCGGGGGAGCCGACGCCATGGAGGGTCACCGGCCAGCGAAGTGCCCGAAGTCGCCGGTGGGCGGCGACGATCGTCGTGCCGTTTCCGACGGGGATCCACAGGGACGCCGGCTCGGGGCCCAGCTTTCGGTGCAGCGTATCGATGACGTGGCCGTGTCCTTCGAGGATCACGTCCTTGTACGGCCCGTCGACGTTGCCGTCCATCGCGCCTTCGGAGCGCGCGATGCGGTGGGAGGCGTCGACGGCGTCTTCGTAGCCACCGGGAACCAAGCGGACGTCGGCTCCGGTCGCGGCGGCGAAGGCGCCACCGTCGCCCCAATCGGCGGGCAGTACGACGGTGCAGCGCACGCCGGCCGCCGCGCAGGCCGTCGCCATCGCCCGGCCGTAGCTGCCGCACGAGCCGACGACGACCCGATCGTGGCCTTCGGCGAGAGCGCGGGCCACGATCGCGTGGGCGGCGGGTTCTTTGTGGCTGCCGGAGGGGTAGTGGGTCTCGTCCGCGAGGACCACGCGGATCCCTGGCAGCAGGTCTTCCGCGGGGGCGGGTATGGAGATCTGAGGTAGCACGAAACCGTTCCCCTTCACCGGTTGTGGGCGGCGAGCAGCTCGTCGGCCTCGCGTTGCAGGTCGTCGCGGGTGCCGATGTTCGCGGGCGGGACGGCGTCGGGCAGTTCGTCTTCGATCAGCCGTAGCCGGGCGGTGAACCAGCCTCGGACGGCCCACGCCAGCTGCAGCAGTCCACTGAGGACGATCAGCAGCGCGAGACCGCGGCCCGGTGAATCGAACATCGGCTGGACGAACCGTTCCGCGAGCGGTCCGACGACGAGGTAGCCCAGCGGCATCGTGAGCATCATCAGGGTGATGAACAGGGACAGCACCCGGCCCTGCAGTTCGAGGTTGACCTTGCTCTGGATGATGGCGATCCAGTGGCCGTCGGCGAGGGATTCACCGAACCCGACGAGGAACATGCCCGCGATGATCAGCGCCGGAGACGTGGAGACCCCGACGAGGACCATCGCGACACTCCCGATGCCCATCGCGATGAGCATCCCGTGGCTGCGCCGGGCCGTCCCGCCCCAGAGCCCCATCACGACGCTGCCGACGAGCGCGCCGACGCCGCCCGAGCCCAGCGCCATGCCCAGCACCGCGGCGGGTTGCTCCAGCAGCAGCATCGGCGTGATCACGGCGAAACCCAGGGTGTAGAAGACGTGATCGATGACGAAGAACCGCAGCGCGGCGCGCAGGCCTGGACGGCGGGTGATGAACTGCCAGCCGTTCCGGATCTCCGTGCGGAAGTTCTCCTCGCGCCGCCGGAACAGCAGGTTCGGGAAGCGGACGAACAGCAGGGTGAGCGCGCCGGCGGCGAAGGTGCCCATGTCGACGAGCAGAACGCCGCTGATCCCGATCGGGCCGATCAGCGCGGCGCCGAGCATGGGGGAGAACACCAGTCCGACCCCGACGCCGAGCTGTCCGATCCCGCTGGCATGGCCGAGATAGCGTTTCGGCACCAGCTGGGCGACGGCCGCGAGGTAGGCGGGCCGCTGGAACGCACCTGCCAGCGAAGTCACCGTCACGGCCAGGTAGACGTGCCAGAGATGCAGGCCGTCCGACAGCATCAGGAACGCCAGCGCCGCCATCGCAAGGCCCGCCATACTGTCGCTCACCAGCATGACCTTGCGCCGGTCCCACCGGTCGGCGACGGCACCGGCGACCGGTCCGGCCAGGATGCCGGGCAACAGGCCGATCGCGCTGACGGTGGCGAAAGAGGTGATCGAGCCGGTCTGCTGGAGCACCCAGATACTCAGCACCAGGGTGCTCAGGCCGCTGCCGACCATCGACAGGAGCTGGCCGAACGCGACCACCGCGAACTTGCGCAGATCCGGTTCCGCACGCGGGACCGGAGCCGGCTCCTCGGCGACCGATCGTCCGGCGACGAACGCGACCAGCGCCTCGGCGAGCGGTTCCGCGTGGCTCTTGACGAAGAAGTGCCCGGCCTGCGGCAGCACGGCGAGGCCGACGTCGCCTTCGGTGAAGTGCCGCCATTCCTGACGGCGTTCCTGATAGTGCTCGGTGACGCGGTCGCGCGCGCCGACGACGGTGAGCACCGGCGCCTTCAGCGGCTCGAAAGTCCCTCGGTACGCGGCGGTGAAGTACTCCTCCGCGTCGCGCGCGTCGTGCCGGACATTGCGGAGCACGAAGGCCTTCTGGTCCTCGTCGTCCAGATCGGTGAAGCCGCCGCGCGCGCGGAGATAGGCGAGGTATTCGCGGTCCGAGGTGAAGCGGTCCACCGGAAAGTGCCGGTAGATCCAGTCGAAGAACCGCCCCGGCAGCCGGGCCGTCGGGAACCCCGCGCCGAGTGCGACGCCGGCCACGGGCAGGCCGGCGGCCTCGGCACGCCGTGCCACCTCCACGGTGAGCGCGACGCCGAGGCAGTGTCCATAAAGGACGATCGGGCCGTCGATCGCCCGCAGTTCTTCGACGATACGGCCGGAGACGACGGCGATCGGCTCCAGCTCCTCGTCGGGCCGGGAGCGGTCGTGGCCGGGCAGTTCCGCCGCGTGCAGCGCCCAGCCGGACGGTAACGCGTCGGCGAGCGGCTGGTAGGCGACGGCGCTGCCGCCGGAATAAGGTACCGCCACGACCGTGTGGCCACCGACGGCCGCGTCCGTCGCGGTCAGCCGGTGCAACAGCCGCCGCTCGGTGTCCGGACGCGTGTCGAGATGCGCGGCCAGCCGCCGGATGGTGGCGTGCTGGTACAGCTCGACCAGGCTGGGGGAGGGCTCGATCCGCCGGACGACCTTGAGCGCGGCGAAGGAATCCCCGCCCAGGGCGAAAAAGCTGTCGTCGATGCCCGGATCGGATATGCCGAGGACGTCCGACCAAGCGGCCGCGATCCGTTTCTCGGTGTCGGTCCGTGCGAGGCAGCCGGTGGCCCGAGGCCCACCACCCGAGGGCGCCGGCAGCGCGCGTCGATCCAGCTTTCCGTTGGGCGACAGGGGAAGAGCGGGCAGGGTGAGGATTCTGGCGGGGACCATCTGCGGCGGCAGGCCCGCCGCGAGCGTCTCGCGGTAGACGGCCTCGTCGGCGTCCGACCCGTCGCGCGTCACGACGTAGCCGACGAGCTGGGCGCCCTGCGGAGCGGCCGCGCAGGCCACCACTTCGGGCAAGGCGCCGAGCGCGGCCTCGACCTCGCCGAGTTCGATCCGGTAGCCGTTGACCTTGACCTGATCGTCGAGCCTGCCGAGGAAGTCGACCGTGCCGTCGAGCTGGAACCGCGCCGAATCACCGGTGCGGTACATCCGGGCGCCGGGGACGAACGGGTCGGGCACGAACCGGTCCTCGGTCAGTTCCGGTCGCTCGTGATAGCCGGGGACGACGCCGAGCCCGCCGAGGTACAGCTCACCGACGACGCCCGCGGGCACCGGCCGGCGGCAGGAATCGAGGACGTAGACGCGGTTGTTCGGGAACGGCCGCCCGATGGGCAACGGCGCGTCGTCGGCGAGATGGTCGACCGAACCCTCGAAAAAGACATTGTCGACGGTGACTTCGGTGACGCCGTAGGAGTTGACGACCCGGTTGCCCGGCCCGACGAGCCGCCTCGCGAGCCGGAACTCCCGGACGTGCCACTTCTCGCCGCCACCGATCAGCAGGTCGACGAAGCGGAGGTCCTCCCCGCCGCGGTCGGTGTGGTCGAGCAGCGCGCGCAGGACCGCGGGGACGAGTTCGGTGCAGTTCACCCGCTCGGCCCGCATCAACGCGAGGAGTTCGGCGGGGTCGAGCAGTGTCTCGCGGGGCGCGACGACCAGGCGGCCGCCGCTGAGCTGCGCCCGCAGGGTCTCGCCGACGAACATGTCGAACGAGAAACTGGCCGCCTGCAGATACGTCCACTCCGGACGCAGCCGGTACGCCCGCTGCCACATTCCCGCCGCGTGCACCAGGTTCCCGTGCGTGACGACGACTCCCTTGGGCCTGCCGGTGGACCCCGAGGTGTAGATGACGTACGCCGGATCGCCGGCGGTGTTGACCGAGGGCAGGCAGGTGTCGTCGTCGGGGAGTCCCTCGGCGAGGTAGTCCGCGTCGATGACCACGGTCGGCGCGCTGTCGGCGAGCATGTACTCGAGACGATCCGCGGGGTAGGCCGGATCGAGCGGCACGTAGGCGCCGCCGGCCTTGAGCACCGCCCACATCGCGGTGAAGAGCGCCGTGCCGCGGTCGAGGTTGATCGCGACCCGATGGCCGGGCCGCACTCCTTCGCCACGGAGACGGCGGGCCAGCCGGTTGGCCCGGCGATCGAGTTCGCCGTAGCCGAGTGTCTCGCGGCCGACGGTGAGCGCGGGCGCGTCCGGTGTCGCGCGAGCGTGGCGTTCGAACAACTCGTGCACGGCCGTCGTGTCGGGTACCGGGATGACGTTGTCGTTCCAGTCGTCCACGACGCGACGGTGCTCGGCGGCGGTGAGCATCGGCAGGCTCGTGATCGGCGTCGTGGGGTCCGAGGTCGCCGCGGCCAGCACGGTCAGCAGGTGATCGAGGACCGCTTCGGCCCGTGCGCCGTCGAAGAGTTCGGTGGCGTAGTCGGCGTGCAGGACCGCGCCGTCGGCGGGGAAATCGAGTCCGATCGCCAGGTCGACCATCGAGGCGCGCGGCGGCAGTTCCCCCGCGTAGCTCAGGATCGGGTCGGCAGGAGCCGGGGTGTTGTGCACGGTGAGCATGACCGGGCTCAGCCGTTTGGTGCCGGGCCGGGCCAGCACGGTCACCAGATCCGGCAACGCCAGGTCCTGGTGATCGAGGTCGCCGAGCACGGTTTCCCGCACTCGGGCGACGAGTTCGGGGAACGACGGCTCGCCGGTCACGTCGCCCCGCAACGGCAGCACGTTCAGCGCGGGACCGATCAGCGACGCGAGTCCGCCCCCCGAGCGGCCCGCCACCGGCGACAGCACGGTGACGTCGGTGCGACCGGTGTACCGCCGCAGCACGACCTGCAAACCGGCCAGCACCACCATGAACAGGCTCGCCCGTTGCGCACCGGCGTAGGCGCGCAGCCGGCCCAGCAGAGCGGGGTCGAGCCGTCGGGCGACGCGTTCGGAGGCGTACGTGCGGGCGGCCGGGCGGGGGCGGTCGGCGGGTAGTTCGAGGTCGAGTTCGGCGCCATCGAACCGATTCCGCCAGTACGAGACGAGCTGTTGGTCGGCCTTTGCCCCAGCGGCCCGGGCGGCGAGATCGGGGACGGGAAGCGCGGGCAGCAGCGGCGTACCCGAATACAGGGCGGCGAGTTCCTGGCCCAAGACACCCGCCGACCAGCCGTCGAAGGCGAGGTGGTGCACGATCAGGACGAGTTCGTCGCCGTCCAGGAACGCGTGCGCGACCGGTCCGTGCCGGTAGTCGATCCCGTCGCGATCCGGCTCACCGAGCGTCAACGGGATCGTCGCCGCCGGATCGACGACCATGCTCGGTTCGGTGCCGTCGTCGGGGAAGCGCGCCCGGAGCAGCGGATGCCGGCGGGACAGTTCGGCGAGCGCGGCGGTCAGCGCCGAGACGTCGACCTTTTCGGCCCAGCGGTACCGGATGCCCAAGGTGTAGACGGGAAGCCCGGCGCACAGCTGCTCGGCGATCCAGTAGTCCCGTTGCATCGGGCTCAGCGGATGCGGGATCCCCTCGGTGAGGTCCGGGACGGTGGCTTCGGCCGTTCCGGTCGCTTCGGAGAGGACGACGGCGAGCGCGGCGACGGTCGGATCCGCGTACCACCGGGTGAGGGTCAGCTCCGCGCCGTGACGCAGGCGCGCCGCGGCGATCAGGCGGACCGCGTCCAGCGAATCCCCGCCGAGGGCGAGGAAATCGTCGGCCGCGCCGGTAACGGCACCACCGAGGATCTCCTCGAACAGCTTGGCCGCGGACTTCTCGGCCGCCGTGAACGCGCTGTCGTCGACGACTTCGGCCGGGATCTCCGCCGCCAGCGCCTTCTTGTCGATCTTTCCTTGCGGCGTCAGCGGAAACCGGTCGTGCCGCACCAGGCCCGCCGGGACGAGATGGGCGGGCAGGACGTCGCCCAGCGCGTTCCGCACCGAAGACAGGTCGGTCTCGTCCGTGACCAGATGCCCGATCAGCCTGGCGCGGCCGGTCCGATCGTCGACGAGGACGACGGCGTCCGCGACGCCCTCCAGCTCCAGGAGCGCCGCCTGCACCTCCGCGGGCTCCACGCGATGCCCGCGGATCTTGACCTGATCGTCGAGCCGCCCCAGGAATTCCAGCTGTCCGTCCTCGGACCAGCGGACCCGGTCGCCGGTGCGGTATTCGCGGCCCCGGCCGGGGGTCGTCACGAACCGTTCGGCGGTCAGCTCCGGCCGGTTCAGGTAGCCCTCGGCCACGCCGATCCCGCCGATCAGCAGTTCGCCGTCGTCGCCGATCCGGCAGGTCACCCCCGGATGCGGAACCCCGATCGGCACCACCTCACCGGACCATTCGGTCACGTCGGTGGCCGTCGCGCCCACGGTGGTCTCGGTCGGCCCGTAGCTGTTGAACAACCGCGTCGCACCGCCCACCGCGGCCTGCCACCGGCGGACCGCGTCGGGCCGCGCGGTCTCCCCGCCGATGATCACGCACCGCACGCTCGCCGGGACGGCGGTCTCACCGCGGTCGAGTGCCGTGACCAGCTCGTGCCAGTACGCCGTCGGCAGGTCCAGCACGGTGATCCCGAGCGTGCCGCAGCGCTCGAAGAACAGGTCCGGCCTGCTGATCATGTCGTCGTCGCGCAGGACGAGGGTCGCGCCCCGGAGCAGCGGGCAGAAGATCTCCTCGACGCTGGTGTCGAAGCTCAGCGACGCGAACTGCAGGATCCGGTCGCCCGCGGCGAAGGCGAACCTGTCCGCGAAGGCGTCGGTGAAGTCGCGCAGCGAGCGCCGGCCGATCAGGACGCCTTTCGGGCGGCCCGTCGAACCCGAGGTGAAGATGACGTACGCGGGATCGCGGTGCCGCGGCCCGCCTTCGAGCGGGACCACGCCGTCCGAGGTGATCAGCGCGCTGGGCCGGGTCTCCTCGATCATCATGGCGAGCCGGGCTTCCGGATAGGCCGGGTCCAACGGCACGTAGCCCGCTCCGGCCCGCAGCACCGCGAGGATGGCCACGATGGCGTCCCGGCCGCGTGGCAACCGGATGCCGACCAGGTCGCCCGGCCGCACCCCGGCGTCGGTCAGCCTGGTGGCCATCGCGGCGGTCAGGCCGATGAGGGTTTGGTAGTCGAGCTCGCCGTGGGTGTCGGCCAGCGCCACCGCATGGGGTGTCCGGACGGCCTGTCCGGCCACGGACACCCAGATATCACCCTCCACAGTGGACAAGGGCGGTTCGTGGGTTCTGGTCACCGGTTCTCCTCGGCAATCACATCGACCAGTGCGTTGGCGTCCGGTCCCAGCGGTGGGCGCGCAGCGCGTCGAGCAGTTCGGGGGGCAGCGGCTCGGCTCCGGACACCGCCAGGTTCGCCCGCACGTGCTCGGGTCGGCGCATCCCCGGGATCACCGCGGACACGGCCGGGTGCTGGAGAATGAAGCGCAGCGCCAGCTCCGGCATGGTCATGCCTTCGGGAAGCAGGTCCCGGAGCGCGTCGACCCGTTCGACCGTGGGCGGCAGGTTCTCCGGTCCGAAGTAGACGGCGCGCCAGTCCTCGGGCGGGAAGGTGGCGCCGGCGTCGATGTTCCCGGTGAGGGACCCTTCGTCGAACGGCACTCGCGCGATGATCGCGATGTCCTCCTCGAGCGCGCGGGGGAAGAGTTCGTCCTCGGGAGCCTGGTCGAAGACGTTGTAGATGACCTGGATCGCGTCGACCAGCCCGGTGTCGAGCGCGGCGAAGCAGTTCGCCGGCTCCCAGCGGTTGACGCTGATGCCGAAACCGTCGATCAGGCCTTGGTCCTTGAGCCGCGCGACGACCCGTTGCCAGCCTGGTTCGGCGGCCCAGCGGTCCTCCCAGACGTGGAACTGCAGGAGATCGATCTTGTCGACGCCGAGGTTGTCCAGGCTGCGTTTGGTGTAGTCGAGAACGTGTTCGACGGGAAAGACGTCTTCGAGCGTGTCCTGCGGTCGCGGCGGCCATTCGCGATTGAGCGGCGGGATCTTGGTGGCCAGCCGCATCCCGGCGCCGGGATGACGACGGCGCAGTTCGCCGAGCAGGCTCTCCGACTTGCCACGGCCGTAGACCCAGGCCGTGTCGAAGAAGGTGCACCCCAGTTCGATGGCGAGGTCGAGAGCGTCCGGCGCGATGTCGTAGTCCCACCCGGTGAATCCGCCCGGGCCGCCTCCGATGCCCCACATGCCGTAGCCGACTTCGCCGACCTTCCAGCCCATCCGTCCCATGGTGCGCTGCCGCATCTCATTCCTCTCAAGCACTGGCGGGTTCCTTCGGCCGTGTGGCGGAAGTGGTGAACAGCGCCGGGTTGTCCTGCAAAAGGTTCTCGAGTACTTCGCGGACGGCCGTCTCGTCGGCGGTCCGCCCGTCGGCACGGTGTTCGATGATCGCCAGCAGCAGGCCCGGTTCGACGTCGGCCGAGGCCCGCAGAAGGCCGAGGAAATCCAGGCAGGACACCCGATCCGCGCCCACGGCAAGTTCGTCGAACCGCACGGTCCCCGGGCTGTAGACGTGCAGTGCGCGCCCCAGCACGGCCGGGTCCTGAACGGCCTCCACGACGATGCGCGCCACCGTGTCGACGGGGCTGTAGTCCGACCGGATCCTCGCGTTGGGCACCGACCCGAGCCGCTCGAAAGCGGTCAGCAGCAAATGGGTCAGCGCCGCCGGGTTGGGGACGGCGACGTCGGTCGCGGGCATGACCTCGCCAAGGCGCAGCACCGACACCGGAAGATCGGCGGCGGCCGTCACCAGCCGCTCGCCCGCCCATTTGGACAGGCTGTAGCCACTCGACGGCGGGGTCACGCCCTCGAGGTCGACGTCTTCGGTCACCACGTGCCCGCTGGTCAGGGCGTGGTCGTACAACGCGCCGAGCGTCGAGATGTAGTGCAGCGGGATGCCCCCCGCCGCGCGGGCGAAGCGGATCACCTCCGCCGTGCCCAGCACGTTGGGCTCGCGGTGCATGCGGTAGTCGTACAAGAGGTTGACCAGGGCGCCGGCGTGGACGACGAGGTCGCATTCTTCGGCGAGCGATCGCCACCGCGGCGCCGTCAGCCCGAACCCGGGCCGGGCGAGGTCGCCTGCCACCACGGTGATCCGTGCGGTGTCGCACTCCAGGCGTTGTGCGGCGAGGGCGGTCAGAACACGGTGCCGCGCATGGGCATCGTCGTGGCCGCGGACCAGGCAGCGCACCGTCAGGCCGGTGCTTTCGAGCAGTTCGTGCAGGAGCCGGGCGCCCACGAACCCTGTCGCGCCGGTGAGCAGCACCGTGCACGCCGTCCGGTCCCGCTTGTCGCGCAACGGGGTCCGCGTCGTGCTGAGGCTCGCGAGGTCGGCGGTGACCAGTTCCGAGGAGACCGGTACGCGGTCGCGCCGCCCGATCAGGTCACGCAGCCCGGCGGCCGTCGGACGGTCCGCGAGGTCACGGACCCCGACGTCCACGCCGAACCGGTCGCTCAGCTCGACCACGGCCGCGACGGCCTGCAGCGAGTTCGCGCCCGCGGCGAAGAAGTCCTCGTCGACGCCGAGATCCGGGCGCCGCAAGGCGTTGCGCAGGACGGCCAGTACGGGATCGGCGCCGGAATCCGGTGGCGTCGCTGGCCGTTCGACCATGGCCGCCAGCGCGCGGCGGTCGATCTTGCCCGCCGCCGTCAGCGGTAGTTCGCCGACGGCCACCGCGCGGCGCGGCATGCTGCCCCGCGGCAGCCTGTCCCGCAGCTGGGCAAGCACCTGCGAAGCGCTCGCGGTGCCGGTAACGGCGAGCACCGGCTCACCGGCCACGGCGAGCGCCACCGCACGCAGCACTCCCGCGCAGGACAGGGCGGCCGTCTCGATCTCGCCCGGTTCGACCCGGACCCCGTCGATCTTGAGCTGATGGTCGATCCGGCCGCCGAAGTGGAACCGGCCCTCGGCGTCGACGTGCCCGAGGTCGCCGGTGCGGTACATCCGGCCGGACGTCGGGGAAGTGAAGAAGCGTTCGGCGGTGCGGCGAGGTTCGCCGTGGTAACCGGCGCCGACGCAGGCTCCGCCGATGACGATCTCGCCGGTCACCCCCGGCGGCAAAGGCCGCACGTCGACGTCGACGACGACCGCCGCGCAATTGTCGATCGGCCGTCCCAGCGGCACGACGTCGCCGTCGCGGGCCGTCACCTCGTGGAAGATCATGCCGATGGAGGCTTCGGTCGGGCCGTAGGCGTTGCTGACCCGCAGTCCCGGCAGCAGTTCCCGCAGGCGGTGCACGTCGAGCGGGTTGATCTGCTCGCCACCGACCACGAGATGGCGCAGCGAACGCAGCCGCCCGGCCGTGGCGGGCCGTTGGCGCAGCAGGGTCAGCAACGCGCTCAGGACCGCGGGCACGAAGTCCGTGACGGTCACCTCGTGGGCCTCGATGAGGTCGATTGTGTGCCGGAGGTCGTGGTGGTCCCCGGCGGAGGGCACCACCGTCGCGCCGCCGGTGGTCAACGGCCAGAAGAGCTGCCAGAACGCGGAATCGAACGTGTGGCGGGTGTTCTGCAGGACCACCTCGCGGGTGGCGGGCTCGCCGAACCAGCGGTTCATGAACGCCAGCCGGTTCGTCAGGCCCCGGTGCAGATTCACCGCGCACAACGGAGTTCCGGTCGTGCCGGAGGTGTAGACGCCGTAGACGACGTCGTCCGGCCCCGGGTCGGGCGGGTCGTCGAGGACGTCGTACTCGCCGAGGTCGACGACGAGCGCCCGGTCGCGATGCGCGGCGGGGATGACCGCGATGTCGGCGCACAGCACCACCGGGGCGTCGAGCAGATCGAGGACCTGCGCGATCCGTGCGGCCGGCCAATGAGGATCGACCGGGACGTACCCGGCTCCGGCGATCATCACCGCCGCCCAGGACACCGGAAGGACGCGGCCGTCGGCGACGAGTACGGGCAGCAGGCGCCCGGGTTCCGTTGTCACCGAACGGATCCGGGCGGCCAGCGCGTCGGCGTGACCGACGAACCGCGCGTAGGTCAGCGTTCCGTCGGCGGCGTACACGGCCACCGTGTCCGGTGTGGATCGGGCGATCGCGCGGATCTGGGCCGGGATACTGCGATAGGGACCATGGTCGACGTCGGTTCTCGCGTGCACCGCCGCTTTCGTGGCGGCGGACAGTGCGTCGAGCCCGGCCAGGTCCGCCTCCGGATCGGTCAGCACTCCGCCGAGCAGTTCCGCGTGCATCTCCGCGACCGCCGGTGCGGCGCGTTCCCAGGGATCTCCCGGTGGACAGCGCAGTTCGACGGACACCAGGCCGGGGGAGTCGAGCCACGCGTGCGCGACGGGTCCGGCGGCCCCGTCGGAGACGTCGCGGGCGTAGACGGCGACGCCCGAACCGCTGAACGTCGCGGTGGACAGGGTGAGGTCCCGGTCCAGACGCCGGGCCACTTCGGCGAATGCCTTGGCGGCCGCGTCCGGCAGCGGGACCCCGGGTCTGAGCGGAGCGTGACGGCGATGGTTACCCCATCCGAGGGTCATGTCCCTCAACCAAGTGACCGTAGGAATCCGTTGCACGGCCAGGAGACAACGCTTACCCAAACTCGATCTGAACGATGATCGCGCTGCCTGCGAGGTCACCTTTCGTTGATCGAAGATGCAGAGTTGTGGATCTCAGCGCGCGGGCGAGTGCGGCGAAGGCCGCCGGGAAGTCCGGTGTCCGGATGGCGGCACTGGAATCGATGACGGACGCGTTCGCGTGCGAGCGGTTTCTGAGCGAGGTGTGGCGGACCGGTCCAGACCACCCACCGATCCCCGCCGACGTCGTCAAGGCGATGGCCGACGCCGGGAGTTACGTGACCGGCGCGTTCGACGGGGACCGGCTGCTCGGTGCCTGTATCGGCCTGTGGGGTCCGCCGGGTCGGGCCGGGATGCACAGCCACATCGCGGGCGTCCATCCCGACGCTCGCGGTCGCGACGTCGGGTTCGCGCTGAAACTGGACCAGCGGGCGTACGTCCTCGAAAACGGTGGCACCGAGATCAGCTGGACGTTCGACCCGCTCGTCGCCCGCAACGCCCACTTCAACCTGGGCAAACTCGGTGGTACGGCGGAGGAGTACCTGACCGACTACTACGGGCCGCTGTCCGACGGGCTCAACCACGACGACGAGTCGGATCGCCTCATGCTGCGCTGGGACCTGCTCGGCGAACGGGCCCGGGCCGCCTGCGACGAGGGCTCGCCTCCCGATCGCTTCGAGCGAAGTCCCGGAGTATTGCTGGACATTGAGGACGATCGCCCGGTTCCCCGGCCGTGCGGCGACCGAACGGTCCTGATCGCCGTTCCGCCGGACATCGAGCTTCTCCGTACGCGGAAACCGGCTGTCGCGAGGGAGTGGCGGCTCGCCGTCCGCGATACCTTGGGCGCACTGCTGGCCGACGGCGCCCAGGTGGTCGGCTTCGACCGGGCCGCGTGCGGCTACGTTCTCACCCGGGGCGAGGGACGATGAAGATCGAGCGCGTCGTACTCCGGCGGATCGCGTTGCCGCTGGTCAGCCCGTTTCGTACGTCCCTTGGCAGCGAATACGAGCGCGTGGCGCTGCTGGTGCACGTGACCACACCGGACGCCGAAGGCTGGGGAGAATGCGTCGCCGGGGCCGACGCCAGCTACTCGTCCGAATACGTCGAAGGCGCCGAAGACGTCCTCGTGCGGCATCTGGTCCCGCCACTGCTGGCGGCCGGGAACGTCACGGCGCACACCGTGGCGCCTCTCCTCGCCGGAGTCAAAGGTCATCGGATGGCGAAGGCCGCGCTGGAGATGGCGGTCATGGACGCCGAGTTGCGCGGCCATGGACTGTCCTTCGCGGCCGGCCTGGGAGCCGTCGCCGACAGCGTCCCGAGCGGGGTTTCCGTGGGCATCATGGATTCGGTGCCGGAACTGCTCGACGCCGTCACGGGCTACCTGGCTCAGGGTTACCGGCGGATCAAGCTCAAGATCGAACCCGGCTGGGACGTCGGGCCGGTGCGGGCGGTCCGCGAACGGTTCGGTGACGAGACGCTCCTGCAGGTCGACGCGAACGCCGCCTACACGCGCGCGGACGTCCGTCAGCTGGCCCGCCTGGACGACTTCGACCTGCTGCTGATCGAGCAACCGCTCGACGAGGAGGATCTGCTCGGCCACGCGGAACTCGCCCGGAGCCTCCGCACCCCGATCTGCCTCGACGAATCCGTCGTGTCCGCGCGGTCGGCCGCCGACGCGATCGCGCTGGGCGCGTGCCGGATCGTCAACGTCAAACCCGGCCGCGTGGGCGGCTACCTCGAGGCCCGTCGCATCCACGACGTCTGCGCGGCGTCCGGTGTCCCGGTGTGGTGCGGCGGAATGCTCGAAACCGGGCTGGGCAGGGCGGGCAACCTCGCCCTCGCCGCGCTGCCGAACTTCACCCTGCCCGGCGACGTCTCCGCCTCGGACCGGTACTACGAAACCGATATCACCGCACCGTTCGTCCTGCGGGACGGGAACCTGTCCGTGCCGGCGGGGCCCGGGCTCGGGGTCACGCCGGTTCCCGCGGTGCTGGACGAGGTCACGACGTCGGTGCGCGAACTGCGCAATTCCTGACCGCCGAACGCCGATTCCGGGCATGGGAAAACTCGTGACCCGCCCGTAGTTTCGGCGCCGTGCCCGAAATCGAACCGTTCACCATCCATGTTCCCGACCGCGAGCTGGCCGATCTCCACACTCGCCTGGCCCGGGTGCGCCTTCCCGAAGCCGAGACGGTTTCCGACGCCACCCAAGGGATCGAGCTGGCCCGGCTGACGGCGTTGCTGGGGGCGTGGCGGGAACACGACTGGCGGGCAAGGGAGATCCGATGGAACACGATTCCCCACCACCGGACCCGGATCGACGGGCTGGACATCGGCTTCTGGCATGTCCGCTCGCCCGAACGCACGGCGCTCCCGCTGATCCTGACCCACGGCTGGCCGGGTTCCCCCCTTCAATTCGAAAAGGTGATCGGACCGCTCAGCGATCCGGTCGCCTGATCGACCTGGGCGTATCGTGCGATCCGGCGCTGTGGCACGCCGATCGAAACGCCTTGCATATCAGGTCGTTCCGCGATTTCGTCGCCGTCGCGATCCGGTCGGCCCTCGGCTGGATCTGCCGCCCCACCACGTTGCGAAAGCCACTTTCGCAACCTTCAACGTTGCGAAAGTGGCTTTCGCAACGTCGTCACGGCCCCACAAAAGCGCTTGTCAGCGGTGCGTGTCCTCCGGCGTCCGGCTCGCCAGGTTCGCCGACCACTCGGTCACCCGCCGCGCACGTGCGCGACGCTGGGCGGAGCGCCGCTACCGGAACCTGCACCGGTGGACCGAACGCGACCGCGGCGGGCACTTCCCGGGACTGGAACAGCCGGACCTGCTGGTGTCCGAGATCCGGGCCGCCTTTCGGGATCTCCCGGTAAACGGTTAAAAACCCCCGACGTTCGAGGGGATACATCGGGAGTGGGCGCTCCTAACGTCGGAAGCCGACCGAAACCCGGTGAGGAGCACCTCGATGAAACTCGTGCGCATGATGGGGATGGCCGTTCTGACGGCCTCCGCGTTGGTGTTCTCGATGACGGCGGCGTCCGCGCACGATCCCGAGACGGCGGAGGGGCAGGCCGCGGCCCGGACCTTCCTCGCCGACCACGTCCCGGCGGAACGGCACGCGGTCACCGGCACCGCGGCGGGTGTTCCGTGCGTCGACGGCAAGGCCGACAAATACCCGTGCAAGAACGTCGACCTGCTCAGCGTGCTCCCGTTGTCCGGTCTCGGCGGCGGGAACGGCAACGACATCTGGGGCTGGACCGATCCGTCGTCCGGCAAGGAATACGCCATCGTCGGGCGGACCAACGGCACCGCGTTCGTCGACCTCAGCGTCCCGACCTCGCCGAAGTTCCTCGGCAACCTGCCCTCCAACGGCGGCAGCAGCTCGTGGCGGGACATGAAGGTGTACAAGAACCACGCGTTCATCGTGGCCGACTTCATCACCGGGCACGGGATGCAGGTGTTCGACCTGACCAGGCTCCGTACCGTCACCACACCGCAGACCTTCACCGCCGACGCGCTGTACCGGGAATTCGGTCCCGCGCACAACATCGCCATCAACGAGGAGACCGGATTCGCCTACGCGATCGGCTCCAACACGTGCAGCGGCGGACCGCATGTCGTCAACATCCAGAACCCGAAGGCGCCGGCCAAGGCGGGCTGCGTTTCGCAGGACGGCTACACCCACGACACGCAGTGCGTCGTCTACCGCGGACCGGACACGGCCTACAGCGGCAGGGAAATCTGCTTCAACGCCAACGAGGACACGCTGACCATCGTCGACGTCACCGACAAGGCCAGGCCGGTCCAGATCTCGCGCAAGGGCTACTCGGGCGCGCAATACTCGCACCAGGGCTGGCTGACCGGCGACCAGCGCTACTTCCTGCTCGACGACGAACTGGACGAGTCGCGCGGCACCGACAAGCGCACCAAGACCTACATCTGGGACCTGGCCAAGCTGTCCGCCCCCGTGCACACCGGCGTCTACAGTTCGCCCGCCACCGCGATCGACCACAACCAGTACATCAAGGGCAAGTACTCCTACCAGGCGAACTACCAGGCGGGCCTGCGCATCCTGGACGTCAGTGGCGTCGCTTCGGCGCGGTTGTCCGAGGTCGGCTACTTCGATATCTACCCGGCGGGCAACGCGGCGAGCTTCAACGGCGCGTGGAGCAACTACCCGTACTTCGCCAGTGGCATCGTCATCGTCAACGGCATCGAACAGGGCCTGGTCGTGGTGAAGCCGAACCTCGGCGGCAAGTGACCGGAGGGCAGGCGTGCGCAAGCCCCGGATCACGGATTGGTTGTTCCTCGCGCTGGCACTGGTGATCGGCGTGGCCGCGGTGTTCGTCGCGCTCCGGCCGACACCCGGCTCCGCGCACTCCGCCCACCAGCAGCCCGTCGTGACCGCGGATCTGCTGCCCGCCGCGCACAGCGACGGGCTGTCGGAGGCGGAAAGCGGGTACCGGTTCGAGCGGGTGACCACGCCGGCCGTCCGCGGCCCCGAAGTGCCGGTCGCGTTCCGGATCCTCGGGCCCGACGGGCGTCCGGTCACCCGCTTCCTGGACAACCAGACCAAACAGATGCACTTCTTCGCCGTGCGCGACGACATGAACGTCTTCCAGCACGTGCATCCGACGCTGGACGGCGACACCTGGCACACGAGCCTCGCGCTGACCGACGGCGGCGCCTACCGGATGTTCGCCGAGTTCGTCCCGCTCGACACCAAGGATCCGAAGCATCCGGTGGTGCTCGGTGTCCCGTTCACCGTGCCGGGCGACACGACCTTCGTTCCGGTGCCCGCTCCGGCGGGCGACACGGTGACGGCCACGGGATATCGCGTGGCGCGGGTGGACGGGGAGGCCCGGATCCCGGCGATGCGGGCGCAGGTCCTCCGCTTCGCCCTCCGCGGCCCCGACGGCGCGCTCGTCACCGCGGTCGACCCGCACCTGGGTGCCAACGGCCATATGACCGGATTCCACACCATGCTGTTGTCGGCCACGCATCTGCATCCGGTGCAGCCGCTCGGCGCGGCACTGGTCGACGGCGAGCTGACCTTCCACTCGCTGTTCTCGGAACGCGGGGAGTACCGGCTGTTCCTCGAATTCTCCCACGGCGGGCGGGTGCACACGGCGGCCATCACGGTGGCGGTGGACTGACCGGAACGGCTTCCGCGCCCGGCTTTTCGGTCAGCGCCGCCGCGGTCAGGGTGAGATGCCGGGTCAGTGCTTCGGCCGCGGCGTCGGCGTCTCGGGCCAGTGCGGTCTCTTCCAGCAGGCGGTGTTCGGCGAGATGGTCGCGGCCGGGGGAGCGCCGTGCGGCCCAGCGGCGGGCGAGTTCGCTCGCGGTCCACAGCCGGTCGAAGGTTTCGAGCAGGACGGGATTTCCGCAGCCGTCCAGCAAGGTGCGGTGGAAGACGCGGTGCGCTTCGGACCACTCGCCGCTGAGGTGTTCGCCTTCGCCGTCATCGAACGGCGGCGTCCGGCTCAAGCGGTGATGAGCGGCGCGGACGCGGCCCTCCCAGTCTAGGTCGCCGCGTTCGACGGAGAGGCGCAGCACGAGCGGTTCGATCGTCCGGCGGGCCTCCGTGATCTCCTGCCAACGGCGGTCGGAGAAGGCCGGGACGGCGAAACCGCGGTTGGGGAGCCGGTCGGCGAGGCCGTCGCCGACCACGCGCACGAGCGCTTCGCGGACGACCGCCAGGCTCACGTCGTGTTCCCTGGCGAGGTCTTGCGGTCTGAGCGGGGCGCCGGGGGCGTGGTCGCCGCGCATGATCGCGTCCCGCAGGCGGGTGTACACCTGCTCGGAGAGCATCTGCTTGTCCGGTGAAGCCATCCGCGAAGCATAGACGAACCGATAGATAATCGATTATCTGTGTTATAGTCGATTCATGAACGATCCCTTCGCCCGGCTGCCCGAGGTGGCCTCCTTCGTTGTCACCAGTACTTCTACCGCCGACAGTGCCGCTTGGTCGCCGGCTCAGCTGGCCGGTAAGGACCTCTCGCCACAACTGAGCTGGAGTGGCGCCCCGCGCGGCACGAAGAGCTACGCCGTCACCGTCTACGACCCCGACGCCCCCACCGGCTCCGGTTTTTGGCACTGGGCGGTCGCCGACATCCCCGCGACCGTCACCGAGTTGCCGGAAGGGGCCGGCGACGACAGCGGCTCCGCGCTTCCCGAAGGTGCCTTTCAGGTCCCCAACGATGCGCGTCTGGCCCGCTTCGTCGGTGCCGCACCGCCTGCCGGCCACGGCGTGCACCGCTACTTCGTCGTGGTGCACGCCCTCGACGTCGAGTCGCTCGGCGTCCCGGCCGACTGCACGCCCGCCTTCCTGGGCTTCACCATCTCCCAGCACGTACTCGGTCGCGCCGTCCTGGTCGCCACGGCGGAAACCCCCGGCCCCGAACGCATCGAGGTCTCCCGGCTCGTCCCGGCTCCCGCCGAGGCGATCTTCGCCGTCTTGAGCGACCCGAAGGGCCACGTCGACATCGACGCGTCAGGAATGCTCCTCGACGCGGAAGGGGGCCTGGTCGAGCAGGCGGGAGACCGGTTCGTCGTGCACATGGACCGGGAGGCGCTCGGGGACGTGCCCTTGGGCAAGTACGACGTCGAGGTCGTCATCACCACCCTCGTCCCGGACGAGGAGATCGCCTGGACCGTCGAAGGCCGGGTCCGGCCGCATGCCCGGCACGTCTACGGCTACCGGCTGGAGCCCGCCGAGGGCGGCACGCTCGTCACGTCCTACTACGACTGGTCGGAGGTCGGCGAGGAGTGGAAGGAGCGCATCACGTTCCCCGTGGTCCCGGAGTCGGCGCTCAAGGCCACGCTCGGAATTCTCGAACGGACCGTGCGGCGTCGAGGCGTTTCGCCCACGCGCGAGGACTGAACACGGCAGAATACGTCCGTGCGGAACATCCTCGTAGCGCTCGCCCTCGTCCTGCTCGGTGTCACCGGATGCGAGGGCGGGGTTTCCGGCCAAGCCGAGCCGGAAGATGACAGTTTCGCGATCAAGGACGGATCGCGGCTGCGGTTCCGCCCGGTCCTGGCGGAGCTGCCGTCCGGTCCGGCGACGGGCGCGGCGACCGATCGGCAGAGCACCGATCCCGCCGAACAGCAGGCCGCCGCGGCGGCACTGGACTGCTCGCAGGGAACGGATCCGTTGGACGGCCGTGACGATCCGGCGCTCCCGCTGGTCAGCTGTGACCGCGTGCAGGGCACCAAATACCTGCTCGGCCCGGCCTTCCTCACCGGAGCCGGCCTCAGCCGGGCGAACGCTCTCCTCGATTCGCAGTCGGGTGGCCCGCTCGTCGGGCTCAGCTTCACCGACGCGGGTGCGCGGACGTGGGCCGACTGGACCGCGGCGAACGTCGGCAAACAGGTCGCGATGGTGCTGAAGAGCCGGGTGCTGACCGCGCCGACGATCCAGTCCGCCATCACCGGCGGGGAAACCCAGATCACCGGCAAGTTCACCATGTCCGACGCCCGACAGCTGGCGCGGGACATCGCCGGGGCCTGAAGCTCGCGGGAAGTCCGTGAAGGCCTCCTTGTCTACCCTGTGGGTAGGGTCCCGGCAAAGTCGTCTATCCGCTGGTCAAGGTGGTGGCGGAGGGGCGCGTCAAGGTGGCCTGACACCTACGCGACCGTCCACAGGGGACACTTTCGGGGGTGACCGTGTCCGATTCGGGCATTTTGTGAAGGGGTCGTGAGTGATAAGGAGCGTTAGAACCACCCTTAATACTCACGACCCCGTCCGAAACCGTGCAGAGAAGCATCAAATGGACACCAATCTGTCACCTGGTGTCCTTTGTGGACATTATCCGTTCGGGCCCCTCGGACATCTGTCCCGTTGGAGGTCCAGTCGAATCATCAATAGCGGCACCGCCGGCGTTTATGCGACTTTGCCGGGACCCTGACCTTCAGGGTAGGAAAGGAGGCCTTCACGGACTTTCGACCGCAGTACGTGCCTGAGACACCCTTGGCTCTGACCGTCCCGGCGCGGAATACGATCATCGAGCCCGACGTTTGAGCGTTCAACTACTTGAGGAGTTGGACATGGGTTACGAGATCCTGGGCACCCCGCAGCGGCCGACCTTCGGCCTGGACACCTTCGGCGACGTCGAGAACGGCGCCGACGGCCAGCCGGTGAGCCAGGCCGAAGCCATCCGCCAGGTCGTGGCCGAGGGTGTTCTCGCCGACCAGGTGGGCGTGGACTACTTCGGCGTCGGCGAACATCACCGCGCGGAGATGGCGGTGTCCTCGCCGGACGTCGTGCTGGCCGCGATCGCGGGGCAGACCGAACGGATCCGGCTGGGCACGGCGGTCACGGTGCTCAGTTCGGACGACCCGGTGCGCGTGTACGAGCGGTTCGCCACGCTGGACGCCGTTTCCCGGGGGCGCGCCGAGGTCACGCTCGGCCGGGGCTCGTTCACCGAGTCGTTCCCGCTGTTCGGTTACTCGCTGGAGGACTACGAAGCGCTCTTCGCCGAGAAGCTCGACCTGTTCACGCGTCTGCAAGGGGAGAAGCCGGTCGACTGGTCCGGGACCGTCCGCCCCGCACTGGAAGGCGCGCAGGCGTTCCCGGTCACCGAATCGGGCGGTCTGCCCGCGTGGGTCGGGGTCGGCGGCACCCCGCAGTCGGTGGTCCGCGCGGCCGCGTACGGCCTGCCGCTGGTGATGGCCGTGATCGGCGGGTCTCCGGAGCGGTTCGCTCCGCTCGCGGACCTGTACCGGCGCGCGGTGAAGGAGGCGGGCCACCAGGAGCTGCCGATCTCGATGCACAGCCCCGGCCACGTCGCCGAGACCGACGAACTCGCCGTCGCCCAGCACTTCGCGCATCACCAGGCCGCTTTCGCCAAGATCGGCGCCGAACGTGGCTGGGGACCGATGTCCAGGGCCGACTACGACGCCATGGCCGGACCGCGCGGCGCGCTGTTCGTCGGCTCTCCGGAGACGGTCGCGCGGAAGATCGCGTGGGCGGTGCGGGCCCTCGGCCTGTCGCGATTCCAGCTCAAATACAGCGTCGGCGCGCTTCCGCACGAGCAGCGCCTGAACTCGATCCGGCTTTACGGCGAGCAGGTCGTCCCGCGCGTGAAGGAGCTGCTCGGCTAGCCTCGAAGGCGTGGTGTTCGATTCCGAGCGGTTCGACCTTCAGCCGTACACCGGTTTCGACATGTCCCGCTATGTCCGGCGGACGTATTGCAGCTGGGAGGATTCCGGCTGGGAGTCGCTGCTCGTCCAGCGATTCGACCACGTTCCCGTCGCCGAGGACATGCGGCTGCCCGCCGTCGCGGATCTGCATCTGGTCCTGCCGCTTTCGGGACGGGCGGTGATGGAGACCCGCGGCGAACGCCGGTGGAACCGGCACCAGTGGGGGCCGGGACGGCTCGAACTCGCCGTTCCCGGCATGCCGCTGCAGCGCCGCTACCGCGGTGACGAAGCGATGCGAAGCCTGCAGGTGCACATCCCGGGGACCACGGTGGAGTCGGTGGCCGCGCGGCTGGGTGGCCGCGCGGTGGACCACGAGGCGATGGCCGCGTCCGTCGCCGGGGGAGACCCGCTGCTCGACGAGCTGGTGCGGGCGGTCGGGAACGCCAGGGAGCAGGACGACCTCTACGCCGAATCCGCGGCCGCCTTCCTCACCGTGCACCTGCTCACCCGCCACGCGCGGAAGCCGGAGCCGCCGGACGCGGGACGGGAGGATCACCGGGTCCGCGCCGCGGTGGCGATGATGCGCGACCGGCTGGCCGAACCGCTCAGCGTCGCCGAAATCGCCGGAGAAGTGCATTTGAGCGTCTACCACTTCATCCGGGTCTTCAAGGAAAAGACCGGCCGGACCCCGCACCGTTTTCTCGCCGGGCTACGGATGGAGGAAGCGCGAAGGCTGCTGCGCGACACCGACCTGCCGATCGCCGGGATCGCCGACAGATGCGGGTTCGCCACTCCGGGCGCCTTGTCGGCCGCTTTCCTGAAGCACACCGGATCGCGCCCGTCGGAGTACCGCAATTCCTGACCGCCGCCCCGCAATCGGACGCATGGTGAGCCCGTCCGCCCGTTCCTAGGGTGAGGCGTGTGAGTAGCTCTGGAACGCAGTCGTACGACGTCACCGCCGAATCGCCGGCGCCGCCCGCCGCGGTGTGGGCACTGTTGCTGGACGCCCGCAGCTGGCCGGTCTGGTCACGGGTGGGTTCACTGGAAGTCGCCGCGTCGCAAGGACTTTCCGCCGACGGCCGTGACGGCGTCGGCGCGGTACGTGCCTTCCGCACCGGCAAGACGCTCACCAAGGAGCGGATCACCGCCCTCGACCCCGAACGGCGGTTCGCCTACGAGGGCGTGGACGTGCCGGTGATGGTCGATTATCAGGCCTCGGTCGATCTGTGCGAATCGCCCGGCGGCGGAACCCGGATCCGCTGGCACGGAACGTATCGCGTCGGCAAGGGCAACGCGTGGATCTTCCGCTGGTACCTTCGCCGCTTCATGCGCGACATGGCGACCGGGCTCGCCGCCCATGCCGGGAGCCCGGTCCGGAAGCCATGACGAGGAATCAGTGCCGATGGGCGGTTTCGCGGTGGAAGCCCGCGATCATCGCTTCGGTGCTCGGCGGGTTGAAGGGCCGGCCGAGGGTGCGCATGAGCGAGTTCACGCTGGGGCGGAACATCCCGGTCTTGCAGTAGCGGGATCCCTCGAAAGCGCCGACCGTGCCGCCGTCCGGCGAGGGCTTGCCGAGCCAGGTGTACCACTTGGCGCGGCGGTCCTTCATCTGTTGGGCCGTGAGCGCGGAAGCGTTGGGCTCCCGGGGTTCGCGGGTGTCGCAGGTGCCGTAGTCGTATTCGTCGGCGAGCCCACCGATGGAGTGTCCGAGTTCGTGGGCGACGATCTGGCTGGCCTGGATGTTGCCGCCCGATGAGGTCGCTACGCCGCCACCGGCACCGCCGTACTTGGTGGTGTTCGCGAGCATGATGACCTGATCGACGTCCGGCGCGGCCGCGGCGTACTGGTTCGCCTTGGTCTCGTTGACGCACAACAGCCGTTCGATGCCGCCGCACCAGAAGTACGAGCCCAGCGCGGTGTTGCGCCGCACCCCCTGGGTCGGGTCGTTGGTGATGCCGGACTGCGGTGACACGACGTCGACCTGCCAGAGGTTGAACTGCTTGCGGTGGCTCTTGTACGGCTCGATGGCGAACAACGCCGCGATGCTGTTGCGGACGTGCTGCGAGTACGTGCCCAGCTGCGTCGAGGTGTAGCCGTCACCGACGAAGACCAGGTCGAACGTGGTCTCACTGGGGCCGTTGGTTTCGATCGGGGTCACCGCGGCGGCGGTCGCGATCTGCCGCGGCGCGGCGGTTCTGTCCGAAGCGGGCCGGGTGACGTCCACCCGGGTGATGGTCCCTCCTGGTTCGAAGGCCTCCATCGACGTCGTGAATCCGGGCGCCGCCGACGCCGTCGCGGGAACGAGCCCGGCGACGAGGGTGGCGGTCAGCGCGACCATCAGGCAGGCGCGTCGCATGCGTACTCCTTGCGGGGACGAGGGGGAGTACGAAAAACGATCCCGACTTTCGACGGCTTCCGGCACATCCCAAGTGGCCATAAGGTCCGCGTGATGGACGTCGAGTTACGTCACCTGCGAGTGGTGTGCGCCGTCGCCGACGCGGGCAGCATCACGCGCGCGGCGATCGCGATCGGGAGCACCCAGCCCGCGTTGACCGCCGCCCTGCAACGGATCGAGCGCGCGTTCGGGGGAACCTTGTTCGTCCGCGGGCGTGACGGGGTGTTTCCGACGGCGTTCGGTGAATGCGTGCTCGTCCGCGCCCGCGCCGTCCTCGCCGCGGCGGACACGATGCACCGGGACGCGGCGCGTTTCCTGGCGGAAGGCGAGAAGCGCCCGGTCGCGCTGGGTGGGATCGGCGGTTCGATGGTCGTCGAGCTGGCGGACCGGCTCGGTGATTCCGGCCGGGGGCAAGCGGTTTCGGTGACCACCGAGTTCTCGCCCCTGCGGTTGCTGGATCTCGTGGCGGGCGGGCAACTCGACGCGGCCGTGGTCGCGGACTACCCCGGGCACAGCCTGCCGTCGGCCCCCGGGGTGGCGTCGCGACCCTTGGCCGCGCAACCGGTGTTCGTGGCGATCGCCGCGGATCATCCGGCCGCCCGACGCGCCGAGATCGACCTCGCCGATCTGGCCGCGGAGCGATGGGTGCTCGGGCCGCCCGACGGTGCCGGCTGGCCGGAGTGCTTCGAGGAAGCCTGTGCTCAGGCGGGATTCCGGCCGCTGGTCGCGCACCGGAGCACCGAGTTGCGGCCCCTGCAACGCCTGATCGCCGCCGGCCGGGCGATTTCCCCGTGCCAGGTCACCTTCCCCGCCTCACCCGGGATCGCGATCCGGCCCCTCGCGGAGGATCCGCTGTGGATGCGGTACCTGATCGCCTGGAGCACGGAAGGTGCCTTCGGCGCGGACAGCGACGTCCTGATCGCCGCGGCCGAGGCGGCCTACCGGTCCGACACCGAAAGCAGCCATTCCTATCGGCATTGGCTCGAACGTCGCGAGCAACCGGCCCGGCGTGCCATCGGGTGACACCTGGTCGGGGAATTCCCCTTGTCGCGCAGGGGTCTTAGCCTCGGGTCAGCTCATCGACGAAGGGTAAGAAATTGCGTCTGCGCGCCCTGCTGGCCGCTGCTGTCCTGACCATCACCACCGCTCCGGCCGCGTTCGCCGCGCCGGACATCGCCCATGGCACCGATGTGCCATTGGGGCAGTTCGGGTTCGTCGCGAAGATCGCGATGACGAAGATCCCGCGCCCGGACGGCTCGACCTACAGCAGTTACTGCACGGGTGCGCTGGTCGCACCCGGGTGGGTCGTCACCACCGGGCACTGCTTCCACGACGCGAACCGCAAGCGTGTCGCGGGCAAGGTGCCATACCCGACGACGGTGACGTTGGGCCTCGTCGACGAGGCGATCGAATCGGGCGTGGCCCGCAAGGCGACCGAAGTGCTGCAGGCGAAGGAAAACGACGTCGCCCTCATCAAACTGGACACCCCGGTGACGATGGTGACCCCGCTGACGGTGAACCGCGTTCTCCCGAAGATCGGCCAGCAGCTGACGCTGGCGGGCTGGGGCAGCCTGACCGCCAAGAACCCCGCTCCGGCCACCCGGATGCAGCAAGGCACGGTCCAGGTGGCGACGGTCGCCCCGACGACGATGGGTGTCCGCGGCGCGGCACCCGCGATCACGACCAGTGCCTGCACGTACGACTCGGGTGCGCCGTATTTCGTCCCGGGAGGCAAGAGCGGCGCCTTGGTCTCGCTGGAGACCACTGGGCCGGACTGCCCGCACGCCGGGATCGAGACGACCTCGCGCGCGGACGTCATCGCGGACTGGATCGCCACCCAGACGGGCTAAGGAGCCGTTTCGTCCGGTGGCCGATCGGGTAGAGGCGTGAGCAGGAGGTAGTGCGATGACGAATGCTCGAATGACCGCGCCTCCGGCGCCGCCGAACCCCATGCCGCCTGACCCCGGCGTTCCCGGCCCCGGGATTCCCGAACCGGTGCCGGACCCGGGCAGGCCGGAGCCGGTGCCGGACCCGGGTAGGCCGGAGCCGGTGCCGGACCCGGGTAGGCCGGTGCCGGATCCCGGGGTGCCCGAACGGGTCCCCGATCCGGGTCCGGACCGTCCGGTGCCCGAGCCGGAGAGCCCGCCGGAAGCCCAGCCGGGACCGGCGGGACTCAGAGGGTGAACGCGAGCCAGAGCGCGAGCCAGGCGCAGGCCGCGACCGCGACGACGACCGCGATCACCCGCAGGCCGGCGGCGGCGATCCGGAGCGACGCGGTGCCGGTGTGGTGTCGGTGGTTCCCCATGATTCCGCCCTCCTTTCAAGATCACCATCCGCTCTCGGCGCCTTCGCCGCCACCCGGGTGACCCCGTCCGGGTGAGCTCCCCGCGTTTCGTCCTCTGAATGCGATCGTTCGCATTGCCAACTACCGCATTCAGAGGACGAAATGCGGGGGAGCTCAGAGCCAATCGTTGTGCGCGGCGAAGATCCCCAGCTGGAACCGGCTGGAAACACCGGCGCGGTGCATCAGGTTCTCGAGATAACGGAACAGGGTTCGCCTGCTGACGCCGAGTTCGGCGGCGATCTCGTCGTCCTTGCGCCCGGCGGCGAGCAGGAGCAGCAGTTCCCGTTCGACCGGCCGGATCGGCTGCTCGGACGTCCGTCCCTGCCGGTCCAGTGGAAGCGCCGTCGCCCAGGAGGTCTCGAACAATCCCTCCAGTGCGGAGAAAAGGCTGCAAGGGCGGACGATGACGATGGACTGGTTGCGATCGGCCTCGCGGATGGTCAGCGCGATGGTCGCCGCGCGGTCGTCGAACAGCGTCAGTTTCACCGGGAGCTCGGGCAGGAGGCGGGCCTGTTCGCCGGCGCGCAGGCACGGCAGGATGTTCGCGGCGAGATAGCCGGGATCGCCGAGCGACGCTCCACTGTAGACACAACGGTAGGTGATCCCGCGCCGCAGTTGCTCCTCCTCCAGGAGATTCCGGCGGCCGCCGGTGAAATAGGGCGGGGAGTCGAGGCGGCGCACCTGATGCCGCACCGTGGTCGCGAGATGCTGAAGCCGGGGGATGATGGCGTCGCCGGTGACCACTTCGAGCAGGTCCTGCGCGTTCGGCATCCCCGAATGCGCCCGCCGGAAGGCGCGGTACGCGGTCTGGACCGCGAGCCGCGCGTCGTGCAGTTCGGCCTGCCGTCGCGTGGTCAGCGCGGTGAGCGCTTCGCTGGGGTTCGCGGGGAGGTACTCGGATCCGTCCACTCCGGACGACACCGCGAGCCCCGCGTCGGCCAGTTCCTTCAGTGCCAGCTGGACGATTTCCGGGTCGTCCTCCCGCCAGGCCAGCTCGTCGGCGGTGACGGGCGCGCTTTCGAGCATCCGCCGGTAGAGCCGGGCGGCGGTCGCGCCGAGACCCAGTCTGGCGAGCTGCGTGCCGAGCCCGTCCGGGGGCGTCGTCGATACCACTTTCCACCTGCCCTCTCAGCGGTCCTGGAGCGGTGGCGCCATCGCTCCAGGACCGGTTCGCCGTGACTTATCGAGGGACAAGGCAAACGTGTCGGGTCCCGAGAGCGCGAGCGGCCCGGTCGGCACAGATCCGCCGCGCTGCGACTGTCCATAAGGGACTTAGGGTCACTGTTCGGTGCCCGATTTGAGCACTTTGGGCATTTGCGCCGGGGTCGCGAGTGGGAATGAGCGTTAGAACGACCATTGCCACTCGCGACCCCGAGCAAAGCGCCCAAATCGGACACGCGGAGAAGCCTCTATGTCCTGTATGGACAATTGGCTTGCGCCACGAAGACCCACCTTGGCAGTCGATGGGACAGTCTGTGCGACAGGGCGCACACCACGACACGTTCGCCGTGACCTAGACGCCCGAGGTGTCGCGGATCCAGGTGCGGTTCGCCGAAATGCTGGTGTGCGTCGAGGTGTCCACCTTGTTGCCGGCGATGTGCACGCCGACCTGCTTGCCGCCGACGAAGACCGGACCGCCCGAGTCGCCGCCGTTGGTCAGCCCGTCGCCGCGGCGGGCCTTGATCAATCCATTCCCGACACTGGTCACCGTCATCCGTGCGACCTTGAGGTAGCGCTGCAGGTCACCGTTTTCGTTGTAGCCCCAGCCATAGACGTGTTCGGTGTCGCCGACGGCGACGGAAGTACCGAGGGACGCGTACGTCGTGCTCACCGAGCGGTCGAGCCGCAGCAGCGCGATGTCGGCGCCGCTGGAGGGGGTGTGGATGTCGGCCGCCACGGCGTACGTTCCGGCCCGATGGTCGACGTCGCCCACCCGGACGGAGTAGTCGGCGCCGGGTTCGTCGATGCAGTGCCGGGCGGTGAGCACCCAGCGGGCGCTGATGATCGAACCGGAGCACCACTGCTCGCCGTTCTGTTCGATCATGGCGGCCCACGGGCCGGACTGGGCGTATTCGCCGTCGATGATGGGGGCCGCGACGGCGGCGGGTGCGACCGTCGTGAGCCCGGCCGCGCACAGCAGGGCGGTGAGGAGACCTCGGATGCGCATGGGTGCCTTCCAAAGCAGGGGAAACAGGGGAATCGGGGAAAGAGTCGACGGGTCACCCGTTTTGCGGCCGCGACGGATCGCCAGGGATCGCCCGGCCGGATCCGAAATCGGTTTTGCCATGCTAGGCAGGCGGATACGGCGGTCGATAGCGACTAAAGACGGGAGAAGGCCGCGCCGGACGGTGCCGGGCCTGGGGCTTTCGGCACGAGAGTGCCGATGGCACCGATGGGCCACGGGGGAGTCGTGGCCTGCTGATCCTCGAAGTACATGAAGGCCCCCTTCACTGCGCTAGACGCAATGAAGGGGGCCTTCATGTTTCCTCGGCTGAACCGAGGGATGGGGCCTTCGGGCGACGTGCGCGCCGCGAGCTACCCCGCGGTCATCGGCGACGGGGCCTCGCGTCGAGCAGTTCCTCGGCGAGCAGGATCGTCCGATCCGACAGCGTGGCGGACAACCGCTCGACCGACTCGCCGATCCGGCCCGCCTCCCGGCGCACTCCCTCGCCCGCGGGCATGTTGTGGCGTTCGGCGAGGCCGGCGAGCCTGCTTCCGGAGACCAGGACCAGATCCGCGAGTCGCTCGCCCAGTTCGGTCAGCCGGTTCGCCGTCCGGCCCGCGCGGCGCGCCACGAGGTCTTCGGTCTCTCGTCGCAGCTCCCGGACCGCGGACCTCGACTCGTTCGTCGTCCCGGTGAGTGCGGACCTCAGGGTTTTCGTCACGTCCATCAGGAATCGACCTCCACGCGGCTAGCCTGAGTTGAGTGTACAGCTGTACTCCGTATTGACGGAATACGAGATCTCGTATTCCGCCGCAGGAAACAAAAACGTCGAATCTGGGAGAACGAGCGTAGGCGCAACGCTGAGCCCGGTGAGGGTCGAGAGGTATCGAGTTCGGCGGAAGTCGCAAAATTTCTGAAACATGTCTACTTCTTGCATTTTGTCACCGGGTTGTTGCATGCTCGTACGGCTCTGGCTCCCTCCCCGCCGTCTCAAAGAAGAGAAGACGCCATGACACGTATGCGCCTGTCCCGGCTCATCGCCGGTCTCCTGGTCTCGGGGCTTTCCGTCGCCGGACTCTCCCTCGCTTCCGCCGCGAGCGGGCCACCTCCCGACCCCGTCGCCGCCCCCGTTCCGGCCGCACTCGCCGAAGTGCCGTTGACCCGCACGGTGTCGGCGAGCAGCGCGCTGCCCGGTTATCCCGTCGCGAACGCCGTCGACGGGAACCAGGAGAGCTACTGGGAATCCGCCGGCAACGCGTTCCCGCAGTGGATCCAGGCCGACCTCGGTACCGCGAAATCCCTCTCGCGGATCGTGCTGAAACTCCCCGCGGGCTGGGAATCCCGCACCCAGACGCTGGCCGTGCGCGGAAGCACCGACGGCACGGCGTTCACCGATCTCGCCGCGCCGACCGGCTACGCGTTCGCTCCCGGCACCAACACCGTCACCATCCCGATGACCGCGTCGGCCCGCTACGTGCGGCTGCAGGTCACCGCGAACTCGCGGTGGCCCGCCGCGCAACTCGCGGAATTCGAGCTGTACGGGCCGGACACCGGCGACACGCAGGCGCCGAGCGCGCCGGCGAATCTCGCGCTGACCGAGCCTGCCGCCGGTCAGATCCGGCTGACCTGGTCGCCCTCGGCGGACAACGTGGGCGTCTCCGGCTACACCGTCTATCGCGACGGGACGCCGGTCACCTCGATCACCGGCACCACGTTCACCGAAGCCAGGCCCACGGGGACACGGATCGAGTACTTCGTGCGCGCCAAGGACGCGGCAGGCAACGAATCCGGCGACAGCAACCACGTCGTGCGCTCCGGGACGAGCGCGGGCGCGAACCTGGCTGCGGGTAAACCGATCGAGGCCACGTCGACGGTCCATTCGTTCGTCGCGGCCAACGCCAACGACAACAACGCCGCCACATACTGGGAATCCGCTGCGGGGTACCCGAACGCGCTGACGGTGAAGCTCGGGGTCGACGCGGACGTCGACTCGGTCGTGGTGAAACTCGACCCGGACGCGATCTGGGGTGCGCGGACGCAGAACTTCGAGGTCCTCGGCCGTCCGCAGGGTTCCACCGCGTTCACCGCCCTGTCGGCGCGAGCCGACCACCGCTTCGACCCGGCCATCAACCGGAATTCGGTGGTCATCCCGGTCAGCGGACGCGCTTCGGAGGTGCGCCTTCAGTTCTTCGCCAACTCCGGTGCCCCCGGCGGTCAGGTCGCGGAATTCCAGGTGATCGGTACTCCCGCGCCGAACCCGGACCTCGTCGTCACCGGCACCACCTGGACACCGGCGAACCCGACCGAGACCAGCAGGCTCGCCGTGTCCGCGACGGTCAAGAACACCGGCACCGCGAACGCGGCGGCCACCACCGTGAACGTCGGCCTGGGCGGCACCGTCGTCGGTGACGCGGCGGTCGGGGCGCTCGCCGCCGGCGAGTCCGCCACGGTGACCGTCGACGCGGGAACGCGTCCACAAGGGACGTACACCGTGGCCGCCACCACCGACCCCGCCGGCAAGGTGGCCGAGCAGGACGAAACGAACAACACCTACACCTCGCCGACCCCGTTGGTCGTCGCCCAGTCGCCGGGGCCCGACCTCGAGGTCACCGGCATCACCTCGAACCCGCCCAATCCGGCGGCCGGTTCGGCGGTGTCCTTCACCGTCGCCGTGCGCAACCGCGGCACGAGCGCCGCAGGCGCTTCGGTGACCCGGCTGGCGGTCGGCGACACCAGGCTGACCGGTGCCACCGGGGCGATCGAGGCGGGTGCCACCGCGAACGTCGCGATCTCGGGCACGTGGACCGCCGCCGACGGTGGCGCGACCCTGACCGCGACGGCCGACGCGAACGGCACGGTGACCGAGACCAACGAGTCCAACAACAGCCTCTCGCGGGCGATCGTCGTGGGCCGCGGCGCGGCGGTCCCGTACGTCGAATACGAGGCGGAAGCCGCGCAGTACCAAGGACAACTGCTGGAGGCCGACCCGCTTCGCACGTTCGGCCACACGAACTTCGGGACCGAATCGTCGGGCCGGAAGTCCGTGCGGCTGGCGAACCAGGGACAGTACGTGGAGTTCACGTCGGCGAACCAGGCGAACTCGATCGTCGTGCGCAACTCCATTCCCGACGCCCCCGGTGGCGGCGGGCAGGACGCGACGCTCAGCCTGTACGTCAACGGGACTTTCGCGCAGAAACTGACGTTGTCGTCGAAGCACAGCTGGCTCTACGGCAGCACCGACGATCCCGAAGGCCTGACCAACACCCCGCAGGCCAACGCCCGTCGGCTGTTCGACGAGTCGCACGCGCTGCTGTCGCAGTCGTATCCGCCGGGCACGAAGTTCAAGCTGCAGCGGGACAGCGGTGACAACGCGGCGTTCTACATCGTCGACCTCATCGATCTGGAACAGGTCGCCCCGGCGTCGGCGAAGCCCGCGAACTGCGTGTCGATCACGGAGTACGGCGCGGTGCCGAACGACGGGAACGACGACTCGGCGGCGATCCAGCGCGCGGTGACCGACGACCAGAACGGCGTGATCGGCTGCGTCTGGATCCCGGCGGGGCAGTGGCGCCAGGAGAAGAAGATCCTGACCGACGACCCGAACGTGCCGAACGGCGGCGGCCAGTACAACCAGATCGGCATCTCCAACGTGACGATCCGCGGGTCAGGCATGTGGCATTCGCAGCTCTACTCGCAGATCGAGCCGCAGAACGCGGGCGGCATCAACCATCCGCACGAGGGCAACTTCGGGTTCGACATCGACAAGAACACGCAGATCTCCGACATCGCCATCCTCGGTTCCGGCCGGATCCGCGGCGGCGACGGCGGCGCGGAAGGCGGCGTCGGCCTCAACGGCCGGTTCGGCACCGGCACGAAGATCTCCAACGTGTGGATCGAGCACGCCAACGTCGGCGTGTGGGTCGGCCGGGACTACAGCAACCTCCCGGCGCTGTGGGGCCCGGGTGACGGCCTCGAGTTCAGCGGTATGCGGATCCGGAACACTTACGCCGACGGCATCAACTTCACCAATGGCACCCGGAACTCGAAGGTGTTCAACTCTTCGTTCCGTACCACCGGTGACGATTCGCTCGCGGTGTGGGCGAACCAGTACGTGAAGGATCCGTCGCAGGACATCGCGCACGACAACGTGTTCGCCAACAACACGGTCCAGCTCCCGTGGCGGGCCAACGGGATCGCGATCTACGGCGGCTACGGCAACAAGATCGAGAACAACATCGTCCACGACACGATGAACTACCCGGGCATCATGCTGGCGACGGATCACGACCCGCTGCCGTTCTCCGGGGAGACGCTCATCGCGAACAACGCCCTGTACCGCTGCGGCGGCGTGTTCTGGGGCGAGCAGCAGGAGTTCGGCGCGATCACGTTCTTCGCGCAGGGCAAGGACATCCCCGGGGTCGTCCTGCGGGACACGGAGATCCACGACTCGACCTACGACGGTGTCCAGTTCAAGACGGGGGGCGGCGTCGTGACCGCGGCCCTCAGAGGCGTCAAGATCGACAAGTCGAACAACGGCGCGGGCATCCTCGCGATGAGCGGCGCCCGCGGCAGCGCGACCTTGACGAATGTGACGATCACGAACTCCGCGAACGGCGACATCGTCCGTGAGCCGGGGTCGCAGTTCGTGATCAACGGCGGGCCGGTGCCGGCGGTGGCCTCGTCGGGCCGACGTACGCGATAGGCCGGAAGTGATCCGGGGCCGGAGCGGGAGACCGCTCCGGCCCTGTTTCATGCCCGGGGGCTCAGGCCCGCTACGGCCAACCGGAACAACCGGTCCGCCTGTGCGGCGGGATCCGGGTAGTGCTCGGTGGCCAGGACGATGCCGACGATCAGGGTGATCAGGTCGGCGACGGTGACGTCCGAGGACACCACGCCGTCCCGCGCTGCCCGCCGCACGAGCGGATCTCCGGCTTCCTCGATGGCGACGGAACAGGAGTTCTCGTGCTCCAGGGGACCGTCGTAGGCGAGCGCGGCCGCCAAACCGCGGGCGGAGACGCAGTAGGTGACGACCTCGTCGAGCCAGGTCAAAAGCGCGTTCCGGCTGTCGTCCTCGCCGGTCAGCTCGACGGCGCGGGCGCACAACGCCGCGATCCGGTTCGCGGAGACCGCCTCCAGCAGGGCCCGGCGGGTGGGGAAGTGGCGCCGCACGGTCGCCGAGCCGACGTTGGCGGTCCGCGCGATCTGCTCCAGGGAGGCGCCGGAGCCGTAGGCCGCGACCTCGTCTTCGGCCACCGCGAGGATGCGCGCGTAGTTGCGCCGTGCATCGGCACGCCTGCCGTCGGACATGTCTTCACCTCGAAGTTTGCGTAAGTGGCGGGCCCCGCCATATTGTAGCGGACGAGAAGTGGCGGGCCCCGCCACTTAGTCGCCCGAAGGAGTCACCTTGTCCTCTGCCCCCGTTTTGGTCACCGGCGCCACCGGCAGGCAGGGCGGTGCGACCGCCCGCGCCCTGCTCGCGGCCGGTGTTCCCGTCCGCGCGCTGGTGCGCGACCCGGCCAGGGCGAAAGCCGTCGAAGCGCTCGGCGCCGAACTCGTCTTCGGCGACCTCCACGACGTCGATTCCGTGATCCGGGGGGCCAAGGGTGCCCGCGCCGTCTTCTCGGTACAGATGCCGGGCATGAACGCCGACGGATTCGACTTCTCCGGCGAGGTGACTCAGGGCGTCAACCTCATCGAGGGCGCGAAGGCGGCCGGCGTGCCGCAGTTCGTGCACACCTCCGTTTCGGGTGCGGGTCAGCACGTCGAGGCGGACGGGTGGGCCGAAGGGCGCTGGACGTCGATGGAGCCCACGCTGGGCGCCAAGGCCGCGATCCAAGACCGTCTCCGCGAAGCCGGATTCCCCCGGTGGACCCTGCTCAAGCCGGGTTTCTTCATGGAGAACTTCCTGCCCGACATGAAGTTCCTCTTCCCTCGCGGAGTGGACGGCGGTCTGGTGAGCGTGATCAAGCCGTCGACGTCCCTTTCGCTGGCCGCCGTCGACGACATCGGCACCGCGGCCGCCGCCGTCGTCGCCGACCCGGACCGGTTCACCGGGGTCGAACTGGAGCTGGCGAGCGACTTCCTGACCATGGCGGAGATCGCCGAGATCCTCTCCGGCGCGCTGGGCATCCGGCTGGCGGCACCGGACATGACCGTCGAGCAGGCGGTCGCCGCCGGGATGCCGCCGATGGGCGCCTCGCACGAGTGGCTGAACGTGGTCGGCCAGCCCGGACGGCCGGACCATGCCCGTGAACTCGGCCTCCCGCTCACCGGATTCGCCGACTGGGTGCGGAAATACCTTGCGTAGCGGGTGATGCGCATCGAGCCTCTGCCGGATATTTCGATCGTGAGGATCCCGGCGGCGCCGCGCTGACGCTCGACGGCGACGGACGCGCGCTGCTCGAACGTGCGCGGGCGGGCTACCTCGGTACGACTTCCGATGCTGGACCGGGCTTCGGCCGAGGGGCGTTTGACAAAGCGGAACGATGCTCCGTATGTTTGTGGAACATTGCTCCGCTTAACGCGGCACCGTCTCACAAGGGAAGAATCACCATGAGCACGCCAGTAATCTCGATCGCCCCGGTGACGCTGCCGTCCCCGGGCCGTGCCGTGGACCTGCGGGTTCGGGTCTCCGCGCCGATGACCGGTGGCGGGCTGCCGATCATCCTGCTGTCGCACGGCCAGGGTCCTTCGAATCATCTGTCGTCGCTGAACGGCTATGCCCCGCTCGTGAACTACTGGGCGGCGCACGGATTCGTCGTACTCCAGCCGACGCACCTCAGTTCCAGGACTCTGGATCTGGGGCCCGATCACCCCGAAGCGCCGCTGTATCAACGGTCCCGGGCCGAGGACATGATCGGCATCCTCGACCGGCTCGACGAGATCGAGGCCGCGGTGCCCGGCCTGCGCGGACGAGTGGATCGGGGCAAGGTCGCCGTGGCCGGGCATTCGATGGGCGGGCATACCGCGAGCCTGCTGCTGGGCGCGCGGTACACCGAGCCCGGTGATGGCACGGTGGTGAACCTGGCCGAGCCCCGTGTCTCCGCCGGAGTGCTGCTCGCCGCGCCCGGTCGCGGCGGCGACGCCGTCACAAAATTCGTGGCGGAGCACTATCCCTTCTTCGTCAGTACCGATTTCTCCACGATGACGACTCCCGCCCTCGTGGTCGCCGGTGACAAGGACTCCTCGGCGCATCTGACGGTCCGTGGCCCGGAATGGCACACCGATCCGTATTTCCTTTCGCCGGGGCGCAAGACCTTGCTCACCCTGTTCGGCGCGGAACACGGTCTCGGCGGGATTTCCGGCTACGACGTCGCCGAGACCACGGACGAGAACCCGGAGCGAGTGGCCGCGGTCCAGCGGCTCACGACGGCCTATCTCCGCAGCGAGCTCTATCCGGCTGATCCTGCCTGGCAGGAGGCGACCGACGCGCTGGCGACGGAGTCCGATCCGGTCGGGCGGGTCGAATCGAAGGAGTCCTAGTTGACAAGTCCTATAGAGGACTAGTCTACTAGTGGCATGGTTCTTTCCCGCCTCATCCTGGGGTTGCTCGCCCTCGCACCCATGACCGGCTACGACCTCAAGCGCCATTTCGAGTCGACCGTCGGCCACTTCTGGGCGGCCGACAAGGCGCAGATCTATCGCACCCTTGTCCGGCTCGTCACGGACGGGCTCGCCGAGGTCGAAAAAGTGGCCGGTTCCGGAGCGCCGGACCGGCAGGAACACCGCATCACCGCCGAGGGGCGGGCGGCGCTCGCCGAGTGGCTGGCGAGTGAGCCCGAGCGGCACGTCGAACGCGATCCGTTCCTCGCGCGGGTGTTCTTCGGCGCGGACCTCGACGATGACACCTTCCGCTCGCTCGTGGCGACACATCGCGAGGCGACTCGGGCACGGCTGGACCGGTTCGAGCGGACGCGGGCGGAGTCCGGGGCGCCTGACCGGGCGGCCCGGCTGCGACTGTCCACACTGGACAACGGAATCGCGCATCTGCGCGTCGAACTGGACTGGCTCGACGCACTCGAGAAGGAGCTCTCGTGAGCGCGTTCCCCGAGGTGCATTCCGCCGGAACGGCCACGGCGGAGCGGCCGGTGGTACTGCTGCACGGCGGCAACGTGGCGAACTGGATGTGGGAGCCGCAGCTGTCCGCGTTCGGCGATCGGACGGTGCTCACGCCGGATCTGCCGGGCTTCGGCGAACGGGTCCGCGAGGACTGGCCGGGGCTGGACGCGGTGGCGGACGACGTCATCGCGAGAGTGACCGGGCACGGTGCCGACGGCCAGTTCGATCTCGTCGGGCTTTCCCTGGGCGCGCTGACGGCGTTGCGTGTGCTGGCGCGGCATCCGGACCGGGTGAGCTCGGCGTTCCTGACCAGCGCGCCGCTCACGCCCGCCGGGGCCGGGATGCGTTTGTACTGCGTGCTGCAGTCGGCGTTCTCGCGAGCCCGCTGGTACTGGCGTGCCCAAGCGGCCGTCTTCGGGCTCCCCGAGGACGCCCGTGCCCGGTATGTCGAGCACGGTCTCTCGGTGCGCCGCGAAACCGCGTCCGCGATGTCCGCCGAGGTGTGCGCGGGCGGGGTGCCGGCGGAGGTACGCCGCTATACCGGGCCGTTGCTCGCGATAGCGGGGGAGAAGGATTCCGCGGCGGTGCGACGATCCCTCGCGGAAATCGCTCGGGCCGCGCCCCAGACGCGGTCCCGGGTCGCGCCGGGGATGCACCACATCTGGAGCGTGGAGGATCCCGAATTCTTCAACGGAGTCCTTCGTGCCTGGCTCGGGGGAGCCGTGGATCCGCGTCTCCTGAACTGACCGCGGGTTCGACGGTGAGCGTGCCCGCGGCCGTGAGGTCGGCCAGCCGGTCTTCGTCCCGGCCAGGAAACCCGGCGGTCGAGCGCGTGCGCCCCGGCTTCGACGCCCAGTGTCACCCGATGATCGTGTCAGAGCACCGGGATCTCCGCCCACACCGTTTTGCGCCTCGCGCCGGCGACCACACCCCATCGGGCGCTGATCGCCTCGACCAGCGCCAGCCCTCGCCCGTGGGGACTCGTCGGATCCGCTTTGGTCACGCGGTACGGCCGCAGGCGCGGCCGGCGGTCGTCGACTTCGACGCGGACGACGTCCCGGCCCGAGGGTACGGAGACCCTGAGCTCGGCGACGCCATCCGCGTGTTCGTGCGCGTTGGTGACCAGTTCCGTGGTCAGCAGTTCGGTGTCCGCGATGGTGGTGCGGCCGACCTCGCTCAGCCGCTCTCGCAGCCAGGCCCGGACCTCTCCCAGCGGCGGGGCGACGCCGGCGGGGAATTCGTAAGCCTGTCGTGTTCTCGTGATACCCACGCGTTCTCCTTAGCGGGTTTCCCAGCTTGGCCAAGAGCATGGGCGCGGTAAGGGAGTACCCAGGCAGAAGGGGATTCACACGCGGGAACGCCCGGCGATCGCGGTGACTCTGATCTCGACCCGCATTCCCGGTGCGCCGAGAGCCGGAACGCCGGTCTCCGTCCAGATCGGCGCACGGTCGCCCATGCGCTCGCGGAACTGCTCGACCATCACGCGGTTGTGGGTCTCGCCGAGGAAACCGGGGGTTTCCGGGACGTGGTACGAGTTCACGGCGATGACGTCGCGCCAGGTGGCGCCCGCCGTGGCGAGGGTCCGCTCGACGTTCTCGAAGGCCTTGACGATCTCCTCTTCGAGCGATTCGGGGAAGTTCAAGTCGTCGTCCCAGCCTCCTTGCCCTGAGATCTCGACGCGATCGCCGACGCGCACCGCCTGGCTGTAGCGCATCACTTTCAGTTGCCGGTCGCCGTAGCCGGGCGTGGCGAAGAACTCCGGCTGGGTCATGGTGGATCCTCTCGTTGACTTCATCCTTGAAGTGAACGTAGCACACTTTTACTTCACGTGTGAAGTCGTCGAGTTCTGGGTAAGGTTCCGCCATGGCCACCCCGGACCCCGACGAAGCACTGTGGCTGTCCGCTGCCGAAAAAGAGGCTTGGACCGGCCTGGTCTCCCTGGTTCTCCTGCTGCCGGGACGGCTCGAGTCGCCTCTGCAGCAGGACGCCGGGCTGACGCTGTTCGAGTACCTGACCCTCAGCCATATTTCGGAGGCTCCGGACCGGCGGCTGCGGATGAGCGAGCTGGCCTACCTCGCCAACGGCTCGCTCTCGCGTCTGTCCAATGTGGTCAAACGCTTCGAGCAGCGGGGCTGGGTGGAACGGACGCCGGATCCCGGAGACGGCCGGTACACGCTCGCCGTGCTCACCGACGACGGCTACGACGTGGTCGTCGCGGCCGCTCCCACGCACGTCCGTTCGGTGCGGGAGCTCGTCCTCGACCCGTTGACCGCGGAGGATCAGCAGGCGCTGGCCCGGATCGCCGCCAAACTGCGGACGCGGCCCGCCGACCTCGCTTAGGTGGGGTAAGGCAAATCTGGTGCGTCCGAAAATGGCTTTCGGGACGGGGAGCGGCTGCTGAATTTCCGTGAAGGGCCCTTCACTACCCTCAAGGTAGGCAGGGAGGCCTTCACGGACTTTGCCTGCCGCTGGCCCATATGCCACGTCTTGCCCTGCCCTCGGTCAGGTACGTCGAGGCAGTCGATCGTGCGCGCGAACGTACCTTGTGCTCGCGTTCCGGACTCTGGTCCCCTGACGGGGTTCATTTCGCGCGAAGAGGGGGGACTCTCGTGTTCAAGAAGATATTCGCCGTCGTGTCGGTGTTTTCGCTGACGCTCCTGGGTGTCGCGGGAACGGCACACGCCGGGATCGTGCAATGGTCCGACGGTTACGAATCCAATCCCTACGGCGTATGGGAACGGGGGATCCAGGGCGGTGACGGGCATTCCTGGTTCGACATCGGCATGGGAGTGGCGCGGACCGGCAACAACAACGGCTGGCTCTTCGCCGGCAACGGCTGGTCGGCGATGCGGACCGCGAAGTCGCTCGCGAGTTTCCCGTCGAACCGATCGAATTGTGCCGCCGCGATCCACGCCGACCCGGTCGGCGGCGGGGCGAACATCGGCCTCGAGATCTGGGATCCCAACGGCTGGCGGAAAATCTCCCACACGGTGAGGTGGATCGACGACGGGGCGGGCTATCAGCTCATCACTTTGCCCGATCTCAATCTGAACGGCGTGGGCACCGTCTATCTTCAGCCGATCTACGGCAACAACGGCGGACCGGCGAAGTACATCCGCTTGGACGACGCGATCATCCAGTGCGTCTACTGACGAGCCGAGTCGACCGGCGGGCGACGTTGCGACATTCGGTGAATATCCGCTGATAAATTCGGATTTCCGCCCGATGAGTCATCACGGAAAACGCCGGAATCCCCGGCACCTCTCACGCTGAAGTGTGAGAGGTGCCCAACGTCCTTCGGCTGGACGGCGCAATGCGGACCTGGTCCGCGTAGCCCGGATTCGCGGTAACAGCCCCGTTGGGCGCCTTGACACAGGGCGCTCTGGGTGAAGTGCGGTTCTCGCGCTAACGAAAAGCGAAATTATTCCGTCTTCTCCACCGAGTCCAGGAATTCCGGCTTCGGCCGGGTCTCGAAAGGGAAGTCCATGTCTCGAAGACCACTGCTCGTCGTCCTTGCCGCCGTTTCGGCGATGCTCGCGTCCACCGCGGTCGCCGCCGCGGCTCCACCGGGAGTGGACCCGGCCACGCTCGACCTCACCCTGAACGCGGGGCAGAGCACGACCGTGACCAAGAACGTGACGACCTCGGCCGTGCCGCCGAACCCCGACCTCGTCCTGCTCGCGGACACCACGGGCAGCATGGGCGGCCCGATCGGCAACGTGCGGACGAACGCCGGCGCCATCACCGGTGACGTCCTCGCCGCGCAGCCGACGGCACAGTTCGGTGTCGCCGAGTACAAGGACTTCACCGACTCGGTGCCGTTCAAGGTCAATCAGGGCATCACCGGGGACACGACCGCCGTCCAGGCCGGGATCAACCAGTGGGTGGCCTCGGGTGGCGGGGACACGCCGGAGGCGAACCTGAACGCGCTCTACCAGCTGGCCACCGGCGCGGTCACCTTCCGGCCGGACGGCACCCGCATCATCGCGTGGTTCGGCGACGCGCCGTCGCACGACCCGAGCGGCGGGCACACCCTGGCCCAGACCATCGCGGCGTTGCAGGCGGCGAAGATCCGCGTGGTCGCCGTCAACGTCGGCGCGCTCGACGCCACGGGGCAGGCTTCCGCCATCACCTCGGCCACGGGCGGCGTACTGCTGAACAACGTCCCGGCCGGTCAGGTTTCCCAGGCCATCTTGGACGGCATCAAGTCCATCGAGGTCACGGTGATCCCGAAGGTGACCAGCTGCGATCCGCAGCTCACCGTCACCAACGCCCCGGGCAGCGTCACGGTGGCCAGCGGCGGGGTCGCCACGTTCACCGAGACGATCAAGGTCGCCGCCAATGCCGCACCCGGTACCTACCAGTGCGTCGTCGACTACCAGGTCGACGGGGCTTCGCGGGGATACCTCGAGACAACGACCGTGCGCGTGCTCGGCTTGAGCGTCGACGACGTGACGGTCGGCGAGGGCTCCGGTGGCGCGCAGGTACCGGCGACGTTCACGGTGTCGCTGCTCGGCGGCCCCAGCCCGAATCCGGTGACGGTCCAGTACGCGACCGCCGACGGCACCGCGACCGCGTCCGCCGACTACACGGCCGCGAACGGGACGGTCACGTTCGCGCCGGGCCAGACGACCCGGCCGGTGACCGTGCTGGTCAACCCGGACACCGTCGACGAGCCGGCCGAGACGTTCACGGTGAACCTGTCGGCCCCGTCGGGCGCCGGTCTCATCGACGCGACCGGGGTCGGCACGATCCTCGACGACGACCGTGACGGCGTCTTCTCCTGCACCGGCACCGCGGCGAACGTCCTCGGGGTGACCGCTGCGCGGGCCAACCCGGCGAACCTGCCTTGTGCCGACGACAGCAGCACCGTCGCCGCCGCGACGCTCAACGCCGGCCTGATCAAGGTCGACACCAAGGTGCTGACCGCCTCGACCGACCTCACGCCGGACGACCAGTCGGCGGCCCCGGCCGCGGGCGATCGCGCGCTGGCGTCGGCCAAGATCGACAAGACGGTGATCAGCACGCTCGGGCTGACCGTCGAACTCGGCGTGATCCAGTCGCAGGCGACCGCGACCTGTCAGCCGTCGCCGGGCGGGCTCGCCCCGGTGCTGACGGGCAGTTCGAACGTCGCCTCGCTGAAGATCAACGGTGAATCGATCACCGTGGGCTCGGCGCCGTTGACCATCCCGCTGGTCATCGGTTCGTTGAAGCTCAACGGCCAGACCGTGGCGAACGGCGTGGTGAAGCAGCAGGCCGTCGCACTGGACACCGCGCTCGCGAAGATCGTGCTCGCGGAGTCCCAGGCCGACGTGCACGGAACCTCGGCGCATCCGGCGGGCAACCCCTGCCGTCGCTGAGCCGCTGAACCCCGCCGGGACGGACGGAACCTCGTCCGTCCCGGCGGTTTTCGCTCAGGGAAGGGCTTTCACCGCGGCCGCGGTGGCGTCGGCAAGGAGCTTGTTGTCGATCTCGGCGTCCTTCTCCGACCGGTCGGTCAGCACCGAGATGACGATCGGCGCCCGGTTCGGCGGCCACACCACCCCGATGTCGTTGCGTGTCCCGTAGGACGCCGTTCCGGTCTTGTCGGCGACCGGCCAGCCGGGCACCCCGGCGCGGATGTTCTGGTCGCCGGTGGTGCTGGCCCGCATCATGTCGACCAGGATCTTGCGTTTGTCCTGGGGGAGGGCGTCGCCGAGGGCGAAGGCGCGCAGGCTCACGGCGAGCGCTCGCGGTGTGCTCGTGTCCCGGGTGTCGCCGGGCGCGGTGTCGTTGAGTTCCGGTTCGATCCGGTCGGCGTGGCTCGTGGTGTCGCCGATCCCGCGCAGGACCGTGTTGAGCCCTTCGGGGCCGCCGAGTTCGCGGAAGAGCAGGTTCCCGCCGGTGTTGTCGCTGTACCGGAGGGTCGCGTCCATGACGGCGCGCAGCGGCATCCCGGTGGCCACGTGTTTTTCCGTGACCGGCGAATTCACGACCAGGTCCTTGCGGTCGTAGGTCACCGTGCGGTCCAGATCCGCGACCGGCGTCCGCTGCAGGACACCACCGGCGCTGAACACCTTGTGCGTCGAGGCGTAGGCGAAGCGTTCGTCGGCGCGGAAGGCGACTTCGCGCCCGGACGCGGTGTCCACCGCGTACACCCCGAGCCGGGCGCGGTAGGCGCGTTCGAGCTGTTCGAAGTCGGCTCGCCCGGTCGCCGCGGCAGGAGAGGAGGTGGCGGGCGGCGGCACGGGGGCGGGCGTGGAACACGCGGCGAGTGACGCGACCGAGAGTGCCAGCAGGGCGGCCCAGCGGCGGGAAGTGACGGACACGGTGGTTCCTTTCGAGATCGTTCGATGTCCGCAGTCTGGCCAGCACCGGTCATGCTGTCCAAGACACGAACGACCTCTTTCATGCATGATCGGCATAGTATGTGGTCGTGGACCTGATCGGGAGCTGCCGAGCGTTCGTGAGCGTGAGCGAGGCCGGGACTTTCACCGCGGGAGCCGCGATCGCGCGTATCCCCCAGCCGGTGGCGAGCCGCCGGATCGCGGCGCTGGAACGGCATTTCGGGGAGCGACTGTTCGACCGCTCCACCCGCCGCGCCGTGCTCACCCCGTTCGGCCGGGATCTGCTGCCGTCGGCGAAACGGCTGGTGGCGCTGGCCGACGCCATGGAGCACGACGCGCACCGCGCCAGACTGCGGCCGATGCGGCTGGCGATGCCGGACACCTGCACCGTCCGCGAACTCGCCGAACTCGACGCGGCGGCGCGAGCGCTGGACGTCTTCCTGGAATTCCGGCAGGCGCCGCCGGGGGAGCGGGCGGAACTCGTGCGCACACAGGAGGTTCGCGCGGCGCTCACGGCCGTTCCCGCCGAAGAGGGCGTCTGGACGGTGCCGCTCGGGTTGGCGGGTGGGGGCAGGCCGCGGGCGGGCGCCCTCCATCTGGAAACGCTGCGCGTCGGCCGGTCCGGCCGGTCGCCGCGCCGGGTCTGGATCCAGCCCGAGGACGACGTGCCGCATATCCGGGATCGCCTCTTCCGGATCCGTGACTCGGTGGGCTTGCGGCCCGCGCAGGTGTCCGTCGCCGACGCGCTCACCGCGGCCGCCGCGGCGGTGTTCGGTTCGGACGATCTGCTGCTCTGTTCGGCGGCCCAGGCCACCGAACTCGGCCTGAACTGGCGGACGATCGGCGAAACCCGGCTCGCGCGCGGGTTCGAGATCACGGCGGGGCCCGGCGAGGACGCTCAGCGGCTCCGGGCACGATTGTGGCCGGACATCGCCCGGTGTCTCGGCGCGGAGGAGACGACATGAACACGGAGACCCTGCTCCTCGGGCTGCGGGCCGAACTGGATGACGGTGGCCTGCGAGGCTCGTTCCTCGTGCGCGATCTGCGGACCGGATACGAGATCGGCATCGACCCGGACCTGGAGTTTCCGAGTGCCTCGCTGGTGAAGATCCCGCTCGCCGCGGCGACGCTGGAGCGGATCCGCCGGGGTGAGCTGGACGGCTCCACGCCGATCGACGTCGAGCCGGGACGGGCCACCGCCCCCGGGCCGACCGGGCTGACGCGGTTCCGGCATCCGGCCACGGTGGCGATCGACGACCTGCTCTACCTGACGATGGCCATCAGCGACGAGACCGCCGCGGACGCGCTCTTCGCGCTGACGCCGCCCGCCGAGGTCACCAGGATGACGCGGGAATGGGGCGTTTCCGGGATCACCGCGCGGCATCCGGCCGCGGACCTCAGTGACACGCCTGCCGAACGGTTCGCCCCGGCCGACGTCCACCTCGCGCACGCGCTCGCGATCAACGCGGGCACCGCCGGGCAAGGCCATCCCGTTCCGCAGCTCGACGTCACACGCGCGAGTTCCGGCTCGGCCCGCGCGTTCGTGAACCTCCTCGAAGCGCTGTGGAAACCGTCCAAAGTGGACGGAGAGGTGGCGGTGCGGGTGCGCGAACTCATGGGGCTGAACCTGCTGCGTCAGCGGCTGAGCCCCGATTTCGTCTCCGACGCCACGAAATGGTCGTCGAAGACCGGCACGGTGCTGAACCTGCGGCACGAGGTCGGGGTGGTCGAACACGCCGACGGCGGGACGTACGCGATCGCCGCGCTGACCGGATCCCAGGTGCCCGCCGCGATCCAGCCCGAGGCCGAAGTGCTGATGGCCCGCGTCGCGCGAGCGCTGCGGGATCACCTGCGCGAAGGGTGATGTCACGTTCTACGCCGCTGCTCGGTTCTCATGGGGAGAGAACCGGCGAAGTGGAGGATCGGCATGAAGGTCGTCATCGTGTGCGTTTCGGTGTCCCACGGCAACACGGCACGGATCGCCGAGGTGCTGGCGGGAGTTCTCGACGCCCGCGTCGTCAGCCCCGAGGAGCTCGACCCGGCCGACCTCGATTCCTGTGACCTCGTGGGTTTCGGCTCGGGGATCTTCGGCATGGACTTCCACCCGCGCCTGCGGCGTCTCGTCGAGATGCCGTCGAAGCAGCGGAGGAAGGCGTTCGTGTTCAGCACGAGCGGGCTCCCGGAACCGCGATTCCGGCGCTACTCCCGTCGCCTGGCGAAGTCGCTCGGCCGCAAGGGCTTCGAGGTGGTGGGCACGTTCTCGTGCCGGGGTTTCGACACCTGGCTCCCGTTCAGGCTCGTCGGCGGGATCGGCAGGAACCGGCCCGGTACGGCCGATCTCGAAGCGGCGCGGCGGTTCGCCGAAGGGCTCGGTGGTTGACGCACCGCGTTTGCGAGCCCTCCCGTAGGGGTATCAGCGGCACGTGCTCGACCACTCGTATTTCCCGGAACTGAGGGACCAGCGTCTCGTCGTCGACTACGAGGACGCCGACGACCCGGTGCTGCTCCGCCCCGACGGATCGCCGATCGACACCTGGCGGGAGAACTACCCGTACCCGGCGCGAATGTCGCGCGAGGAATACGAGGTCGTGAAACGGTCGCTGCAGATCGAACTGCTGAAACTGCAGTACTGGATCAAGGACACCGGCGGCCGCATGGTGATCCTGTTCGAGGGGCGCGACGCGGCGGGCAAGGGCGGCACCATCAAGCGGTTCACCGAACACCTCAACCCGCGCGGCGCGAGAGTGGTGGCGCTGAGCAAGCCCACCGACCGCGAGCAGGGCGAGTGGTACTTCCAGCGTTACGTGAACCACCTGCCCACCGAGGGTGAGATCGTGCTGTTCGACCGGTCCTGGTACAACCGGGCGGGCGTCGAACGGGTGATGGAGTACTGCACGGACGAACAGTACGAGCGCTTCATGCGGCAGGCGCCGACGTTCGAGGAGATGCTCGTCGACGACGGGATCGTCCTCGTCAAACTCTGGTTCTCGGTGTCGAAGTCCGAGCAGCGCACCCGGTTCCTCATCCGGCAGGTCGATCCGGTGCGGCAATGGAAACTGAGCCCCAACGACATCAAGTCGCTCGACCGCTGGGACGCCTACACCGAAGCGAAGGTCGCGATGTTCCGGTCCACCGACACGGAGATCGCGCCGTGGACGGTGGTCAAGAGCAACGACAAGAAGCGGGCTCGGGTCGAGGCGATGCGCAGTGTCCTCGCTCGCGTGGACTACGCGGACAAGGACGAGGAGGCCGTCGGCGAGCCGGACCTGAAGGTGGTCGGCGCCGCCGCGACCCTGCTGGAGGAGGGGGAGGACGAAGCTTCGCTCAGCCCGACCCCGATCGCGCCGTCGTCGGACCCCGATCACGGCCCGGGACTGCACCCGGAAGACAAGTCGTGACTCGCGAGTTAGGCCTCTGATCACGCGAGTTACGCTTCTGATCACGCGAGTCACGCCTCTGGTCACGCGAGTCACGAGATGTCGAGATCCTGCCATGTCGGGTATCCGCCATCTTCCGGCCGTGTGGGAGACCTGATCACCCGTCTTTACTTCACGTACGGACGTCGGGGGCACGTGTCGAAAGGGATCATGGTGATCAGTAGTACGAAAAAGACGCGGAGAGGCACGGTGGCCGTGGCCGCCGCTGCGTTCCTGGCCTCCGGCCTGGTACTGGCTCCGGCAACGGGTGCGGCTCCCGCGGCCAAGGCCGAGCCGGACACCGCCGCGCTCGCCGGTGCGCTGACCAAGCAGGCCGTGGCCTGGGGCGAGTGCTCCTTCCCCTCGGTCGCGCCGGCGACGGAAGCCGAACTGAAGAAGGTCAAGGGCCTGGCCTGCGCCACCGTCCAGGTGCCGCGTGACTGGCACAACCCGCAGGACGGCAACACCATCGGCGTCCGCGTCTCCAAGACCGCGACCGCCTACCCCGGCACCGGCAGGCAGGGCATCGCGCTGGTCAACCCCGGCGGACCCGGCGGCGAAGGTCTCCCGTGGGGCGCCGCGATGGCGATGCGCAGCCCCGTGCTGGCCTCGCAGTACGACTTCGTCGGTTTCGACCCCCGCGGTGTCGGCGAGAGCACCCCGCTGACCTGTAGCTACACCGTCCCGGACAGCACGGACCAGAACGTGATCAGCCGGGCGAAGGTCGAGGGCTGCCTGAAGAACCCGCTGACGAAGTTCATCACCACCGAGCAGACCGCGTACGACATGGACTTCATCCGGGTGCTGCTCGGGGAGAAGAAGACCAGCTACATCGGTTACTCGTACGGCACGTGGCTCGGTACCTGGTACGCCACCACGTTCCCGGCCAAGGCGCACCGGTTCCTGCTCGACTCGTCGACCGACGCGAGCCGCTCGACGCTGGAGAAGACCTGGGATCTGCAGCCGCGCAGCCGTGACCGCCAGTTCCAGGAGGCGCTGCTGCCTTACGTCGCGCGCAACGACGCCAAGTACAAGGCGGGCACCGACCCGCTCGAGATCCGCCGCAACTGGGAGAAGGCGGGCGGCACCCGGGAGTTCACGGGCATGCTCCACGCCGCGTGGTTCATCATCCCGGCGATGTACGACACCTCCCAGTACCCGTCCGCGGCTTCCATGGTGGCCGCGCTGGCGAAGGGACCGGCGCCGACCGGGACCGACGCGGAGAAACTGGAGCAGGTCGTCGCGAAGGCGCTCGCCACTCCAGGGCTGACCGACGCGAACAAGGCGTTCCTGAACAAGGCCAAGGGCAACGCGCTGGAGGCCATCGCGAAGAAGGACTCGGTCGAGCGCAAGGCCTCCTACCAGGGCGGCGCCGAGGTCGAGACCTGGGATGCCGCGTTCGAGGCGATCCGCTGCCAAGACGGCCAGTGGAACCAGAACCTGCACTACTGGAACTACTGGCAGGCCGACCTGACCGTGAACGCACCGTTCATCGCGCCGATCATGGCCCTGTCGGGCGCGCCCCTGTGCGCGTTCTGGCCGACCACCAACGCCAAGCCGGCGCCGGACGCCAAGACGTTCCCGAAGCTGCTGATCGCGCAGACCGAACTCGACGCGGCCACGCCGTACGAGGGCGCGCTCGCGACCGCGAACGGCCTGCCGGGCGCCAAGATGATCAGCGTCGACAACGAAGGCAGCCACGGGATCTTCCCGTACAACACCGACTGCGTCGACGACCCGATCGTCGCCTACTTCCAGACCGGGTTCACGCCCAAGAAGAAGTTCACCGGCTGCCAGGGTCTCCCGCTGCCGGGTGAGGACAAGACGGCCGAGGTCGGCGGCCACCTCGGGCACGACGGGAAGATCAAGCTCAAGATGATCACGCCCCAGGTGCGCAAGGCGAACGAGATCGTCCGTGAGCTGCTGGAAGGCACCGCGACGCCGGAAGCGGACGAGAAGGGCATGCCCGCCAACGCCTAGGCACTGTCCTTCTGTTCGCTGGCTCGTGACCCAGGTGGTTCCTGGCGGTGCGGGCGGGGGGTTGTACTCGGCTGAGCCGACAATGCTTAGCCCCAGACGGTGTTGACGAGAGGCTCCCGCGGGCCGGTCCGGCTCACGGGAGCCTCTTCGGCATGATCTGTGACGCTTTTCGTTATCGGTTCAGGCGCACGATCAGGTGATTTTCCCCCTCAAGACCTGTGAGCGGAAACAGCCAATCCGCCAGGCGTGACATCGATGTCACGTCGGTCGATCCCGGCGTGGGGGGAGGAGAAGCGTCATGCTCGCCGAGTCGCGGGGCCTGTCGATGGAGGCCGAGCAGCTCTACCGGGCCCTGCTGGACGGGCGCCCGATCACGCCCGGCGCCGAACTGGCGGAGCTGGAGCGGTTCGGCCTGATCCGGGATGGCGCGTCCGGGGTCGAGGTGTGCCCGCCGCGCGCGGCGCTGTCGGCGTTCGCGGCGCAGCACGAGGCCGCGGCGATCCGCGCGCGGGAAGCGGCCGAGGTGCTCGGCGCCGCCTACTCGCTGCGGGCCGGTCGCGACGCGGACTTCGTCGAGGTGCTGCGCAGCCGGGACGAGGTGATCGCCACCTTCGAAGCGATGCAGACCCAGGCGGGCGTCGACATCGTCGCGCTGGACCCGGGGTCGTACATGAGCCCGAAGGCCGAAGTGAGCACGGTGCAGCCCGGCTCGATGGCGCGCGGCATCGCGTACCGCGTCGTCTACGACTCGTCGGTGCTGCAGTACGACGACGGCTTCACCCAGGTGCAGTCGAGCATCGCCCTCGGCGAGCAGGCCAGGGTGTTTCCGGGGCTGCCGCTGAAGCTGGTGATCGCCGACAGCAACCGGGCGCTGATCGCCGTCCCGAATTCCGACGCCGGTGACGTCCTGGCCCTCTTGATCCATCCGTCGATGCTGTTGAGCGCGCTGATCGAGTTGTTCGCATCCTTCTGGCGGATGGCCGTGCCCGTCCGGGCGGGCGGGCCGGACGACGCGGAAGCGGCGCAGGAACCGACCGTCGCCACGCGCCGCCTGCTCGCGCTGCTGAGCGGAGGCCTGACCGACGAGGCGATCGCGCGCGAGCTCGGGATCAGTGAGCGGACGGTGCTCCGGCGGATCAGCCGGTTGCAGCAAGTGCTGGGCGCGCGGACCAGGTTCCAGCTGGGAGCGCAGGCGTCACGCCAAGGCTGGCTCTGAAACGCCGGTGCTCAAGTGGCGGCCACGCCCGTGTCGTCCATCCGATCACGCGTGTCGTCCGCCGGATCACATGTGCCGTCCATCCGATCACGCGTGCCGTCCATCCGATCACGCGTGCCGTCCATCCGATCACGCGAAACGGTCCTTACCGTTCACCCTCGATCCCGCCCGCGCCGAAGTTCGTGCCGAAGTGACAAGCGTAGTGCCCCCTTTCTCGCGTCCCCGTGAGCACGTCCGCGTCTTCGACGGCGTTCCATCATCCTTTCATTGACACTCTTCCCGGGACATCCATACAGTTCCGGGCAGATAAAGAACGGTCTCCGGAATGGAATCCGCTTTCGGCAACGGCGCCGTTCCGAATTCACCCGCTCCTGCACGAGTCGTCAAAAACGAGGGGCCATGGAAACCATTTCGGAATCGGTCGGCGCCGTCTGCGCGCCGGACGACGCACGCGGCGGGGAGTCGTTCGCGACGCTGCTGAGGTACTGGGCGTGGCGGCTCGGCGACGACGTCGCGGTGACCTACCTCGACCATCGTGCCGGGGCGGACGGCCGGGCGATCACCCTGTCCTGGCGCGAACTCGACGACCGGGTCGACGCCCTCGCCACGCGGCTGACCGGGTTCACCGGCCCGGGAGACCGGGCCGCGATCCTGGCACCGCAGTCCGTCGACTACGTCGTCGCCTTCCTCGGCGCGATCCGTGCGGGCCTGGTCGCGGTTCCGCTGTTCTCCCCGGGCCTTCCCGGGCACGCGGGCAGGCTGGCCGCCGTGCTCGCCGACTGCGCGCCGAGAGTCGTGCTCACGACCACCGACGGACTCGAAGACGCCGCCGGTTTCCTCGCCTCGACGGATTTCGAGCGGCCCGCCGTGCTCGCCGTCGACACCACTACTCCGGTCGCGGCCGGTGATCGCTCCTGGCCGCGACCGGAACCGGACGGAGTGGCGTACCTGCAGTACACGTCCGGTTCCACGCGGACGCCGGCCGGCGTGATGCTGACGCATCGCAACGCGCTCACCAACGCCCGTCAGGCTTGCGACGCCTACGCGATCGAAACCGGGACGACGTCGGCCGTCAGCTGGCTGCCGCTCTTCCACGACATGGGCCTGATCCTCGGGATCGGCGCGCCGCTGGCGGCGGGCGCGGCATCGGTCCTGATGGATCCGCGCGCCTTCCTGGAACGGCCGTCGCGGTGGCTGCGCGCGCTCTCGGCCAGTCCCGGCGCGATCAGCGCGGCCCCGAATTTCGCCTACGCCTACACCGCTTCCCGGGTCACCGAGAACGAGAAGAGCTACCTCGAACTGAGCCGGGTCGTCTCGCTGATCAACGGCAGCGAGCCGGTTCTTCCTTCGACCATCGCGAAGTTCCACGGCGCTTTCGAGGAATGCGGCCTGCGCCCGGAGGTGCACCGGTCCTCCTACGGGCTGGCCGAGGCCACGGTGCTCGTCTCCGTCACCGAGGCGGGCAAGGCACCACGGCAGGTCGACTTCGACCGTGACGGCCTCGGCGCCGGACTGGCCGCGCCGGCGCTCCCCGGCGCGGCGTCCACCACGCTCGTCTCCTGCGGTTTCCCGGTGGGACAACGGGTCCGCCTCGCCGATCCGGTCACCGGCGCGCTGGTCGAACCGGGCAGGGTGGGGGAGATCCAGGTCAACGGCCCGAACGTCGGCGTGGGCTACTGGGGACGGCCGGCCGCTTCGGAACGCGTCTTCGGCCTGCCCCCGATCGACCCGGACTCCGGCGCGGGCTGGCTCGCGACCGGCGATCTCGGTGTGCGGTACGAGGGCGAACTGTTCATGACCGGCAGGCTCAAGGACCTCGTCATCGTCGACGGCCGCAACCACTACCCGCAGGACATCGAACAGACCGTGGAGACGCATCCCGCCGTCCGGCCGCATTCCGCCGCGGCCTTCGCGATCGAGCACGAAGACGGCGAAGTGGCGGTCGTGCTGGCGGAGCGTGCCAAGGAGACCGGGGCCGACCTCGCCGTGGCGGCCACGGAGATCCGGAGGGTCGTCTCGGGCGTGCACGGTCTGCGGCCCCACGACGTCGTCTTCCTCGCCCCGGGCGAGGTGCCGCGGACCTCCAGCGGCAAGATCAGCCGTGCCCGGTGCCGGAAGTCCTATCTGGACGGTTCGCTGACCGCGCGGCGGCTCGGGTGACCGCGGAGATCCGTGCCTGGCTCATCGCGCGGGTGGCGGAGCGGACCGGGTCGCCCGCGGCGCAGGTCGATCCGGACCGGCCGTTGCACGAGAGCGGGCTTTCCTCGCGGGAGTCGATGGAACTGGCGGCGGATCTGGGCCGCTATCTCGGCCGCCCGTTGCCGCCGACCCTGGTGTGGCAGTACCCGACGATCGCCGCCCTCGCCGCTCGTCTGTCCACAGTAGAAGATCCCGCGCTCGTGCGCGGTGAAGGCCGTGAAGAGGAACCGATCGCGATCGTCGGCGTCGGCTGTCGCCTGCCGGGTGGCGCGGACTCCCCGGAGCGCTATTGGCGCCTCCTTGAGGCCGGGCGCGACGGCATCCGCGAGGTTCCGGAGCAGCGCTGGGAGGCCCCCGCGCGCGGCGGGTTCCTCGGCGACATCGCCGGTTTCGACGCCGACTTCTTCGGCATCACCCCGGGCGAGGCCGAAGCGATGGATCCCCAGCAGCGGATACTGCTCGAAGTGGCGTGGGCGGCGCTGGAGCACGCCGGGATCCCGCCGTCCACGCTGCGGGGAAGCCGGACCGGGGTGTTCGTCGGGCTTTCGGCGGGCGAGTACGGCCACCTGACGATGGCCGATCCCGCCGCCGTCGACGTCTGGTCGGCCACCGGTGCCGCGACGAGTATCGCCGCCAACCGGCTGTCGTACTTTTTCGACCTGCGCGGGCCGAGCCTCACCGTCGACACCGCCTGCTCGTCCTCGTTGGTCGCGGTACACCAAGCGGTGCAGAGCCTCCGTCGCGGTGAATGCGGGACGGCGCTCGCCGCCGGGGTGAACCTGCTGCTCTCGCCGGCGGTCACCGCGTCCTTCCAGCGTGCCGGGGTGCTGGCCCCGGACGGATATTGCAAACCGTTCGACGCCGCCGCCGACGGCATCGCCCGCGGCGAGGGCTGTGGCGTGATCGTGCTCAAGCCGCTGAAGGCCGCTCGCCGCGCGGGAGACCGGGTGCTCGCGGTGATCCGCGGCAGCGCGGTCAATTCCGACGGCCGGTCCAACGGTCTCGTCGCGCCCAGCCCCGGCGCGCAGGCCGACCTGTTGCGGGACGCCTACGCGGCGTCGGGTGTCGAACCGTCCACTGTGGACTATGTGGAGGCGCACGGGACCGGGACCGAGGTGGGCGACCCGATCGAGGCGGGCGCGCTCGGTGAGGTGCTCGGAGCCGGACGCGAACCCGCCCGCCCGCTCCTGATCGGCTCGGTGAAGGGGAATCTGGGCCATCTGGAGGGCGCGGCCGGGATGGCCGGGCTGATCAAGGTCGTCCTCGCCATGGTCCACCGGCGACTGCCGCCGACCCCGCATCATCACGAACCCAGCCCGCATATCGATTTCGCCGGTCTCGGCCTGCGGGTGGTGGACACCATGACGGGCTGGCCGCGCTACTCCGACGTCGTGCGCGCCGGCGTCTCGGCGTTCGGCTTCGGTGGCACCAACGCTCACGTCGTCCTCGAAGAATGGCCTGCCGCGTCGTTCGCCGCTCGCGGCGCGGAGACCGGGCGCCCGCGGATCTTCGCGTTGTCCGCGCGGTCGGCCGAGGTGCTCCGGGCGCGAGCCGCCGATCTGGCGGACTGGCTCGAAGACCCCGCCCACCGGTCGGTTCCCCTGGACGCGGTGGCCGCGACACTGGCCCGGAGCCGTGACCACCTGCCCGTCCGTGGCGCCGTCATCGCGGAGGAACGCGACCGGGTGGCCGCCGCCTTGCGCGAGATGGCCGCCGGACGCACGGGCGGTGATGTCGTCCTCGGCGAGGCAGGACCTGTGCCGGGCGTCGTGTTCGTCTTCTCCGGCTACGGCTCCCAGTGGCCCGGGATGGGCCGCGTCCTGGTGCGCACCGAGCCCGCGTTCCGGGCCGAGGTGGAGGCACTCGATCCGGTGTTCCGGGCCGAGGCGGGCTTCACGCTGAGCGAGGTGTTCTCCGGCACGCGCGATCTGCCGGACCTCGCGGAGACCCAGCTCGCGTTGTTCGGCATGCAGCTGGCGCTGGCCGGGCTCTGGCGCGCGCACGGCGTCGTCCCGGCCGCGGTGCTCGGGCATTCGATGGGCGAGGTCGCGGCCGCCGTCGTCGCGGGGGCGCTGGACGTCGCCGACGGCCTGCGGGTGATGGCCACCCGCGCCCGGCTGCTGGCCGAGGTCGACGCTTCCGGCGACGGCGCGATGGCGGTGGTCGAGCTGTCCCCGGCCGAACTCGCCGAGCTGGAGGCGGACTTCCCCGGGATCACCGTCGCGGTCTACGCCTCGCCGGTCCAGTGCACGGTCAGCGGCGGCGCCGGACAGGTCGAGGCGCTGGTCTCGCACGTGGAGAGTCTCGACAGGCTCGCCAAGCGGCTGCCGGTCGGGGGTGCGGGCCATTCGGAAGCCGTCGACGCCGTTCTCGGCCGGTTCCGCGCCGAACTCGGCGACCTTTCCCCGCGACCAGTGGAGATTCCCTGCTACAGCAGCGTTCTCGACGAACCACAAAGGTCAGTGGTGTTCGACGTCGAGTACTGGGCGGCGAATCTGCGCCGTCCCGTGCGCTTCAGCCAGGCGCTGGCGGCGGCGACCGCCGACGGGTACGGCGTGTTCGTCGAGATCTCGCCGCATCCCGTGGCGCTGGCCGCGATCGAGCAGAGCACCGGCGCGCTCGCGCTTCCGACCGCGAGCCGCAAGAGCGACGAGGCAGTGGCGTTTCTGACCACGCTCGCCCGGCTCCACACCCTCGGGCTGCCCGTCGTGCTCGACGACGGCGGCCCCCGGCCGCTTCCGGTCGAGCTGCCCGGTCCGCGCTGGCGGCACCGGCGGTTCTGGCCGCGGCGCCCGGCGGCCCGGACCGGTGGCGCACATCCGTTGCTGGGTGTCCACATCGAACAGCCCACCGGCGGCGGGCACCTGTGGCACGCGGACGTCGGGACCGAGGCGCTGCCGTGGCTGGCCGACCACGCGGCGATGGGTGTCCCGCTGTTCCCCGCCGCCGGATTCCTGGAGCTCGCGCTCGCGGCGGCGAAAACGGTCCTGCGCCCCGCCGGGCGGCTGCGCATCGGCGGTCTCGAACTGCACCGGGTTCTCCCGCTCGCCGCGCACACCGAGGTGACGACCAGCCTGAGCGACGGAAGCGTGGACGTCTACGCGCGGTCCGCGGACGGCGGCTGGGTGCGGCACGCCACCGCCCGCGTCCGCGACGGGGACACCGCGATGGTGCCGTTCGGCGCGGTCGGCGACGACGCCCGGCCGGTCGACCTCTATCAGGTGCTGGTCGGGGCGGGGCAGAGCTACGGCCCCGCGTTCCGCGGGCTGTGTGACGTCTTGGCCGCGCCGGGCCGGGCCTCGGCGTCGATCAGCCTGCCCGTCGACGACCCGGCCTACGTCCTGCATCCGGTGATCGCCGACGCCTGCCTGCACGCGCTGGCCGCGGCCGCCGGGGACGCGCTGCGCACGGCCGATGGCGTGTTCCTGCCCCTGACCTTGGGCGAGGTCGTCCTCGCCGGTGATCCGCGCCGCGGTGTCCGGGTCGACGCGGTCCTCGACTCGCTCGATCCGGCGGGCGACGGCCTGGTCGGCGGTGTCCAGCTGGTCGACGCCGACGACGTCGTCGTGGTCGAGTTCCGCGAGGTCTACTGCCGCCGGTTCCGGCGTTCGGCGCTTCCGGTGCCCATGGCGGACCTGCTGTTCGAAACGGTCTGGCGGGAGGCTGACCTGCCGGTGGCGGCACCGGGCGCGCGTCGCTGGGTCGTGCTGCACGAAGACGCGCCGTGGCTGACGGAGTTGCGCGACCGGCTCACCGAAGCCGGGGACGAACTCGTGACGGTCCGGCTTGGGGACAGGAAGGCGCTCGCGGAAGCGCTGAAGTCTCGCGAGGTGTCGGGAGTCCTCGCGTGCGCCGGGACTTCCGACGGGCTCGATCCCATGAGCGCCGCGCGGACGGTCACCGAGTTCTCCGGCATCCTCACCGAACTGGTCGAAGCCGCGCCGCGGTTGTGGCTCGTCAGCACGGGTGCCTCGGCCATCGAATCCGGCGAGCGTGGCGACCCCGGCCAGGCCTGGTTGCGCGGACTGGTCCGGGTCCTCGCCTTCGAGCACCCCGGGCTGCGGGCGAGCCAGGTCGACTTCGACGCCGAGCCGGACCCGGCCCGCCTGTGGGTCGCCAGGCTGGTGGCGGAGATCCGCGCGGACGCGCCGGACGACGAGATCGCCTGGCGTGAGGGCGTCCGGTACACGCGGCTCCTGGCCCGCCCGAAACTCGGTGAACCCCGCCACGAAACCGTGGTACGCGACGGCGCTTACGTGCTCACCGGTGGTCTCGGCGGCCTCGGCCTGGTCGCGGCGGACTGGTTGGCGGCGCGCGGTGCGACCAGGCTCGTCCTTTCCGGCCGGCGCGGTGCGAGCCCTGCCGTCGAGCCGCTTCTGGCGGACTTGCGCGAGCAGGGTGTCGACGTCCGCGTGGTGACCGGTGACATCGCCGAACCGGGGACGGCCGAAGCGCTGGTCGCGGTCGCGGCCGAAGGCGGCATGCCGTTGCGCGGGGTGCTGCACGCGGCCGGTGTGCTGTCCGACGGCGCCGCCGACAGCCTCGACGCCGACGCCGTCGAGGCTGTCTGGCGCGCGAAAGCGCTGGGTGCTTGGCGAATGCACGAGGCGACGGCCGGACACGAACTTGATTGGTGGCTGACGTATTCGTCGGCGGCGGCGTTGTTCGGATCACCGGGGCAGACGGCCTACGCCACCGCGAACGCCTGGGTGGACGCCCTCGTCGCGTGGCGCCGCGCCGCGGGATTGACGGCGGCGACCATCGGCTGGGGCGCCTGGGGAGAGGCCGGAGCGGCCGTCGGCAGCCGCAACCCCGTCCTCGAACCGCTCGGCACGGAGGAGGCGCTGGCGGCGATGGACGCCGTGCTGCGCCGCGATCGCGCGTCGACCGGGATCGCCAGGGTCGACGCCGGGACCGTACTCGCCCTGTTCCCCCTGCTGGCCGGACGGCCGTTCTTCGAGATCCTGGTACCGGGTGAGGAGCCTGCCGCCGGACCGTCCACTTGGGACGGACTGGAGGCGCTGCGGGCGGTCCTGCCGGAGGCCGCCCGCGAGATGCTGGCCGACTACCTCGCCGGGCTCGTCGCCGGGATGCTCGGCCTCGCCGCGGACGAGATCGACCGGCGGGCGCCGCTCACCCGGCTCGGCCTGGACTCGCTCTCCGCCCTGCGCGCCAGGGGAGTCGTGGAACGCGACTTCGGCCTGACGCTGCCGATTCCGCTGCTGTTGCGGGGTGCGGGCCTCGCCGAAGTCGCCGACCATCTCGCCGATCAGGCGGGGTTCGGCGAGACCGGCGCCCGGCCCGCCGGACCGGTCACGGCCGTCGGGCCCCGCGATCCGGCCGAACGCTGGATCGCCCGGCACTGGCAAGCGGAACTCGGCGGCGCGCAGCCCGGCGTCCACGACGACTTCTTCGCCGCCGGTGGCGACGCCGCGGCGGCCGAGCGGTTGCGGGCCGTGTTCGCCGGGCAGCTGGGAGCCGTTCCCGAACGGCTCTTCGCCACCCCGACGATCGCCGCGATGGCCGACCTGCTGCGTGACGAGATCGAGGGACGTGGAGGCTGCCCTGTCCGGCCGCTGCGCGAAGGCGGCGCGGATCCGGTGTTCCTGTTTCATCCGGCGGGTGGTCCGACGAGCGTCTACGAGGGGCTCGTCCGCCTGCTGCCCGAGGACGGAGCCGTCTACGGGCTCGAACGGATCGACGACGAGGACACCGTCGAGGACAAGGCCGAGTGCTACGTCGAGCTGATCCGGGAAATCCAGCCGCGGGGCCCGTACCGGCTGGGCGGGTGGTCGTTCGGCGGCTGTCTCGCCTACGAGACCGCGCGGCGGCTGACCGCGGCCGGCGAGCGGGTCGATCTCGTGTTCCTGATCGACAGCATCCTGCCGCTGCCCGCGCCGGGGAAACCGGCCGGGGAGATCCTGCTGGACCGCTTCGACCGGTTCGCCGAGCACGTCGAGCGCACCTACGGCGTCCCGCTGGACATCCCGCGTGAAGACCTCGCCCGGCTCGGCGACGACGAACAGATCCGGCTCGTGATCGGACGGCTGGCCGCGCAGGTGCCCGAGCTGGGACACGGCGTGCTGCGGCACCAGTACGAGTCCTATGTGGACGCACGGGTCGCCGAACGGTACGAGCCGGAACCCTATGCCGGGCCGGTGCTGCTGGTGCGCGCGCAGGAGCCGCATCCGCTGACCACCACCCTCGATCCGCGGTACCTGCGCACCGACGACGCTCTGGGCTGGGACGCCTTCTGCCCGGACCTGGAGGTCGTGCTGGTGCCGGGCGATCACCTGTCGATGATCGATCCGCCGCACGTCGAGGTGGTCGCCGCGGCTCTCGCGGCCCGGCTCGGGGCACCGAGGACGGCGCGATCATGACCGACACGACGGCGTTCCGGATCGCCGATCTCGCCGCCCGCCGCGAAGACCTCCGGACCGCGGAGAAACGGGCTGTCGACCGGCAGCACGCCAAGGGAAAGCTGACCGCGCGCGAACGCGTCGAGGAGTTGCTGGACCCGGGTTCCTTCGTCGAACTCGACCAGTTCGCCCGGCACCGGTGCACCGAATTCGGGATGGACACCAACCGGCCGTACGGCGACGGAGTGGTGACCGGGCACGGCACCGTCGACGGCAGGCAGGTCTGCGTGTTCTCCCAGGATTTCACCGTGTTCGGCGGCAGCATGGGCGAGGTCTTCGGCGAGAAGGTCCTGAAAGTGATGGACCTGGCGATGACGCTCGGCTGTCCCGTGGTCGGGATCAACGACTCCGGTGGCGCCCGGATCCAGGAAGGCGTCGTCTCGCTCGCCTACTACGCGGAACTCGGCAGGCGCAACACGCTGGCGTCCGGCGTGATCCCACAGATTTCGCTGATCATGGGTCCCTGCGCGGGCGGGGCGGTCTACTCGCCGGCGATCACCGACTTCACCGTGATGGTCGACGAGACCGCGCAGATGTTCGTCACCGGGCCGGACGTCGTGCACGCTGTCAGCGGCGAACGGGTCACCGCCCAGCGGCTCGGCGGCGCCGCGGTGAACAGCGAGGTCTCCGGGAACGCCCACCACCGGGCCACCGACGAACACGACGCCATCGACTGGGTGCGGACCTTGCTCGGGTACCTGCCGTCCAACAACCTCGACGCCGTCCCGGAATACGCCGACGAGACCGCGCCCGAACCCACCGCCGCCGACCTCGAACTCGATCGGCTGGTGCCCGATTCGCTGAACCAGGCGTACGACATGACCGAGGTGATCTCGCGTCTCGTCGACGACGCCGACTTCATGGAGGTGCACCGCGGCTTCGCACCGAACATGATCTGCGCGTTCGGCCGGATCCGGGGCCGCACGGTCGGTGTCGTGGCGAACCAGCCGTGCCATCGAGCGGGCGTGATCGACATCGACGCCTCGGAGAAGGCCGCGCGGTTCGTCCGGTTCTGCGACGCTTTCGGCATCCCGATCCTCACCCTCGCCGACGTTCCCGGCTATCTGCCCGGCGAGGCGCAGGAACGGCACGGGATCATCCGGCGTGGCGCCAAACTGATCTACGCCTACGCCGAGGCGACCGTGCCGAAGGTGACCGTCGTGATCCGCAAGGCCTACGGCGGCGGCTACGCGGTGATGGGGTCGAAACATCTCGGCGCGGACGTCAACCTGGCCTGGCCCACCGCGGAGATCGCGGTGATGGGCGCCGAGGGCGCGGTGCGGGTGCTGCACCGGCACGAACTGGCCGCGCTACCGCCGGAACAGCGGTCCGCCGAACGGCGACGGATCACCGAGGCGTACCGCGAACGGCACTCGAACCCATATCCGGCGGCCGAACGCGGCTACGTCGATCGGGTCATCGCGCCGTCGGAGACCCGCCTTCAGGTGGCGAGCGCGTTGCAGGCGCTGCGGACCAAACGGCAGACCCTCCCGGCCAAGAAGCACGGAAACATCCCGTTGTGAGCAAGGAGAAACGATGAAGCGAACCCGGCGGTGGGGTCTGCTGGCACTGGCCATGGCCGTCCTGCTCGGAAGCCCGGTCCCCGCGAGCGCGGCGCCCGCGCCGGTCACCGCCGACAACGGCGCGAAGGTCGTCGAGGAGACGTGGCTGGACGCACGCACCGTCGACCTCAAGATCAGTTCGCCCTCGCTCGGCACCACCGGCATGGTCCGCCTGCTGGTCCCGGCGGGCTGGGCCGCGCAACCCACGCGGTCCTGGCCGACGCTGTTCCTGCTGCACGGTTGCTGCGAACCGGTCGACTACCGCTCGTGGGACCAGTTCACCGACGTCAAGGCGTTCATGGCGGACAAGGACGCCCTCGTCGTCATGCCGACCGGCGGGCCGGCCGGGATGTACACGAAGTGGTGGAACTTCGGCCTCAAGAGCACTCCCGACTGGGACACCTTCCACACCCTGGAGGTGCGGCAGATCGTCGAACGCGGCTACCGGGCCGGTACGCGCCGGGCGATCGCCGGACTGTCGATCGGCGGCTACGGCGCGCTCGCGTACTCGTACAAGCACAAGGGCATGTTCACCGCGGCCGCGTCCTACAGCGGCGTGCCGAACACCCTCAACCAGGGAGCACCGCTGTTCATCCAGGGGATCCTGGCTCGCGCGGGGATCTTCAACTACCTCGAACTCTGGGGCGACTCCTGGGGGATGCGGCCGCTCTGGACGGCGAACAACCCGTACGACAACGTCGACGGCCTGCGTGGCACGGCGCTGTACATCTCGTGCGGGACCGGCAAGACCGGCCCGCTCGACCCGCCGGGGCAGTCCGACATCTTCGAACCGCAGGCGCTGGCTTCCTCGGTCAGCTTCACGGATCGGTTGAAGGCCAAGGGGATTTCGGCGACCGTCGACTACTACGGCGACGGGACGCACAGCTGGCCGTACTGGCAACGGGCGCTGCGGAACTCCTGGCCGGTGCTGGCGGGCGGGCTCGGCCTGTGAGGTGACCGAACGCCGAACTCGGGTGATCAGAGGCGTAACTCGCGTGATTGGAGGCCGCACATCGAGTTACGCCTCCAATCACGTGAGTTACGCCTTCGATCACGTGAGTTCGGCCCCTGATCACGCGAGTCACGCGAGTCACGCGTTAGACCCTCGTCAAGGCGTTGCGAAAGCCACTTTCGCAACCTTCAACGTTGCGAAAGTGGCTTTCGCAACGTCAGCACCGCGGGTCGTTCACGGACCACCGCATCGAGAGGACTAAATGCGGAGAGGTCAGCCGGCGATCAACTCGGCGAAGCGTTCCGGGCTGACGTTCCCGCCGCTGATGATCACCCCGACCCGGCCCGAAACGGGCACCTGGCCGCTGAGCAGCGCCGCCAGTCCGGTCGCCCCGCTCGGTTCGATGACGAGCTTCAGCCGTTCGAACGCGAACCGCATCGCGTCGCGGACCTGGTCGTCGGTGACCAGCGCGATGTCGTCGACGAGCCGCCGGTTGATCGAGAAGGTCAGTTCGCCCGGAATGGAGGCGGCCTGGCCGTCGGCGATGGTCCGCGGCACCGGGATCGACACGCGTTCCCCGGCTTCCAGCGAGCGTTTGGTGTCGTCGCCCTCGGCGGGTTCGACGCCGACGACGCGGATGCCGGGCCGCACGGCCTTCGCGGCGGTCGAGCTGCCCGCGATCAGGCCACCGCCGCCGACCGGGACGACGAGCGTCTCGAGGGAATCGGTGTCCTCCAGCAGTTCCAGCGCCGCGGTGCCTTGGCCGGCGATCACGTGCGGGTGCTCGTACGGCGGGATGAGCGCGAGACCGCGATCGGCCGCCAGCGCCTCACCGATCGCGACGCGGTCGCCGGTGTACCGGTCGTAGGTGACGATCTCGGCGCCGTAGCCCGCGGTGGCGTCCTTTTTGGACTGCGGGGTGTCCTCCGGGATCAGGATGACCGCGCTGCTCCCGAGTTCCCGCGCGGCGAGCGCGACGGCCTGGGCGTGGTTCCCCGACGAGTAGGCGGCGATGCCCTTGGCCAGCTGCTCCGGCGAAAGTCGCGAAGCGGCGTTGTACGCGCCACGGAACTTGAAGGCCCCGACGCGCTGAAGGTTCTCACACTTGATGACGACCTCGGCGCCGACGAGGTCGTCGAGGGTCCGGGAACGCACGACCGGGGTGCGGTGCGCGACACCGGCCAGACGGGCGGCGGCGTCACGGATGTCGTCGATGGTCACGGGGGCGGTCATGATGCTCCTTGATCACGGATTTCGGCGAGATAGTTGTAAGCGGAGGCACGGGAGATCCCGATGCGGGAGGCGACCTGGGGCACGGCCCGCCGCACCGCGAAGACGCCGCGCGCGTGCAGGCTGCGGAACAGGTCGAGGCGTTCCTCGCGGTTGAGCGCGGTCCAGGGTTTGTTCAGCCGGAGTTGATGTTCGTCGACGATCGCGTCCACCACCGCGTCGACGTCGTCGCCGAAGGTGGTGGTCGGCGTTTCGGTGACGGCACCGACGTCGGCGAGCTCGCCGACCAGGGTCTTGAGCTGGCCCAGCGCGGTGACGTCGAGGTTCACGCACAAGGCGCCGAACACCGAGCCGCCGCTGTCGCGCAGCAGCATGGTCGACGACTTCACGAGCTTCCCGGACGCCGTCCTGGTCACGTAGTTCAGCTGGTCTTCGGCGTCGTCACCGCGGGCGAGCAGGCCCATGCCGATCTCGCTCATCGACCCGCCCACGGTGCGGTCGGTGACCGAGCCGGCGATCGCGACCACCGACTGCTCCGGACGGCGGAAATCGTGCACCACGACCTCGCAGAACGAGCCGAGCGTGGCCGCGATGCCGTCGGCGACCGGGGCGAGCGCGTCGAGGATCGCGTCCTGCTCAGACATCGCGTACTCGGGCGATGGCCTCGACTTCGACGGCGCCGCCGTAGGGCAGTGACGCGACCCCGACACAAGTCCGGGCGGGCCGCGGCTCGGCGAAGAACTCTTCGTAGACCCGGTTGAGGCCATCGCGGTCGGCGATGTCGGTCAGGTACACGACGACCTTCATCACGTCGGCCCGGGTCGCGCCCACCGACCGCAGCGCGGCGTCGAGGTTGGCGAAGGCCTGTGGGCATTCGGCGCCGAATCCGCCTGGTACCAGCTCTCCGGTTTCGGTCACGCCGAGCCGTCCGGACACGGAAACCAGGTCGCCGCTGCGGAAGGCGGGCGGATACGGATGTTCGTTGGTCACGAGACTGACTGTATAAGTCCTGGACGGAAAGTCCAACCAGATAGGAAGTGACCTACCGCTCACGTGGTGAACGGGGTGTTACTCGCGGGTAGTCGTTGGGGTTAACGGGCTTCACTCGACTACTGTTTCCTGATCGTCGAATGGCGGTGAACCGTCTTGTCCGGCCTTCGGCGATCAAGGCAGCGTCCTCGGCGTGCGCGACACCCCTGGCTGCCGATGCTCGCCGTCTTCGGCGGATCGGCGTCGGCGGCGGAGCTCACGCCGATCGCCGAGTACCTCGACAGCACCATCGCCGGCCTGTCCGCGTCGTTGGTCGAGGCGCTCGCGGCCCTGCTCGGCGTGGGCTGAGCCGGTCCGGACGTATCGGGAAAGGGCCGTTTTTCGTTCTGAACGACCCTTTCCCGACCTCGCTCAGACCACCTCGAAGTTCGCCATCATCGCCATGTCCTCGTGTTCGGCGTTGTGGCAATGGAAGACGTAGCGGCCGCGATAGCCGTCGAACCGCGCGATGACCTCGACCGACTCACCGGGGGCAAGGTCCACGGTGTCCTTGATCCCGCCGTCGAACGGCCCTGGTGCTCGCCCGCCCCGCGAGAGGATCCGGAAGCCCACCAGATGCAGATGCACGGGATGATGGATGTCGGCGACGAACCGCCAGATCTCCGTGTCGCCGAGGCGTGGGCTCGCCGACATCACGTCCGGTGAGAACGGTTCCCCGCCGATCACCCAGCCCGCGCGGCCGTGGACGGTGCCCGCCCGGAACGAGAAGTTCCGCGTGGTCGTGGCCTGTTCGCGAGTGAGCGGCGGGATTTCGCCGAGTTTCGCCGGAACCCGGCTGTCGTCCGCCGCGCGGCGTGCGACGACGAACCGCATGACCTTGGCGGTCGAACCGGTGCCGAGCCGGTTCACGAGGGTGACCTCGGTGCCGACCGGATACCGGCCGAAGTCGACGACGAGGTCGTACCGTTCCGCCGGTGCGATGGGGAGATGGTCGTGTTCGCGCGGTGCGTCCAGGAGGCCTTGGTCGGCGCCGATCTGCACGAAACCGCCTCCGCCGGGCGGCGGTGGGTCCAGCGCCAGGTCGTAGCGCCGGGCGTTGGACCCGTTGAGGACACGCAGGCGGTACTTGACGGCCGCCACCTCGTGCACCGGCCAAGGCGCGCCGTTGACCAGGATGACGTCACCGAAAACGCCCTCCACGTAAGCACTTTCGACGCCCGGCGTGGTCCGCAGCGACCGGTCGAGGGAGGGATAGGCGAAGGCGCCGTGTTCGTCGAAGGACCGGTCGGCGATCATCAGCGGCAGCTCACGGTCCCCGGCCGGGAGCCCCAGCGAGTCTTCCTCGTCGTCGCGGACCAGATGGAAGCCGGCCAGGCCCCGGTACACGGCCGGACCGGTGAAGTCCATGCGATGGTCGTGGTACCACAGGGTCGCGGCCCGTTGCCGCAGCGGGAAGACGTAATCGCGTTCCCCGGTCGAGACCCGGGCGCGGGCGTCGACCATCCCGTGCCCGGTATGCGCGGTGCTCCAGCCCGACCGCGGCAGGACGAGATCGGTCGGATAGCCGTCGGAATCGGCAGGAGTGTGCCCGCCGTGCAGGTGGACCACGGTCGGCACGGGGAGTTCGTTGCGGTGGTGCGCCACCACCGTCCGGTCCCGCCGCGATTCGATCGTCGGACCGGGGAAGATCCCGTCGTAGCCCCAGATCGGCGTCCGGACACCGGGCAGGATCTCGGCCGTCGCCGCCCGCTGGGTGATCGTGTAGTGATCGGCGTCGGTGGTCCTTTGTGGACGCAGGACCGGCGGGATCGGCAGCGGAACCCGGAAAGGCTCCGGCAACGGGAGCCCGCTGCGCAGCAACTCGCCGGTCCCCGGAGCACCCTGCGCGAGCAGGCGGGGAGCCGCGATCCCCGCGGCGACGAGGACACCGGCCCCGCCGGCGAGGCCGAGGAAGGTCCTGCGGGGCAGCCGCCTGCTCATCGGCCGGCCCGCCAGGTCTGGGGCCGCCAGACGGCGATGGTCGTCAGCACCGTCGCGGTGACGAGGGCGACGCCGAGCGGGATGTGCAGATCGAGCGCGCCCTTCATTCCGGCGAGATACTGCCCGGTCTCGCCCAGCGCGAGCAGCAGGCTGATCCAGAACAGCCAGCGCGGTCCACGGACCAGCCATAGGACCAGCGCCGCCAGGATCTGCGCGTACGCCAGGTACGACACGGCGTCGGCGCCCCAGCGGTGCAGCCAGAGCATGTCGTAGTCGCCGCCGAGATAGCCGCCGGCGAACACCGGCTGGCCGATGATCGCGACGGCGTGGGCGCTCGCCAGCACCCGGTTCACCACCAGCGTCCCGTTCGCCTTCCGGCTCGGGCTGGTCAGGTTTTCACTCACGTGATCGAACGTAGGAGCCGACGCCTTATGCTGTCCAAGACAAGATCGGTTATCTGTTCATAACAGGTGAGGTATCAGCAGTGGACCTTCTGGCGCTCCGGTACTTCCAGACGGTCGCCCGGCTCGAACACGTCGGCCGCGCCGCCGAAAAGCTGCGGGTCGCGCAACCCTCGCTCAGCCGGACCTTGGCCAGGCTGGAGAACGACCTCGGCGTACCGCTGTTCGACCGGCACGGCCGCCGGATCCGGCTCAACCGGTTCGGCATCGCGTTCCTTCGCCGCGTCGACCGGGCGCTGGCCGAACTCGACGACGCCCGTCAGGAACTCGACGACGCCGCCGGGCTGGAACGCGGCACCGTCGCCGTCGCGGCCGAAAGCTTGCTCGTCCTCACCGAACCGCTTCGCACCTTCGTGCCCGGCCATCCCCTGGTGGACGTGCGGCTTTCCCAGGCGTCGGGGGAGGGGATGGCGGAGAAGCTGAAGGCCGGCGACGTCGACCTGTGCGTCACGTCGCAACCCTTGGCGGGCAACGACATCCGCAGCCGCGTGCTTCTCGACGAAGCGGTGATGCTCTGCGTGCCCGCCGGGCACCGGCTCGCCGAGCGCGGCAGCGTCGGCCTGGCGGACCTCGCGGGAGAACCGTTCCTCACCACGCGACCCGGTTACTGGCAACGTGCGCTCGTCGATCGTCTTTTCGCGAAGGCCGGGCTCGAACTGCACGTCGTCTGCGAGGGAGACGAAGCCGCGGTGCTCTTCCAGCTCATCGACGCGGGGCTCGGCATCGCGCTGGTGCCGTCCCTGGGGTTGCGCGCCGTCACCGGTTCGGCGGTGGTCTGGCTCGACGTCGACGATCCGGAATGCCGGCGCGTGCTCAGCGTCGCGTGGCGCGAGGACACCTACCTTTCCGTCGCCACCCAACGTTTTCGCGACCACCTGGTCGGCCACTTCCACGCGCGGGCCGAGCCCCGGTCGAGGTGACCGGGGCCCGGTGGGGCGCGTTTACGGGTTGAGCGTGACGCTGTAGGCGCTCAGCGCCTCGCCGATCGGCTGGTAGTACGAAGTGCCACTGCCCTTGCCGGAGGTGATGCCGAGGCCGACGCTGCCGGAGAAGAGGCAGCCGCCCGAGTCGCCGGGGTTGGCCAGCGCGTTGGTCTGGATCAGCTGGTACACCGAGCCTTCGGCGTAGTTCACCGTGACGTTCAGCCGCTGCACCGAACCCGAGGTCAGGCGCGTGGTGCTGCCGCTCTTGCTGATCCGCTGCCCGACGGTGGCGGTACCGGCGGAGGCGATCCGCTGGGTGGAGCCGTTCCACAGGGTGACGGCGCCGGGTGCGCTGCCGGTGGTGTTGCGGATCAGGCCGTAGTCGTTGGTCGGGAAGCTGGCGCCCTGCGACGGCCCGACGTTCCACTGCGAGACCGCGCGGGTGCAGTGGCCGGCGTCGAGGATGTAGTTCTGGCCGCCGCGGTTGGTGTTGAACCCGACCGAGCACCGGGTGCCGCCGCCGGTGATGGCCTCACCGTTGTAGATCGCGGTGTGCATCTCGCCGGTGGTCCGCTCCACACGGACGCGGTCACCGAGTGCTTCGGCGGCCTTCACCAGGGCTTCGGTGCCCTTCGCCGCGTCGGAGATGGTCAGCACGACCTGGTTGGCCTTCGGGTCGAGGCCGATCGACGTGTGCGCGACCGTCGGCAGCGCCTGCAGGGCGTTCTGCGCCCCCGCCAGCGCGGCGCTGGAGTGCTTGACCACCCGGGCCTGCGCCCCGGTCGCGGTCACCTGGTCCGCGGCGGCCTGGTCGAGCACGTTCACCACCGGCTTGGCGGCGTCGTCGAGGTACCCGTCGGCGGCACGGGAGCCGAGCGACGCGGTGACCTGCTGCAGTTTCTCGACACTCGCCGTCTGCGTCCGGAGGAACTCGACGGCGGCGGCCTGGCTGATCCCGGCTTCGGCGGCGAGGGACGTCACGGCCTCTTGCTGCACCGTGGGGGAGTAGCCCGCGATGGTGGTGGCGGTGGCCGTGGACGGGGCGAGGAAGCCGATGACCGCGGCCGCGGCCACCAGTGTGGTGGCGGTACGGGCTAAGGGGTTTGTGCGCATACCGGTGACTCACTTTCGCGAGGGGACAGCCAGCGCGAGGGGTGGCCGCACTGGACACGGTGGGTAGCCGGGCACGGCCAAGGCGACCCGGCACCGGTGATCCGGTGCCGATCATGGTGTTCCGCCGCACCGGTGGCGGATACCGACTTTCGTTGGACAGGAAGAAAAATAGGTAGCCGCCGTTCGGCCTACCGACGGATACGCGCACAGCAAACGGTGATCACGTGAGTGCGGTGTCGAAGACCAGCCGCGCGAAGCGTTCCCCGATGAGCCGGTGCGTGGCCGCGTCCGGGTGGAGGGCGTCGGGCAGCGGCAGTTCGGCGTGGTCGGCCTCGCCGTACAGTTCGAGGCCGTCGAGGTAGCGCAGGTTCGGATCAGCGGCGCTCCGTTCCTTGGCGATGCGGGCGAGTTCGTCGCGGATCACGGTGAGCGTCAGTTTTCCCGAGGCGGTTTTGGCGGGATCACCGGTGGCCCTGAACCGGACTTTCCCTTCGCGCAGGGCGTCCGGGTCGAGCTCGCCCGGCCCCGGCGTGTGTTCGTGGATGGGGCAATGGATCGGCGACACGACCAGCAACGGCGTGGTGGGATGGCCGTCCCGGATGGTGTCGAGGAAACCGTGCACCGCCGGGCCGAACGCGCGCAGCCGCATCAGGTCGGCGTTGACGACGTTGATGCCGATCTTGACACTGACGAGGTCGGCGGCCGTGTCCCGCATCGCGCGGGCGGTGAACGGGTCGAGCAGCGCGCTGCCGCTGAAGCCCAGGTTGATCAGATCCACCCCGGCGAGGGTCGCGGCCGTGGCAGGCCACGTCCCGGTCGGCGTCGTCGCGTTGGAACCGTGACTGATGGAGCTGCCGTGGTGCAGCCAGGTCCGGCGACCGCTCGACGGTGCACTGTGGACGGATGCGTCGGCACGCAGGGCGACCAGCCGGGTCGTTTCGTTGTGCGGCAGCCAGATTTCGACGGTCTTCTCGTGACCGGGCAGGCCGTCGAACCGCAGGGTCCGCACGGGGCCGGGCTCGTGCCGGGCGGCTCCGGTGGCCAGGTCGACGCTGATCGTGTCGCCGTCGGCCACGCTCGCCTGCCCTGAGCGCCGTCCGTCGACGAACAGTTCGTAGACGCCGTCGGGACGAGGCGGTGTGCCGGCGAAGACCCGTTTGGTGGCAAGGACGTCGAGTTCGACGAGGGACGCCGCGGTGCGGAAGACCAGCCGTACGCCGGACGGCTGTGATTCCGCCATGGTCAGCTGGCCGTCGGGGATCTGCTGCCTGGCGCGCGCGGGCAGCCGGTGGGGGAGCACACCGCGTTCGGTGAACTCGAGGTCGAGCGCGCCGCGGACGAGGTCGGCGGTGATCGGGGTGGTGAGCATTCTTCCGTTCATTTCGTTCGGGGCCAGGCGCGCAGCAGGACGTCGAGCGCGTCGAGGATCTCGGTCCAGCTCTCCTGCGAGCCGGGGGTGCTGTGGCTGAAACCTCCGGCGGCCTCCAGGCCGACGAAGCCGCTGAACACACTGCCCAGCAACCGGACCGCGTGCGTCTGGTGCGGTTCGGCGAGGTCGTAGCCGCGCAGGATCGCCCGCAGCAGGGCGGCATGGCGGACGCCGGCGCTGGTGGCGGCGGTGTCCGGCGCGAGCCGGAATCTCGCGGCGGTGAACCGGCCCGGGTGTTCGATCGCGTAGTCCCGGTGGACGTTCGCCAAGGCGGCCAGCGCGTCCTTGCCCGCCAGGCCTGCCACCGCGGTGGCGGCGAGATCGGCGAGCTCGGCCAAGGCCAGCAGGGCGATCTCGGTCTTCAGTTCGTGGGCATTCTTCACGTGCGAATACAGGCTGGCCGTCTTGACGCCGCATCGTTTCGCGAGCTCGGTTGGCGTTACATGCTCGAAACCGATCTCGTCGGCCAGTTCCGCGCCCGCCCGGACCACCCGTTCCGCCGTCAATCCCGCCCTTGCCATGACGATCACCGTACCATAGTCCATTCTGGATTTGCCTAATGTCATTAGGTAGCGGAAACCTGGGTTCGGTAGCACCGGGCCCGATGAAGGCTGGGCTCAGGACGAACGGAGGTGGACATGATGAACACGGTGGACCCGGCCAAGGCCCGGCACGACCGGATCGAGCGGTGGCGGGGAGATCGCCGCCTGCTCGTGGGCGCGGCGCTGGCTTCGCTGGTCACCCTGGCCTGCGGTTACCTGACCGGGCACGGGTTCGGTGCGCTCCTCGAGCAGTTCCGGACGACGGTGATCGACAGCGTCTTCGACGACCGCGGTGACGGCGAGCCGCCGTATGGCCCCATCTGGGGGACCATCGGCCTCCTCGGTTGTCTCGCCGCGGGCAACCTCGCGAGCGCCGCGGTGCGGCGCTACCAAGGGCGGCGCTCGGGGCCGGCATTCCCGGTCGTCCTGGCTTTCGCGGCCAGTACGCTCGGCCTCTGGGACTCTTCACGAGGGTGGCTGCCGCCGCTCGCCGTCGGCACGGCGGTCGACCCCGTGTTCCACGAAGACGAAAAGTGGGGCTTCTGGGCGTGGTTCCTGTACTACGCCGACTGGTGGGCGCCCGCCTTCGTGCTCGTACTGACGTTTCTGGCCCTCTGGTACGCCGTCCAGGTTTCGCGGCACCAAGCCGAACTGGCCCGCACCAGGGAACGGCTGATGCGGCACGGCCGCCGGGTGCCCGCCGCGATCGTCGAAGTGAAGCTGCGCCGGGGAGGGGACGAGTCGGGCACCCGGGTCGTCGGCGCGGACGTGACGGTGTCGTTCGTCGACCTCTCGGGCGTCCGGCATTGGGTGACCCGCCGCACCGGTGATACCGCAATCGCCGGCGCGGAAGTGCTGTTCGACCCGGCGTCACCCGACGATGACAAGAAGATCTTCGTGGCGTTGCGGCGCCATCCCGCCCTCAGCGACTGGCTGCCCGCGAACTGAGCTTTGGAGTGTTCATGCCGTTCACCCTTGTCCGCGGGTTCCTGACCGGGATCATCAGCGGGACGACCCTGTGCGCGTTCATCGCCGGCATCGTCATCGACCACGTCCCGCTGATCGTCACGGGCGTCGGGCTGCCGATCGTCTACGGGATCCTGCTCCACCTCGCCGGGGCACCGCGACGTGCCCGCGAGGCGAAGATCGTTCCGGTGATCGCGCTCGCCAAGATCGAAAGCCTTCGTGCCGGGGGCACCGAGACGGGCGACATCCCGGTCGACTTCGTCTTCACCGTCGCCCCCGAAGGCATGGCCACGTTCCGGCTGAAGGTCGCCCACAGCATCAACCTGGTCGACATCTCCGATTACCGGACGGGCGACGTCCTCGTGGTCCGGTACCCGCCGGACCGGCCGTGGAAGGCGGAGATCGTGGACCGGCCGCCGCCGTCGTGGGAACGCCGCGCGGCCGAAACGACGATCGAATCCGCCCCGGAGTCCAGCCTGGTGCAGGAACCGCCGGAGGGCTGTGGGTTCGCCGCGCTCGCCGTCCTCGGGTTCCTGCTCGGCGCGGGGCTCGTGCTGTTCCTGTTCCGCGCGGAGCTGTTCGCGCCGGAAGCGCCCGCCCGGACGGAAGAGACCCAGTCCGGCGTGACCACGTCCTCCTCGGGATCCGCGACCGTCGAGGTCAGCGGATCCCTGCTGGGCGAAGGGGAATTGCGGCGGGCGATCGACTCATTGGCGCAGGCCGCGGACGTTTCGCAGGTGATCACCGTGGTCGTCGAGGACCGGAGGATGACCGTGGTCTTCGCGCCGACGGGCGCCCAGGTGCCGCGGTTCGACCTCCGCGCGCTGGAGGCCGACCGCGTCCCTTCCCTGGTGCGGCGGGCGAAGGCGACCATCGAGGTCGGGGAACCGCGGACGTGGCAGGTCACGATCGTCCCGTTCGGCACCGCGGTGAGCACCCGGGTGATCGTGACCGGCCCCGACGGCAGTGGTTCACTCGCGGACGGTGGCTGAGGCCGATCCGTGCTTACCCGGCGCGGCGCTGCCGGAGTACTCGCCGAGATCGGAGATCAGCGCGGTCAGCTCGGCGTCGTTGTCGTAGCGACGCTGGTGCAGATCGGCGATCTTCGCGCCCATCTCCGGATCCGGGTCGTCGGTGATGTCGAAGGACGCGAACCTGTCGACCAGCGGCAGCCCGACCCGGTCGGTGTTCCGGTGCGCCGGGTGCATGAGGTACTCCCAGTAGCCGTCGAGGTCTTCGATCGCGAAAACGGCGCCCCATTCGTAGTCACCGCCGAAATCGCGGCCGACGACGAAGGACTTCACCGACGGGATGACCCGGCCCTGGTTGCGGAGGCTTTCCAAGGCTTCTTCGACCTGCTCCGGGGAGGCGTCGGGCCGCAGGGTGAAACGGTTGCCGTGGTAGATCATCGTGTTTCCTTTCCGTTGTTCCGGTTCGGGAGGAGAGCGGCGAGTGCCGCTCCGGCGCCCATGGCGACACCGGTCCAGGTGAACGCGCCGGCGATGCCGACACCCTGGACGAGTGGCTGGACGACGAGCGGGGACAGGAACTGCCCGAGGAAGATCCCGGCGACCAGGCCGCTGAGCACGCGGCCGCGGTGCGCGGGATGGGCGAGGTCGGCCAGGCGCAGGTTGAGGTTCGGGACGACGAAGCCGACGCCGAACCCGCCGACGAGCAGTCCGGCCACGACCTGGGCGACGGTGCCCGCCGTGCCGATCACCAGCCAGCCCGCGCCCATGAGCGCGACGCTCACCGTGGTGATCGCCGTGGGGCTCAGGCGCGCACGCAGGCGAGGGAACGCCAGCGCGCCGACGACGCTGGTCAATGTGCTGCCGGCGACCACGGCCCCGACGACGGCGGGACCGCTGCCGAACCCCTCCAGCAGGAAGGGCAACTGCGTCGGCGCCATGTAGAAGACCAGCGTCGCCACCAACGCGAGGACGTAGACGCCGATGACGCGAGCGGGCAGCCGGGTCCGCTCGCTCTCACCGGCCGTGGGGGTGTTCCGGACCGGTTCGCGCAGGGACACGATCGCGAAGATCGCCACGACCGCCGAGACCGAATAGATCCAGAACGGCGCCTGCCAGCCGACCGTGGCCAGTACCCCCGCGAGCGGCAGGAAGACGACCCCGCCGAGACTCGCGAAAGCCTGCTGCAACGCGAGGAACGAGGCGCGGCGCTCGCCGGAGAACCAGTCGGTGATCAGGGTGCTGACCGCGGTCATGATCCCGCCGACGGCGAAGCCGAGGCCCGCCCGGGTGATCAGCAGCAGGTAGAGGTCGTTCACGAAGAATCCGGCCGTCCCGGAGAGCGCGTAGAGCACAAGGCCCGCCAAGAGCAGCGGGCGGCGTCCGGCGCGGTCGGCGACCATCCCGGACAGGGGCGCGCTGATCGCGATCGCGAGCGAGGTCACGGTCAGCGTCAACCGCACGAGAAGGCCGGAGCCGGAAGTGCCGGCGAAGGCGTCCCGCATCGCGGGCAGGCTGGGCGCGATGATGGCCGCGGCCATGATGGTCAGCGGCGCCGCGGCCAGTACGGTGCCGCGGGCCAGGCGGGTCGGCGCCAACGTGTTCGTCACGCCACCAACCTCGCACCGGGACGCACGGGTTCGCGTCGGTGAAAATCGCCTATCTCCGCGCGCACCCACCAGGTTCGGCGGCGTCCAACCCGGACACTGGTAGAAATGTCCGATGCGGGATTTCTTCAAGGGTTTCCGGATGTTCGGGCAAGGCCTGGGCATCCTTCTGCGCTCGCCGAGACTGCTGCTGATCGGCGCGCTGCCCGCGTTGCTGACCACCCTGTTGCTGATCGGTGGCATCGTCGCGCTGGCGTTCTGGATCGATGATCTCTCGCTGCTGCTCACGCCGTTCGCCGACGACTGGTCGCCGGGCTGGCAGACGACGATCCGGGTGGCGGCCGGTGTCGCGGTGTTCGGGGCGGCGCTGGCCATCGCCATGATCGGGTTCACGGCGATCACCCTCGCCGTCGGCGGGCCGTTCTACGAGCACATCGCGGAGAAGGTCGAGGACGACCTCGGCGGCGTGCCCGGCGCGGTGGACCTGTCGTGGTGGCGGTTGCTGGTGCTGGGCCTGAAGGACGGCCTCGCGCTCGTGCTCCGCTCGCTGCTGTTCACGATCCCGCTGCTGATCGCGGGTTTCATCCCCGTGGTGGGGCAAACCGTCGTGCCGGTCCTGCTGGCCTTGGTGACGGCCTGGTTCCTCGCGCTGGAACTGATCGCCGTGCCGTTCTACCGGCGGGGGATGGGCCTGAAGCAGCGTCGGCCGTTGCTGCGACGGCACCGCGCGCTCGCCCTCGGGCTGGGGCTTCCCGTTTCGCTGCTGTGCCTGATCCCGTTCGCCGCGCTGATCGTGATGCCGGTGGGATTCGTCGGCGGCGTGCTCGTCGCGCGCGACGTCCTCGCGGCGGAGGAGGCCTGAGCTTCGTCTGTGTCAGATGACGCAGACACCGCGGGCTCCCCGGCGCCATCGTTGGCGCGACACTGAGGGGAGCTTCCGATGAAGAGAGTACTGTTCCTGGCCGCCGCCATACCGATCGCGGCCCTGCTGGCGACCGGTCCGGCCGTCGCCGACGAGGGAATCGTGTCCGGGGTGGTCAAAGCCGCGGGCTCCGGGGAACCGATCGCCGGAGCGTGCGTGACGCTGTTCGATCTCGATCTGCAGGAGACGGGCTCGGGATGCGCGGGCGCGGACGGCCGCTACGAGATCACCGGTGTCGTCCCCGGCAAGTACAAGGCACGCGCGACCGCCGCCGGATACGCCGAGCTTTGGGCGTACAACAAGGGAAGCGCGCTCGCCGCGGAGGTGGTGGACCTGCCGCACGGACTGGACTTCGGCCTGCGGCAAGACACGGCGACCGTGCGCGGGCAGATCACCGACCAGGGAAAGCCCGCAGCGGGGGCGTCGGTGAGCCTCACCGACCAGAACCAGCGGTGGTGGTCGACGGTCCTCACCGCGGCGGACGGCACGTACTCGTTCACCGGCGTGAAGGCGGACACCTACACGATGGTGATCACCCACGGCGATCGCACGCAATGGATCCGGCAGAAGGCGAGCTTCCCGGAGGCGGAGACCTTCGCCGTCACCGATGATCAGGTCACCGTCGTCGACGAGGCCATCGCACCGTACGGAAAGCTCCGGGTCGTCGCGACGGACGAGAAGACCGGCGCGCCCGTCGCGGGTGCGTGCTCGCAGGTCGAACAAGGGCATCCGCCGCAGCTGAGGAAATGCGCCGGCGCGGATGGCGTCATGCTCTACGAGGACATGCCGCCGTTCGGCTACTACACGCTGAGCGTCTGGGGCCCGGACGGTTCCTACCGACCGGTGAACGGGGAGCGTGTCCATCTGGCTCCGGGAGAGACCACCGAATTCCGGGCGTCGATGAAACCCGCCGCTTCGATCGTGACCACCGTGCGGGACGCGAAGACCAAGGCGCCGTTGGCGCGGATCTGTGTCGACACCTACGCCCTTCCGGTCGTCGGTATCCTCGACGCCGACTATCAGTACTACTGCAGCGACGAGCACGGGAAGCTGGTGATCGGGCCGATCGACCCCGGCGCGTACAAGCTGCTGGTCAAGCCGTTGGACGAGCGTTACGGCATGCAGTGGGCCGGGACGGACGGCGGCACCGGCGACATCGGGCAGGCCCGCACGGTCACCGCCGAACTCGGCAAGGTCGTCTCGACGCCGGACATCAGGATGGATCCCGCCGGGACGATCACCGGCAAGGTCACCGATCGCGCCACGGCGGCCGCGGTGGGCGGCGTCTGTGTCTACCCGTACGCGGTCGATCCCCGGATCGGCTTCCGCTTCGACGTGAACTGCAGCCGGAACGACGGCACCTACACGATCAAAGGCCTTGGACCGTACAGGTGGCCGCTCGAGTTCGCGTCGTCCCGAGGCGACTACGCGTGGCAGTGGTCGGGAGGCGCCGCGGACCGGTTCACCGCCCGTCCGGTGCGGGTGCGGCCCGGCACGACGGTGACCGAGAACGCCGCGCTCGTACCGAACGGCTCGGTCAGCGGACGGATCCTCGGCGCGGACGGCAAGCCGGTCTTCGGTTACGTCTACACCTACAACGCGCGTACCGGAGACATCGTCGACTGGGCCACGCCTGACTCGAACGGGCAGTACACCGTCAACGGCCTCACCACGCAGAACGTCAAGATCAGGTACTACACCGACACCGAATGCTGGTACCGCGACGCGGCCGATTTCGCTTCCGCCACACCGATTCCGGTCACCGCCGGGCAGACCACCGGCGGAGTGGACCTCAGCCCCTGCCGCCGCTGAGGCGGGTTGGTCGTGAGTGGTAAGGGTCGTTCTAACGACCTTTGCCACTCACGAGTCCTGACCGGCGATGTCACGTGACTGACCGGACGACACGCGTGATCCGGCGGACGACACGCGTGACTGGACGGACGACACGACGCGCGGCCGGGCGCCGCCGCGTGTCGTCCGTCCAATCACGCGTGTCGTCCATCCAGTCACGTGTGTCGTCCATCCAGTCACGCGAAACCGCCATCCGTGCACCGTCGTGAAGGCCTCCTTGAGGACCCAGAGTCCCTCAAGGAGGCCTTCACGGACAGCTCCGTCCTAGCCGATGGGCTCGATCCAGATGTTGCGGAACCGCGGGTTCTCGCCGGGATCCCCGTGGTCCTGCAGCCGGATGGCGCCCGGTGCCGCGCTTTCCGGGATGTTGTCGCCCGTGCCGCCGTCGATCGCCACGTCGTTGTGGACCACGACGCCGTTCCAGACCACGGTCACGCGGGCGTTGTCGGTCTTGTTCCCGGCACCGTCGAACCGCGCGGCACGGAACGTGACGTCGTAGGTCTGCCAGGTTCCGGGGGCCGTCGCCATGTTCCGGTCAGGTGCCTTCTTCGAGTAGATCGCGCCCGCTTCGTTGTTGGCGAGCGTGGTGTCCCCGAAGGATTCGAGCACCTGCAGTTCGTAGCGTTCCTGGAGGTAGACGCCGCTGTTGCCCCTGGCCTGCCCGGTGACCTCGGGCGGATAGTTCGGCTCGTTCCACTCGACGTGCAGCCGGAAATCGCCGAACTGCTGTTTCGTGCGGATGTCCCCGCCGTTCGACTCCATCGCGCCGCCCGAGACCGGCCAGGTCGCGGCGCCGCCCGCGCGTTTCTCCCACGCGTTCAGATCGGTGCCCTTGAACAACTGGATCCGCCGGGACTCGGTCAGGGTGAGGCTGTCGAGATTGACGTTGCCCGCGTCACCCGTGTCGTACCGGTAGGAGATCGTGTTCGATCCGGCTTTCAGGTTCAGCGTCTCGGGTTGTGTGTTCCAGGTGTCCCAGTTGCCCGTGCTGGCGAGCCTGACCTGTTTCGTCTTCGTGCCGTTGACGTAGACGGTCACCGATTTGACCCCTGGCGCCGGATCCGGGCCGTTCGAGTAGCGAAGGGCCGCGTTGTAGGCACCGGATTTCGGCGCGTTCACGGTGAACGTCGTCGCGGCGCCCTGGTTCCAGTAACCGTCGACGAATCCGGTGCCGGTGTAGCCGGCGTGGTTCGTGTTCGTCCCGGCACCACCGCTCAGCGCGGCCCGCTCGGCCTCGTAGGTCGTGCTCGCCGCCGGACCGCCGACCAATGAGTTCAGCGTGTACCAGGCCTCGGTGCTCCACAGCGCCGCACCGGATTCAGCCGCGAACGGACGCGGCGACCGCACGTGGACCACATGCCCGGCCTTCAGTCCCGTCATCTGCAGCGTGACCTTCTTGCGGTCGGCCGAGAGGCTCGCGGACGTGACGGACAGGGTCTGCTCGTCGATCTTCGGCCCGCCGTACGCGGAAGTGGGCTGGTAGCGCCACTGCTGGGCCTGGTACTTCGCCGCGAGGTTCTGCGCGGTCTCAGCCGACAGCGGCTGGGTGTACTCCAGTTCGAATCCGCCCGCGACGGCTCGCATGGCACGGATGTCGAAGGCGTTGGTGCCGTTGGGCGTCACCTTCTGGAGGCCATAGGCGAGTTTGCCGGGCTGTCCCCAGTTCCCGCCGCCGTCGATCCCGCCGGTGTAGATCGCGCCGTCGGGGCCGAGGCTGATCCGGCTCACACCCGACTCGAGCCCTTGCGTGAGGCGGAAAACGGCACCCTGGTATTCGCCGTTGACCTTCTCCAGGAACGCTCGCTGAAGCCCACCGTAGGTCACGTCGCCGTACACCATCTGCCCGGCGAACGGGCCCTGCGACAGCATGACCATGTTGCTCGGCGAGTTCGCGATCTCGTTGTGCGGCAACCACAACACGGGTGCGGTGACCGGCTTCGCGTCGAACGGGCCCGGGGGATTGGTGTAGTGGTTGAAGAACCGGTCCTGCTTGACCCGCACCAGCTTGTTCGCCGGCAGCCAGCCACCCTGGTTGTCGGTGACGAAGACGTCGCCTTCCGGTCCCCAGCCGATGCCGTGCGGCGTGCGCAGCCCACCGGCGATGTAGGAAACCTTGCCGGTGGCCTTTTCGACCTTGATCGTCGTGCCGCGGTTCGGCGCGGGCTGCGGATCGGTCGTGGCGCCGCCGTAGTTGATGGACACCGAAAGGTTGGCGTAGAAGAAGCCGTCCTTGTACAGCAGGCCGAACGCGAACTCGTGGAAGTTGCCGCCGAACGGCCAGGTGGCCACGGTGCGGTAGTCGTCGGTCACGCCGTCGCCGGTGGTGTCGTTCAGTTCGACGAGCCGCGTCTTCTCCGACACGTAGAGCTTGCCGTCGACGTACTTGACGCCCATGGGTTCCTTCAGCCCGCTGGCGACGCGCTGGGTGCGGACCTTGCTCGGATCGGTGTTCCCGCTGACGTTGCTCAGCAGATGGACCTCACCGAGTACCTTGTCGGAGCCACCCCAGGTGGCGATCGCGAGCCGTCCGTCCGGCAGCCAGTCCATGCCGGTGACCTGAGGCTGGAACCCCTCGGGACGCAGGTTCGTCAGGGTGAAGCCGGGGTGGACGCCGTTGAGCGGCAGGCCGTCACCGGGCGAGTCCGTGGCGCCCTCGCATTCCTTGCGCCCAGGCGAAGTCACCCGGACGACGTCGGCGTCGGTGCTGAGCACGGAATTCGGTACGAGCGCGAAGTCCGCCGCGCCCGGCGGCCGCCATTCGAGGGTGACCTGCTGGTCGTGGAGGTTGTCGAAATGGTCGATCCGCAGCGCGTGATATCCGGTGCTCAACGGAACCGAACCGGTCGCCGGGGTCGCGCCGTGCAGGCCGTCGTGGTTGATCACCGTCTGGCCGTCGATCCGGAGCCGGGAGCCGTCGTCGCTGGTGAGCCGGAATTCGTACTGCCCGGCGGTGCCGATGTCGATGTTCCCGATGACCTCCGAGACGAACTGCTCGTTGAGGCCGAAGTCGGCGGTGGTGGTCCAGTTGATCGTCGGCATCAGCTTGTCGACGTTGGGAGTTTGGCCGGATTTGATCGTGCAGAGCTTGGTGAGTTCGCGCTGCAGGTCGTACGTGCGGAGCGTGACACCGGGTTGCTGGGGCGGAATGGCCGCTTCTGCCGGGGCTGTCACCAGCCCGGACACTGCCGTGACCAGCGCCAGCGAGGCGACGATGGACCGGGTGAAGCGCTTGCGGACAGACGGAAGCATCGTTGCTCCTCGGGTCGGCGGCGGAGCACCTCTGTGACGTCCGCTGAACCTAAGAGGACTTTCGGTTGAAGTCAACGAAAGTATGTACAGAACGGACGAAAGTTAGTCCGAACGGTCTCTCGGATAGAGTTACGGCCGGACGTGGGGAGGGCGATTGACGACGGAATCGGGCGGGCCCCGGCTGCGTTCGGCCGTCCTCGCTCAAGCCTGGGCGAGCATCCCCGGGGTGGAAGTCCTGTCGTCGGCCGACGGCGGCCCCCTGACCCGGACGATCAAGAAGATCATCGACCCGCTGGTGATCCGCACCGCGGCGCGTCCCCGGCTCGGTCGTCCCGTGCTGGACGCGACCACGGCGGCCGAGTTGGCGGAATTGCTGCTGGCCGACGCGGAAAGGCTCCGCGCGACGGCTTCGTGGTTCACCCACCTCAAACGGCAGCGCCGCGCCTTGCGCATCACGGCGGGCAACGTCCAGGACGTCTGCTTCCCGCTCGCCTATGAACTGGCCACGGGTTTCGGCTCGCCTGGTCCGGACGCGGCGGAGACGGCCGCGGTGGCGTTGCGGGATCTGCACGGTGAGGGCGGCGCGGTGGGCGTCGATCAGCTCACGTCCTACCTGGCGGATCCGCGGCACTCGGCCGAGCTGACCGCGGAACTGCGGCGCCGCTGGCACGCCGAAACCGCCCTGCCGCCGGACATCACCGCGCTTCGGGCGTTCGTCGACGGTCTTTCCGACTCGGCCTGGCGTGCACTCGCCGATTCGGCGGCCGGGCACGCGCTCGGGCTGATGCTGCGACAGCCGGGCGGGTCCCGAGGCTTGGGTGAAGCCGTCCAGGAGATTTCGGGGCTGCCCCCGACGGATCTCGGCCTGCAGCGCGGAGATCGCACCGCCGTCCCGCCGCTGAGCAGGAGCGGCGAAACCGGAGCCGAACTCCTCGAACGCAGTATCGAACGGCGGGTACGCGCGACTCTGCGCCGTCTTGCCCCGGACGAGCGGGCGCCCGTCGCCGAACTCGTCGACGACGAACTCACCAGGGTCGCCGCCGGATTCGGGCTCGGTCTGCCAGCGCTGGCCGCGTGTTTCGCGCTCGGCGTCGTCCTGGCGCCCGCGCTGCGGCCGCTCGACGGCGCGGCGCCCGCCGGTGTTCCCGAATTCGCGCGGCAGCTCAACGCGCAGGTCGCCCGCGAGGGTTACGTCCTGCACGCTCGCCGGGCTTTGGCCGGTGCCACGCCGCTCACTCCGCGGCCCGACGCCGAACTCCTGCGCGATCTTCGCGAGTTCGCCAAGCACTTCCTCAGCAGGCTGTGGGTCCGGCTGCACGGCTTCGACGTCCGCGGCGACCTGCCCTCCGACGCCGCCGACGTACGCGACCTCGTCACCGGGGTGGTCCGTTCAACCTCACTGGATCTGCGGACGAAGGTGCGGCGCGCGCTCATGGCCCGTCTGCCGGAGCTGGAGGCCGTGTCGTGACGCATCCGGTGCACACTCCCGTCATCGCGGCCGACGGCGGCCTCATCCGCTTCGCCCTGGCCGATCTTCTCGCCGGCCGGACGACCACGATGCACATCGAACTCACCGACGCTGGAGCCGCCGAACCCTGGCTGACCAGGCTCGCCGGTGCCGAGGCGAGCCTCGCCGCGCTCGGCCGGGGCCACGCCGAGCTTCCTGCCCGGCCGGAACTCGGCAGGCTTGCTTTGCTGCTCTGGCTCCGTCGCTGGTGGCCTGCCGGCCCGTCGCTCGGGGTTCCTTCGCTGGATCCCGCCTTGCTGGACGTCGAGACGGCGGTCGCGACGGCCGATGTCGAAGATCTCGCCGAAGGTCTTCTCGACGGGTTCGAAGCCTCTCCGGCCGAACTGTTCGACGCGGCGGTCGCGGCGGGCGCCCTCCTGGCGGCGGCACCGCCGGTCGCCGAAGACGTCCGCGGACTGTGCACCCGCCTCGCCGCCTGGTTCGACGACGAGGACGACGTCGTGCGCGCCGAAGCAGCGGCCGAAGTGGTGGCACAGCTGGAAACGGCGACAACGGGCCAACGCGAGTACGCGCTGGCCGCGGGCCTCGATCCGCTCTCACCCGGCGAAGGGGTACTGGCGACGGGACGCGCGAGCGTCGATTGGGCGCGCGTGCCACCGGGGATCCTGGACGCCGGTGAGGACACGGTGACCTGGCGGATCGTCGCCGCCCCTGCCGCCACGGCGCTCGAAGTCGTCGTCGCGGGCGCGTTCGCCGACGCGACCATCACCGCTTTCGCGAGTCACGAGGGCGAGCCGTTCGCGGAGGTGCCGCTGGAGCTGGGCGCCGGGAGGTTCTCCGGCGCGGCGGAGCTGGACGAGGCCGCGGTCAGGCTAGCCGCCAGTGTCCACAGTGGACAGATTGCCGTCGTCGTCGGTGTCGAGGGAGAAGGGGTCGTCGGGACCACGGCGGAAGACCGGGCGGAGGTGGTCGCGCTCGTGCGGGCCCGCCCGCCGGCAGCGAGGACACTCGCCGAACGGGCGGCGGCCGCTTCCGCCGATGAGGAGTTCTGACGTGCTCGTCGGCATGCCACCGCCCCGGAATCGACCGGACCGGCCGCTCCCGCCCGAACTGGGCCCTGCGACGTCGCACGGGTACAACTGTCGTTGTGTCGCAAGGCATTTCGGCCTCGATCCGGCGCCGTACGGCGAACTGCCCGCGTGCTCGCTGTCCGAACGCCAGTACCGGAAGCTGCTCGTCGACGCGGTGAAACTCCAGGACAAGGCCAAACGGCTCGCCGCGGCCCGGGACGTCGCCGGCGCGCACCGGACGTACGGCAAGATGCGGGAGATCGCGCAGCGGCTCGACCGGACGGATCTGGACCTCGCCGCGGTCAGCGATCTGGCCACCGTCTGCTACTCCGCCGGCGACCTTCGCAACGCCCGTCAGTGCGCCGAAGCCGTGCTCCAGGTCTTCAAGGTCAGCACCACCGCGATCGTCCACTATGGACAGTACGCCGAAATCCGGATGATCGAAGGCTCCCGGGAGGTCGCCGAGCGCGTGCTCATCTCCTTGAGCACGGAGGAAGGTGACGTCGCCAAGGCGCGGGAGCTGATCGCCGGGCAACGCCGCCGGGCGGCCCTGCGCAAGGACGAGGGGCCGGAACAGTATCCGCCCGAACTGCTCGACGTGCACGGCGCGGACGAGCTGGAGCTGCGGATCTTCGACGTGCGCGTCCAGATCGCCGCCGGGGACATGGCGGGCGCGCGGGGCGCGATCGAGGAGATCCTCACGGCGTTGGACGCCATCGCGGAGATCGACGAGGTCCGCGGGCAAGTGGCGGCACTGCGGGCGATGGCGCGAGCCGAGCGGGCCCGCGTCCGCCAGGCGGGTGGCGAAGACGCCGACGCGCGCGCGGATCTGCTGCGGCTGAGCGCCCAGCACGAAGGCCGTCCCTTGGCCGCCAGGGCGAGCATCGAACTGGCGGCCGACCGGGCGTTCGGTGGCGACCTCCCCGGAGCGGTCGCCGCGATCGTGGCCGCCCGCGACGAACTCGCGGACGCGGGCCTGACCGGCGACGTCGCGGAGGCGAGCCACGCGCTGGGCACCCTGCTGCTGTTCACGGGTGATGTCGCGCAGGCGAGGGAACAGTTCGAGCACGCGGGGAAGATTTGGACGACCAACGCGGACATTCCGGGCCTGCGGCGTCTCGACGTCGCGCTGGCCCGCTGCGCGATGGCCGAAGGAGACTGGGCAGCGGCGCGGGATTACGTGACCCGCGCCCGGGAGTCGGCGCGGACGGCGGGGGACTGGTCGGACCGCCTGCACACGGATTTCGTGGCGGCCACGATCGGCTTCGCCCACGGCGAAGACCTCCCGGCCGTGCTGGATCTGCTGCTCCCGCTCGCCCTCGCGGCGGCGGAGTACCGGTTCGAGTTCACCTCGCCGCAGGCACGCACGGCCTGGGCGCGCGACGTCGCCGGACCGGCGACGGAAATGCTGATGGCGCTGCTGGCGCAGCTCCAGGAGCCGAGGCTGGCGGCGGAACTGATCGAACGCACCTGCGCCGTCGGCGCGTACACCGGCGTGGAGGGGCGCTCGCTGGACCTCACCGGCGCGCTGCCCACCCTCGAAGTAGGCGCGGTGGTCGAAGGGCTTCCGTTGGTGGCACTGGGTTCCGTGACGTCGTCGCTCCCGCTGCGGCTCGCCCCGCCGCCCGCGCTGCGCTGGTCGCCGTCGTCTCCGATGGAGCTGGACCCGTGGCTCCGCCTCGCCGCCGAGCGGTATCGGCTACCCCGCGCGGTCGCCGAAACCGTCGAGACCTGGCCGTCCGCGAAGCCCGGACGTGAGACCTTCCTCCTGCGCTACGCCGACGCCGGCCACACCTTCCTGACCTGGCGGACCACCGAGGACCTCGACACCGTCCACACCCATCCGATCGAATTCGCCCTGGTCGGGACCGTTCGCCAGTACTTGGACGCCGCGTCGCCCACTCCGCGCGAAGGCGAGAGCGCGGCCGACGCCGTCCGTCGCTCACTGAGCGAAGACGCCTTCGGCAGTTTCGCCGGCGAACAACGCCTGGCGCGCGTCCTCGCTCTCAACCTCCTGCCCGCGGATCTGGTCGAGCGGCTCCGGCGTGCCGCCGACGGCGGAAACCGCCCGCTCCTGCGGATCCAGCCGTCCCCGAGCCTGGCCGGTGTCCCGTGGGGACTGCTGGCCTTGCCCGACCGACGGGCCGACCACGTGCTGGAGATCGACGAGATCGGCAGCTGTTTCGACAGTGACGAGCGCGTTCTCGACGTCACCGACGTCTCGCTGCTCGCCCCCACCGCGATCCCGCGCCGCCCGCCCGCCGCCGACGGTCCGCCCGTCTATCTGCTCGACCCGCGTATCCCCGGCCAGAGTGCCTTCGGCGAACTGGGTTCCGTGCTCGGCAAGCAGGATCCGGCGTCGCCGCTGATCCGCCATCTCGACGAGCGGATCGCCGACGGTCCCGTCCTTCCCGCCGCCCGCGGGCTCGATCTGGTCCGCCGCACCGACACCGACCGCCGTCTGCTCGCCGAACTGCTGGCGGGCCCCTGTTCCCGCTTGGTGTTCGTCGGACACGTCAGCCGGGTCCGCGACGAGTACGGCGCGCAGACCGCGCTGCACCTGTCCTGTTCCGCCGATCTTCCCGGGACGGCCGCGCCGATCGGACCGCACCGGCCGTTCACCGCCGCCGACCTCGCACTGTCCGAAATGGACAGCATGCCCACGCGGGTGGCACTGATCGGCTGCGCCAGCGCGGGCGATTTCGGCCTGGCCGAACCGTTCGGCGTGCTGCTCGCCGCCGTCGCGGCCGGAGCGGGACTGGTCGCCGCCACGGTCTGGGCGCTGCCGACCTCGGCGGCGGTGCCCGGTTCGGACCCGATGTCCGAACTCGTCATCGCCGTCGACACCGCGCTGGCCGGGCAAGATCCGGTCACCGAGCTGTGCGCCTGGCAGCGGTCCCGGCTCGCCCGCTGGCGCGAAAAGCCCGAACCGGCGACCTCACCGGTGTTCTGGGCGCCGCTGACCTGCCTCGACGCGACCGACGACGGGAAAACCTGGGTTCGGTAGCGCGAGGGCCCGCCGAAGCTGTGTCCAGCACGAACGACACGGCGAAAGGCGGCACCCGATGTTCAAGAAGATCCGCGACAAGATCAACGACGCGACACAGCAGGGCATGGCTCGGGGCGCGCAGGACTTCCAGCGCCACGCGGAACAGTTCCGGCAGGCCGCCGCCGCGCAGGGCCACGACATCACCCCGCAGCTGCCGACGCCGCAGCTGGCCGCGCAGGCGTTCCGGAACCTCGACGCAGACCCGGACATGGCGGCGTTCCTGGCGCTGCCGATGGACGAGCAACTGCGTCAGCAGCAGGAACTCCAGGCCTATGGCACCGAACTGCGTCGGCTCTACGACACCTGCGAGCCCGCCACCCTCGTGGTCCGCGCGCTGGAGGCGACCGGCCGGAAGATCGCCGGGCAGGCGCAGTACACCGCGACCCTCGAGGTCACCCGCACCGACGGAACGACCTACCGGACGGTGACGCAGCTGATCGCGCCGCTGGCGACGATCCAGCAGTACGCGCCCGGCACCCGCCACGAGGCCCGCGTCGACCCCGCCGACCCGGCGAAGGTCGCCGTGTTCGGCCCGATCTCTTAGCGCTGGTAGGCGGAGCTGCGCTAGGTCCAGAGAAGTGACCATATGCGTGAACCCGCCCGGCCGAAGGCCCCGCTATCGCGGTGGCAGGGCGCCTTGCTCGCTAGACATGACCTTTTTTGCCATACCGCGCCCTGCCGACGTCGATCGCGGTCGCGGGTTCACCCACGAAAGTTAGGCGGCCGGCGATGTTCGGGTCCTTCGAGTTCGGGCTGCCGGGAGACCCCCGGCAGGCCCGCCGTCCAGGATTGCGCCTGTGGTTGCTCGGCGTGCCGACGACGCTCGCCTGGGCGGCCGTGGGCTGGTCGGGCGCACTCGGCCTGCTGGACGGCTTCCGGTTGATGTCGCTGAACCGCGTCGACACGTGGGGGCCCGACGCGGGCCCGGCGGTTTCGCTCGTCCTGTTCTTCAGCGTCTCGATCACGGTGGCCTCGTCGCTCGGGTTCGCGATGCTGTGGGGCGGCGGGATGTCCCTGCGCGGGATGGGCGTCGGTTTCCGGGCGAGCAGCCTCGCCGCGTCCCTCGGCATCGCGCTCGGCAGCGGCGTCGCGATCCCTTCCTGGACGCCGCCCGAGGCGGTGGGGAAGCGGCTGCCGTCCGAACCGTGGACCGAGGTGGACTGGGTCGTCTACTACGAGCCGTACCTCGTTCCGGCGGTGGCCGGGGCGGCCGCGCTGGTCATGATCATGGTGCTGGGGCGGGCGTTCGTCACCAAGGCCGAGGCGGACGACCGGGCGCAGGCGCTGGCCCAGACGGGCCGTCAGGTGATGGGCAACGTACTCGGCGTCGAGTTCACGAACGTCTGGGTGATGGGGAATCCGCGGTTCACCGTGCAGGTCCGGTTCCCCACGGACGACGGCGAGCGGACCGTCGTCACGACGATGATCACGCCGCCGCTGCAGGCCCCCGCCCGCGGTTCGACGGTGAAGGTCACCTACGACCCGCGGAACCCCGACTCGGTCCAGGTGGATCCGGATCCGGCCGATCGGGCCGCCGGCGGAAACTTCGGTGCGTTCCTGCCTCCGCTGTTCTGATCGACCTCTACACTCCCGCGGATGGACGAACAGACGGCAGAGGTGTCCACCGCCTCAGCGGTGCGCAAGGCGATGATCCGGCTGGTCCCGTTACTCGGGCTGCTCTATCTGCTCAACTATCTCGACCGGGTCAACGTCGGGTTCGCGGCGCTCACGATGAACGCCGACCTCGGCATCAGCTCGGCCGCCTACGGGCTCGGCGCGGGCCTGTTCTTCGTCGGGTACTTCTTCTTCGAGGTGCCCAGCAACGTCATCCTGCACAAGGTCGGCGCCCGGATCTGGATCGCGCGGATCATGGTCACCTGGGGCATCGTCGCCTCGGCCACCGCGTTCATCCAGGGCGAGGTCAGTTTCTACATCGTCCGGGTACTGCTCGGCATCGCCGAGGCCGGGTTCTTCCCCGGCATCATCCTGTACCTGACCTACTGGTTCCCGCGTAAGCAGCGGGCCAAGATCGTCGCGCTGTTCTTCCTCGCGGTGCCGCTCTCCTCGGTCATCGGCAGCCCGGTCTCCTCCCTGCTGATCAAGCACGGCGACGGCGTCCTGGGCTTCGACGCGGGCTGGCGTTTCATGTTCTTCGCCGAAGGGGTGCCGTCGATCCTGCTCGGGGTGGCGGTGTTCTTCCTGCTGCCGAGCAAGCCGAAGGACGCGAAGTGGCTGACGCCGCAGGAGCGCACGTCGTTGCAGTCGGCCATCGACGCGGAAGACGTCCGTGAGGTCGGCAAGGAGGTGAGCACCCGATCGGCGCTGACCGACCCGCGCGTGCTCGCGCTGAGCGCCGTCTACTTCGGCATCATCTTCGGCCTCTACGTGCTCGCGTTCTTCCTCCCGCAGGTGATCAAGGGCTTCCAGGAACAGTTCCAGACCAGCTACACCATCGTGGAGATCGGGCTGATCACGGCGATCCCGTACGCCGTGGCCGCCGTCGCCATGGTGTTGTGGGCACGCCATTCCGACCGCACCGGCGAACGGGCGGGTCACGTCGCCATCGCCGCGTTCGTCGGCGCGGTCGCGATCGCCGGTGCGCTGTATCTCGGCTCCCCACTGTGGGTGATGATCGCGGTGACTGTCTGCGCGGTCGGCGTGTTCACCGCGATCCCGGTGTTCTGGCAGCTGCCCAACGCCTTCCTGACCGGTGTCGGTGCCGCCGCCGGGATCGGCCTGATCAACTCCTTCGGTAACCTGTCGGGCTTCGTCGGCCCCTATCTCACCGGCTGGTTGCAGGGGTTGACCGGGAGCTTCCGCGCCGGGATGTGGGCCGTCGCGTTCTTCATGGCGATGGCGGGGGCCATCGCGTTGACCTTCCGCGGCAAGGACAAACGCGCGATCAAGTGAGGTGGTCGAAGTCGCCGTTCACCCACCGGACATGGGTTTCGGCGCTTCGGCGCACCACCGCGCGGGCATCTTGGTCGATGGTGTCACCGCCGAGGGTGTAGAGCCGGTCGTAGGCGAATTCGTCGAGCCGGTCGACGATCCGCCGGACCACGGCCGCCGAAAGCGGGATGTGCTTGGGGAAGTTGCGCTGGAACGAAACCCAGCCCGGCGCGAGCCCACCCGAGATCGTGTCCCCGGCCAGGATGCTGCCGTCCGGCGTCCTGGCCACGGCGCTGCCGCGCATATGCCCGCCGAGCCGGACGAGTTCGAGGCCCGGCAAGGGTTCCACGTGCTCGTCCCAGAACTCGAACGCCGGATCGGAGGCGGGCAGCCATTCGCGGTTGCGTTCGTTGACCAGCACCGGGACCCCGCCCAGCGCGCGGCTCCAGCCGAGCTGGGCGCCGAACATATGCGGATGACTGGTGGCGATCACGGCGACGTCGCCGAGCCCGCGCACGACGTCGAGCACCTCGGTGTCCAACCAGGACGGCGGATCCCAGAGCAGGGTGCCCGCCGGCGTCACCGCGATGAAGGACCAATGTCCGATCGCGAAGGCCGGCTCCCGTTTGATGCTGTGCAGGCCACGTCCGTGATCGCGGTGCAAGGTCTTGTGCGGCGCGGAGATCAGTTCCTCGTGCGTCCACCAGCGTCCGGTGTGCGCGCCGAGGTCGCCTGCTTCCTCGATGCCGACCTCGCCGCGGTCGAGGACGCACCGGGGAGGCTCGGGAGTGGCGGGATGTTCGATACCGCACCTGTCGCAGATCCACATGATCGACAGCTTGCGACCTCCAGTGCGCTGGAGGTCAAGACGAGTCTTCCCCCGGCTCGGTGAGCCGGGGGAAGACGGGGGTTCAGCTGACGGTCGTCTTGCCGAGGACGGCGTCCTGGTCGGGCGGGTCGAGCGCGAGCTGGACGTCGAACTCGCCGAGCGAGCTGTCGGTGACGATATGCGAGGTCGCCGCGGCGTCCACGCTGCTGGTCGCCTCACCGGCGGGGGTGCCCGCGGGGACGGTGAAGTCGACCTTGCCCTCCGCGGTGAACTTCAGCGGCCCTTCGGCGGGCACCTCGGTGTCCGGGATCGGCAGCTCGATGGGGATCGAGATCTTCTGCTCGCCGAGCGCGATGTTCACCTTCGAGCTGATCGTGCCGGAGATCTTCTTGGCGCCGACGAGCCGGAGCCCGTCGCCCGCGGCCTGACCGGCGTCGACGTCGAGGGTGAACGGCACCGAAACCGGCTCCCCGGCCTTCGCCGCCGCCGGGATTTCCGCCTTCACGACCACGGCCACCTTCTGGTCGCCGATGATGGGGAAGCCGCCCTTGTACGTGAGATTCTTTTCGACGGCGGCAGCGGTTCCCGCCGCGGCGAGCATGACCGTCCCGGCGACCGCGGCCGCGATCCCGGCCGCGCAGAACCGCCGAACACCCTTGCGTACGAGGGTTTTCGTCATGTCAGGTCCTTTCGTCGTTGAATGGGCTCGAAGCCGAATGTAGGTGGAAAGTCACCAACGAGGAAAGGGAAAGATCTCTCGCGTTTTCTTTACGCTTCGATCTTGTCACGCGTAGGCGGAATGGTGAGTTCGTGAATTGTCATGTGGAGGAGGAACGGGGAAATAGCGTCGGCATTATTGTCACCCCGGTGACAGGTGCGCCGGATCGGAGGCGAGCGGACTAGGGTCTTGATCGTGACCGAACGACCCGAGCCGTGGCACCTCCGGACCCGCAGGTTCCTGCGCGCGACGGACCAGCGCGGCGAACTGGTGCGCGGGGCACGGTTCCTCCGCGGGCTCGTCCCGGGGGACGGCACGCCCGGTGATCCGCTGGCGCCGTCGACGGGCCGTTCGTCCGACCGGCTGGCCCGCCTGCTCGCCGAGGCGGGCGCGGACCGGCCCAGTGCCACCCGTGAGCTGGGACTTGCCGCCGTGCAGGCCTGGCAGGCCGTCCGCCGGACCGGCGCGCCGCCGATGTCGTCGGACGGGATCACGGTGCTGTTCACCGACCTGGTCGGCTTCTCGACCTGGGCGTTGCAGGCGGGCGACGAGCGCGTGCTGGAGCTGCTGCGTTCGGTCGCCGAGGTGACCGAATCGGTCGTCACCGGGCACCGCGGCAGCATCGTGAAAGGGCTCGGCGACGGCGTGATGGCCGTGTTCGCCGACCCGGGCGAGGCGGTGAAAGCCGCGTACGAGACGTGCTCCGCCGTCAGCGTGATCAAGGCCGAGGGTTATCTGCCCCATCTACGCGCGGGGCTTCACCGCGGCAACCCGAGCCGCGTCGGCAACGACTACCTCGGCGTCGACGTGAACATCGCCGCCCGGATCATGGCCGCCGCCGACGGCGACGAGGTGCTGGCCAGCGGAAGCGTCGTCGACGAGCTCGACCCCGGCGCGGTCATCGTGCGACCGCGCCGGAGTTTCCGCGCCAAGGGGACCCCGAAGGACCTCCGTGTCTACCGCGTCGTGCCTCGCTACTCCACGTGAGTGGGCAGTGGATTCCGGCTGCGGGTTGAGGCCGGGTTCGGTCCGTGAAGGCCTCCTTGAGGGACTCTGGGTCCCTCAAGGAGGCCTTCACGGACTCGGGAGGGCCAGGGGCAGCGGGACCTAGCCGGGCATCTCCGAAGGCTGCGAGTCCAGCCCTGCCCGCGGCTTCGTCCAGCCACCGCGCGTGAAGTCCGGTACCGCGACCGGCTTCCCGCCGCGTGCCAGGGAAACCACGCTCAAGGGCACGGGGGAGCACCAGGCCGCCGAATCGTAGACGTCGATGTCCGGCACCAGCCCGGCACGCATCTGCTGCACGATCCGCCACTGCAGCACGTAGTCCATGCCACCGTGCCCGCCGAGGTTCGGGTCGTCCTTGAGCTTCTTCCACAGCCAGTGGTCGTGGCGTTCGCGGTACGGCCCGAAGTCCTTCCACGCGTGGCCGCTGTGGTCGGGCTCGACGTAGATGCGGGCGGGGTAGTCCTCCACGATGCCGCGGCTGCCGGCGAGGCTGTTGATACGGCTGTACGGACGCGGTGAGCTGACGTCGTGCTCGGCGCGGATGATCCGGCCCTGTTCGGTCTCGATCAGGCAGGTCACCAGATCGCCGTTGACGTAGGTCTCTTTCCACGACGGGTGGCCCGGCGGCATGTGGCGTTTCCGGTAGTCGGCGAGCCCCTTCGGCTCGGTCGCCGTGGCGCGCAGCGTGGCGAACCGGTCGCCGCGGTTGACGTCCATGCAGGCGGCGATCGGCGCGAGACCGTGCATCGGGTAGAAACTCGCGGTGCTGCGGGTGTGCCACTTCCGGCGCCACGCGTCGGTGTAGTACGTGTCGGAGAACAGCAGCTCCCGCAGGTCGTGCAGGTAGCCGCCGTGCCCGTTGGTGACCTCGCCGAAGACACCCTCGTGCGCCATCTTGAGGATGGCCAGCTCGTTGCGGCCGTAGCTGCAGTTCTCGGCCAGGAACAGGTGTTTGCGGGTCCGCTCACTGGTGTTGACGAGGTCCCACAGCTGGTCGAGCTCGGTGGCGATGGGCAGTTCGACACCGACGTGCTTGCCCGCCAGCAGCGCGGCCTTGCCCTGCGGGTAGTGGAACTCCCACGGGGTGGCGATGTAGACGAGGTCGATGTCGTCGCGGGAGATCATCTTCTTGTAGGCCTCGGCGGATCCGCCGTACTCGGCCGGACGCGGACGCCCGGCGGCGGCGAGTTTGTCCGCGGCGGCCTTCGCGCGCTCGGCGCGGATGTCGCAGACCGCGGTGACCACGGCGCCGGGGACGGCGCTCCACCCGCCGATCATGGACATACCGCGGTTGCCGAGACCGATGAGCGCGATCCGGACGGTCTGATGCCGCTCGAACGGGACTCCGATCATGCTGCGCTGACCAGGGCGGCGGGGCGCGCTTTCCGCCTCTTCCGCCGCGGTCGCGCTCGTCGGGATCGCGGCGAGCGCCCCGGCGGCGAGCGCGCCGCCGAACAGTGTCCGCCGGGAGACTGAGGGCAGGTCGGCCATGAAGAACACTCCTTCGTGTCGCCTTCGGTGCCCAGACCTTGTCCAATCGCCGCCGGATATGTCAAGAGATGCGCCAAAGTGCGCAATAAACTGCACTAATGAGCAATTTAGATGCTTGTTGGTGGGTGTTTCGCGCAGCCCGGGTGCGCGTACACCCGGGCCGCGCCGACGGTCACCGGCGGATCAGCACCTGGTCGATCGACTTGCGCACCAGGTTCGGCACCACGCAGTCGTCCGCCGGATAGCCGACCGGGATGACGGCGAACGCCTTCTCGTTCTGTGGCCGCTCGAGCAGTTCGCCGAGGAACCGCATCGGCGACGGCGTATGCGTCAACGCGGCCAGCCCGGACAGGTGCAACGCCGTGAGCAGCATGCCGACCGCGATGCCCACCGACTCGTCGACGTAGTAGTGCTTGTGCTTGGTGCCGTCCTCGTCGAGGAAGTAGCGCTGCTGGAAGACGATGACGAGGTACGGGGCGTCGGTGAGATGGGTCTTGACGGCGTCGGTGCCCAGCGGGCGCAAGGCGGACAGCCACTCCTCGCCGAGCCGGCCCTCGTATGAGACGCGTTCTTCCTCTTCGGCGGCCTCGCGGATCCGTCGTTTGGTTTCGGCGTCCTTGATGAGCACGAACGTCCAGGGCTGCTGGTGCGCACCGCTGGGCGCCGTCGCCGCCACCGCGATGGCGTCCACCAGCACCTGCTCGGGCACCGGGTCCGTCGAGAACATCCGCACGGTGCGGCGGGTGTCCATCCGGTGGCGCAGGTCGGCGGCGGTGGCCAGCGATTCTTCCTCGGACATGCGCGCCGGACGGTAGGGCACCGGCTCGAAGGGGTCGCCGTAGGTCGGGGTCCACTCTGCTGTGGTCATGATGGCGATTCTGGCGGCGGACCCGGTTTTCGGGAAGCCCCGGAGCGAGGTTATGTCCTTGGAGTTATGCCGCCGTCTGTCTCAAGTGGACGGACGCCGGTCGTCGTAACCGAGGGACGTTCCCGGTACCTAGAGCGCCACTTAGCGGTGATCGCGGCGTAGAGATAGGTATCCACTGCACGACTTTCGTCGGTGTCAGGTTTCTCTTGCCGCGCACCAGAATCAGCACACCCGTCCCCGTCGCGCGGCCGAACCCGGGCCGCAGAAATGAGTCGGAACCATGCGACTGCGCTCCTTCGCCCTGATCGCCGGCACCGCCTTCGCGGCGCTGCTCGGCGTCACCGCCCCCGTGGCCTCCGCCGCGGAACCGTCCTCCGACGTCCAGCCGATGATCATCGGCGGCCAGAACGCGTCGAGCGGCCCGTGGGCGGCCAGGCTCTTCGCCAACGGCAGGCAGACCTGTACCTCGACGATCATCGCACCGCAGTACATCCTGACCGCGAAGCACTGTGTGGCCGGCAGTGGCACGTTCACCTTCCGGATCGGCAGCCTCGACCAGCAGAGCGGTGGCACCATGGCCACCGGCTCCACCGTCACCCGGCACCCGAGCGCCGACCTCGCGATCGTGCGGCTGACCGCACCGGTGAACGCGACGTACTCGCCGCTGGGCACCACCGCCAACGTCTCCGTCGGCCAGACCGTCCAGGTCTACGGCTGGGGCGCGACCAGCCAGTGCGGCTCGGAGATCAACTGCCAGTCCCGCTACCTGAAGGTCGCCAACGTGTCGGTCACGTCGGTCTCCTGCCGTGACTACAACGGCGGCATCGCGGTGTGCGCGCGCCGCGGCGACGGCATCACCGCCGGCGGGGACTCGGGTGGCCCGATGTTCGCCTCCGGCCGTCAGGTCGGCGTCGCCTCGACGAGCGACCGGCAGACGACCACCGCGTACACGAACATCACGCGGTACCGGCCCTGGATCCAGCAGATCGCCGGCGTCTGAGGGATAACGGCAGACGTGGCTTGATCCAGCACGGGGCCGAACTGGCTGACTTGAGTGCTGATGAGGCTTATCGAAAGGTAAGGCAAACGTGTCGCGGTCCCAGTGACTGCCAAAGGCGGGTCTTCGTGGCGCGAAGCCGATCACGACGCCAATTATCCATAAAGGACAGAGAACGGGTTCCGCGCGTCCGATTTGGGTGCTTTCGCGCGAGGTCGTGAGTGACAATGGTCGTTCTGACCCTCTTTATCACTCACGACCCCGACGCAAAATGCGCGAAGTACTCAAATCGGGCGCCGAGGACGGATTTTCAGTCCCCTATGGACAGGTGTAGCCGCGTCGGTCCTTTGTGACGACCGGGCCGCTCTGAGGCTTTCGAGACCTGACGCGTTTGCCTTCCCCCTCATCAGAACGCTCATTGCCACTCACGGTCCCCTTGTGGAATCGGGCAATCGCGCGCTATCCAACCTTAAAAAAAATAGGGCCCTCCCCGGCGCTCGCCGGGGAGGGCCCTGTTGCTTGCTCTAGTCGGGGCGGCCGACTTGGGTGTTCGACAGGTCGAGACCGATCGCGAAGTCCGCCGTGTAGCCGCTTCCGGTCTGCTGGGGACGCAGCAGCATCTGGGCCCCGCCGTTGCGGTAGATCGAGTCCCGGCTGTTGGTCGTGTCGGCCGGCCCTTTCCGCCGGTACGGTTCGGTCCGCAGATAGGCCGCGCCGAATTCGGGTGTGAAATAAAGCTGAGAGGTGAACTCGTACGGTCGGCCGTTGGTTCCGACGGTGCGGATTTTGACGTGGATATGCAGCGTGCGTCCCGTGTACCAGCCTGGCAGAATGGTGGTGAACCGGGCCGCTCCCGTTTGGTCGGTGTTCTGGTAACCGCGCAGGAAACGGCGGCCGCGACTGCCCTGGGACGGAATGTCGGAGTACAATCCGAACGCGTCGCACTGCCAGAGGTCGACCATGGCTCCCGGTAGTGGCGTGCACTGCTGCTGGCGGATTTGCTGAACGGTGAAATTGATCGCCAGCGCGGTGCCGGGAACCAGTTGCCCGGTGGAGGGCTCACTGCGGATATCGGAGCGGTTGAGCCGTTCGTCGACGAAGTACGGGCCCTCCATTTGCTCCGGTTTGACCACGCAATCCAGCGTGCAGATATCGGGCGCGCCAGGGCTGGAGGTGGTGGCACTCGCGGTGGCGGATCCGGCGACGGCGAGTGTCGCGCCGGCGGCGCCGAGGAGAATCAACGCCTGCCGCCTGCCGAGAACTCGGCCTACTGGCTCATCATCGTCATGCATGGGGTTCCTTTTCGCCAAATGATGGGAGTAAGGGAACTGAACGCGACAAGTGTCGGCCGCAGGGTGTCGCGCGCATCCGATTTTCCGCCATGATCCGGCCGCTGTCGAGAAAGTTCACTCGCGTGCATCATACTTCGAAGCGGGCACTGTTCTTTGATGGGCCGAATTCGTGAACCGTTACTACGGCATTTCGCCTATGGCGCCTCGAAAAATCCAGCTTTGGAAAGCTTGCGTGCCCGATGGTTCGCGACGTTGACGCGATTCCCGCATAACCCTGGCATGCAATAGCGGCGCCGTCCGGGGCGCGTCGTGTCGATGAACGCGCCTCGGCAAGTGGGCGCGCCGCACGCTCGGAACCGTTCCACGCCGAGAGACTGGACGACGCCGAGTATTCCGACGCCGCAGGCCAGGGCCAGGGAGTCCGCGACGGTCGCGCCAGGCCGGACCGAAACGGCCCATCGTGCGCTGCCGGTCAGAAGGGTGACGTCGCCGATCGACGAGGTGAGCGCGGTGGCGCCGGTGATGAGGCGCGCCCGGTCCGGGTGGTCGACCAGGTCGCGCACCGTGACGCGCAGCCGGTGAACGGCACGCAGATCACCGGGCCGGGCGTGCACGGGCAAGGAGTGCATGTCGGCGAAGGCGACGAGGGATGCCAGGTCAGACAACTTGTCCTCGCCGTGCCAGACCTCCGGGGCGGTGTTGACCAGGTCGGTCGCGACGCCTGCCGCCCAGACGTAATCGTCTAACGCTACTTGCATCCCTTACCGACCTCTCGTACGTTCACGGTTAACCGCTACTTTAACCCTTACCGGGAGGTTGTCCGTGGAGATCGACGCCTTGGTGTTCGACATTCTCGGCACGCTCGTCGACGAGCCGGCCGGGATCCGCGAGGCGGTTCGGCAAGCCGTGCCTGCTGCCGACGCGGATGAGCTAGTCGACCTGTGGCTGGGCCACGTCGAGACCGAGCAGCGGCGCATCGTCGCGGGAGAGAGGCCGTACGCCCCGAGCGACGTTCTCGACCGCGAAGCGGCCCAGTTGGTCACCAAGACGGACGTGGTGCCGAAGCTCTCGCCCTGGCCCGACACCGTCGAAGGGCTGGCCGAGCTCGCTCGACACCACACGCTGATCGGCCTCTCCAACGCCGGCCGGACGACGCTCTTGCGGATGAACGCCTACGCGGGCCTCCGCTGGCATCAGGCGCTCTCCGCTGAAGAGGTGCAGTCCTACAAACCGGACCCGGTGGTCTACGAACTGGCCGTCAAGGTCTCCGGCGTGCCGCCGGAGCGACTGATGATGGTCGCCGCCCACGCGTGGGACCTGAGGGGCGCGCAGCGCGTCGGTCTTCGGACCGCCTACGTCGCCAGGCCCGTCGGTGACCCGCCGTCGGCGGCGGATCGTTTCGACCTCCATGCCGACGGCCTCGCCGATCTGGCCGGTCAGCTCGCGAAAAGCCGGATGTGATCGAAACTGTCGGTGCCTCCCGCTAGGTTCATCCCAGTCCCCACCGAGGCACCCCGCAAGGAGAAGATGCGTTGTCAGACTGGGAAAGAGCAAGCACGGCCAGGGTGCTGGCACCCGCTCGCCCGCGCAAGCTCGCGAAGGTCCCGTTCGTCGAACTGGCCGACGGACGGGTGCAGGGCGTGGTGTCCAGCGGATCGGACATCGGCCGGGTGTACGTCTCGTCGGTCGCGGCGAGCACGTACGAGTTTGCCTGCAGTACCAACAACAACCGGCCCTGCGGCGGGGCGCGGGGGATGTTCTGCAACCATATTCTCGCCCTGATCAACGAATCCACCCTGCAGTACGGCGCCGAGCGGGTCGCGCGGTACCTACGCGTCGACGTTCCGGAGCCGACCGCACAGGCCATTTCGCAGACCATGAGCGCGACGCGGCCGTCGCAGGGTGACAACACCGCCGCCGCTTCCGTGTTCAGCCAGTTCTTGCGGCACTTGGCCTACCTCGAATTCGAGCCGTCGACGGCGCCGGTACCGGAGCTGCAGTGGTTCCCGCCGACGAGGGCGGTGGTCTGATGCGCGTCGATCTGCTCACCGATCCCCTCACCGGTCTCGATGAGGCGCTGGCGGTTGTCGATGCCTTCGACGACATGCTCGTCGCAGGCTTGCTCCGTCCCCAGAAGATCGCGGGCTTGACGGCGCTGGCCGATGCCGTCGCCGGGTCGCCGCTGGCGTCGCGGGTCGCGGAGGCGGCGGAGAAGACCGCGGCCGGGGCGGCAGGGGAGGAGCATTTCGTTTCCCTTGCCGCGGCACGGATCGCGGTGTTCGGCTCCGTGCACGACGCGGTTCTCGCGCGCCTGGTCGAAGCGACCGGTCGCCCGCTGGGCGACGACTTCGCCGGGCAAGCCGCTGAGCCGGAACCGCCCAATCTGCTGGTCGCCGCACGGTCCTGGCTGTCCGATCTGGCTCGCGCCGGCTGGCAGGGTATCGACCACGACCTGATCTCGGCTTCGGCGCAGGTGATCTCCGCGTTGCTCGCGGAGCCGAGCCTGCGCCGGCCGGCCGTCCTGCTCGACGGTTTCGCCGCGGAACTCGCGGCGTCCTGTCCTGGTGCGGCGTTGGAGCGCATTTCTGCCCGGCGCTGGGGCGACCTGTGGTCGCGCGGAATGCTGCTGACCCTGCCCGGGGCGGCGGCCACGCCGGCGATCGGTACGGTCACCGGCCGCCTGCTGCCGCTCGGGGTCGATCTGCTGGAACATTCGACAGCCGCGCAAGCCCAGGTCCACGCGGTATTCGAGCCCGACGACGGCGGCCCGCCGCGGCTCGTGCGCGCGAACGTGACCGCGCCGAAGCCGGACACGATCATCGGCGCCGGGATCTGGCAGTCGCTGCGCCCGCGTCTTTCCCTGCTCACGGCGGTCAGCGAGGGCCGCTCGATGGACCTCGCCGACATGCCGGTCACCGCGGAGGGCGACCTCCTCTGGCGAGACGAACACGCTCGTCTCGGAGAGCCCGCGGACGCGTTCTCCACGGCGCGCGTCGCTCTGCCGAAGGCCGTCACGCCGCCGGTCGCGCCGCTGGATCGCCACCCGGTGCGGCTCGCCGTTCCTGTCTTCCTCGAGGGGTACGGCATCGAGGGCGACGAAGACGCGCTCATGTTCACCTTCGCCGGTAATCGGCTCGCGGTCGAGACCGATCGCATACCGGCCGCCGGTCCGCTGACACCGAAGGCGGTCGCGGGTTCCAGCGCGTGCATCGGCCTGATCCGGTGGGACGGCGGGTTCCGTCTCCAGCCGCTCGCCGTCGAGACCACCGTGCGCAAGAAGACCACCGCCGTGCACGCCGGAGCCTGGGCAGGCGGCACCACGGACAAGGCCGGGGTGAAGGCCGAGAAGGCGGCCACCGACGCCGCGGCCGTACTGCGCGAGCGCGCCGGAAGGCTGTTGCGGAAATGACCGAACCCGAGGACAACCGCCGCCAGGTTCTGTACTGGCGCCTGCTCGCCCGGCTCTTCGACTCCGAGGAGCAGGCCGCGCTCGAAGCGGCGAGTGTGGCCGTGGTCGAGGACATCGGCCTGCCGTCCGCCGTGCTGGATCCGAACGTCGCGGTCGATTCGGTCGTCCAGCGTCATCCGGAGCTGGCAGCCGAGTTCGACGGGCTGATGGTCCCCGAAGCCGAGGAGAGCCGGGACAAGGCCGCGGAAGTGCGGTGCGCGGCGCTCGTGTCGAAGGTGCTGCTCAACGTCTTCGCTCCCGCGCCGCCCACGGTGACGGCGGGGCAGCTGTCCCGCTGGCAGGCCGACGCGGGCTGGCTGGAGCGCGCGTTGGGCTGCCGTCCGGGCGAGTTGCGCGGAGGTCGTCGCGGCGGCGCACCGACCGGCCTCGGCGGCACGGGCGGTGGCGGCACGCCCGACCTGAGCACCCTGCTCCCGGCGATCGGCCCGGAGCTCGGCGGCATCGAGGCGGACCTCGTCAAACGGATGCGGCTGCGTGAGGTCCTCGCCGACCCCGCGCTCGCGGCGAAGCTGACCCCGAGCATGTCGCTCATCGAACAGTTGTTGCGGGACAAGGACAATCTGTCCGGAGTCGCGTTGGCCAACGCCAAATCGCTCATCCGCCGCTACGTCGACGAGATCGCGGAAGTCCTGCGGACCCAGGTCGAGAAGGCTTCGACGGGCAAGGTGGACCGTTCGGTCCCGCCGAAACGCGTCTACCGCAACCTCGACCTCGATCGCACCATCTGGAAGAACCTCACCAACTGGAGCCCCGAAGAGGAGCGGCTCTACGTCGATCGCCTCTACTACAAGCAGACCGCGAAGAAGACCACGCCGCAGCGGCTCATCGCGGTCGTCGACCAGTCGGGTTCCATGGTGGACTCGATGGTCAACTGCGCGGTGCTGGCCTCGATCTTCGCCGGACTGCCCAAGGTGGACGTTCACCTGATCGCCTACGACACGCAGGCGCTCGACCTCACGCCGTGGGTGCACGACCCCTTCGAAACGCTGTTGCGCACCAACCTGGGCGGTGGCAACGACGGCATGGTCGCGATGGCGCTGACCCAGCCGAAGATCGCCGAACCCGCGAACACCGTGGTGGTGTGGATCTCCGACTTCTACGAGACCCGCGTCGAGCAGCTCTTCGAAAGCATGGCCGCGATCCACCGGTCCGGGGCGAAGTTCATCCCGGTCGGCTCGGTCACCAGTGCCGGCCGGGGCAGCGTGAACCCCTGGTTCCGCGAGCGCTTCAAGGATCTTGGCACACCGGTGATCTCCGGCCACATCACCAAGCTCGTGCACGAACTCAAGACTTTCCTCACCTCCTGAACCTTCCGAAAGGCAAGACATGTCCGACCTGTTGCGCGCCCCCGCCGAGATCAAGTACGCCGAGGAGCTGGATTGGCTGGAGTCGGTCGACGACAACCCCAAGCCGTTCGCCTGGCGTCTGTCCCCGAAAATGCTGCGCCTGTTCATCCTCGGTTCCGAACGCGCCGACGGCCTCGACCGCGAGATCGCGCAGAAATGGTTCGGCGACCGGAACATCGTCGAGCGGGCCATCGTCACGCTCGCCTCGGACCGCGGGCTCCTGCTGATCGGCGACCCCGGCACCGGCAAGAGCTGGCTCGCCGAACTGCTGGCCGCGGCCATCTCCCGCGACTCCACCCTCGTCGTGCAGGGTACCGCCGGCACCACCGAGGACCACATCAAGTACTCGTGGAACGTCTCCATGGTCATCGCCAAGGGCCAGTCCCGCGAGTCGATGATCCCGTCGCCGATCATGACCGCGATGGAGGCGGGTTCGATCGGCCGTTTCGAGGAGCTGACCCGCTCCACCAGCGACGTGCAGGACGCGCTGATCTCGATCCTGTCGGAGAAGTACATCTCGGTACCGGAACTGGACAGTGACGGCATCGTCTTCGCCAAACCCGGGTTCTCCGTGATCGCCACCGCCAACAGCCGCGACCGCGGTGTCAACGACCTGTCGTCCGCGCTCAAGCGCCGCTTCAACTTCGTCCGCATCCCGGTGGTGACCAACAAGAAGAGCGAGGCGGAGATCGTCCGCTTCCGCACCGAGGAACTCCTGCGCCGTCACCAGATCGAGCTGGACGTTCCGCCCACGCTGCTCGACGTGCTGCTGCGCAGCTTCGGCGACCTGCGTGCCGCGGCGGCGTCGGCGGGCAGCGACGACGAGAAGCTGGAGTCCGCGTTGTCCACCGCCGAGCAGATCGGTGTGCTCGAAGACGCGGTGCTGCACAGCAACTTCTTCGGCGAACGCGAGCTGACCGCCCGCACGCTGGCGTCCTCGCTGGTCGGTTCGCTCGCCCGTCGCGAGCCGGAGGATCTGGCGATCCTCAACAAGTACCTGCACGGTGTCGTCGAGCCGCGCAGCAAGGACGAGGGCGGTGACTGGCCCGAGTTCCTCGACGGCGGCCGCGACGCGATCGCCTCCCTCTCGTGAGCGGCGCCTTCGAGGCGTTGCGCGGCCAGTTGCAGGAGGCCGCGACCGCCTTCGCCGACGGGCCCGGCGCTCTGGAGGGCATCCTGCTCGGGCTCGTCGACGACGTCGACCGCGCGGTGCGCGAGCCGTTGGAGATCTTCCCGGTCTGCCACCATTCCCCGGCGTCGGCCGTGGCGATGGCAAGGCGGCTGCGGGAGAAGCAGCCGAAGGTGGTCTACCTCGAACTGTGCGAAGACATGGCACCGTTGCTGACCGAGCTGCGCAACTGCCGTCTCCCCGTGGCGGTTCAGGCGTTCGCGACGGAGGTGAAGGGATTCCCCGCGGAATGGGCGCCGCTGTCCGTGGTCGCGCCGATCACCGAGGCTTCGGCCGAGTACCAGGCGATCGCGTACGCCCTCGACACCCCGGGCGTCGAGCTCGTCCTCGTCGACCGGTCGACGGACCACGTCTTCCAGTGGAACGAAAGCGAACCGTCCCCGGAACCGGACGCGTCGCCCGCCGAGGAAGAGGCGGCACTGCACGGTGACGCGGTCGGTGTCGAGATCGGTGATCTCCGGCCGCGCTTCGCCGAACTCGAGGAGCACCTGCTGCGGCACGGGCGGGTGCGGCACTGGTCGGAGTGGTGGCACCAGTACGTCGAGCTGCCGCTCGGCGACAGCGACCACGACACCTACCGCCAGGTCATGTTCCTGATCGGCAGCCTGTTCCGCCGTCTCGCGCCGGGCGACACCCGGCGCGTCCGGGTGGACGAAGACCGCGAGCGCTACATGTGGACCCGCATGCGCGAGCACCTCGCCGCCTCGGGCGCGGATCCCGCGGACTGTCTCTACATCTGCGGCGCGTTCCACGCGGCCAGCCGGGTCGCGGAGTTCGGCGTCGACGGTACGGACGGGTTCGTGATCAGCCCGCGCAGTGAGAGCACGTGGCAGTACGGGCTCATCCCGTCAAGCCACGCCTCGATCGAGGCGCAGTTCGGGCTCGCCGGGGGATCGGTGTCGATCGCCGCGACAGAGTGGGCGAAGAACCTCAAACGCACCAAGGTGAAGCAGTTCCAGCTGGAAGGTCAGGTAGGCGGGCCGAAGCGGAAGAAGGCCGCGGAGCTGCCCGCGCCGACGCCGGATCCGGTGGCAGTGGATCCATCGGACCAGCTTTCCGGCTTTCTGCAACGGCCTCCGGTGCTCGACCGGCTGGACGAGGCGGAACTGCTGGGGTGGTCGGTCGAGATCGTCCGGGCGGCGCGCCGCAACGGGTACCTGGCCTCGACCGCCGACGCCATCGCGGTGTTCGAGACCTCGATCTTGCTGGCGGGCCTGCGCGACCGGGCCAAGCCGACGCCGTACGACTTCCAGGACGCGGCGGTCACCTGTATCGAAAAGGAGGTCGTGCCCGGCAGGCGCGATGTGCGCCGCCTCGTCGAGATCATGATGGGCGGCGACCGGATCGGCCAGGTCGGTTACGACGCGTTGCCTCCGCTGGCGCGCGACGTGCACGATCGGCTCGAACCCCTGAACCTCAAGCTGCATCAACGAGGTGTGCAACGTGCGCTGCTCGACATCGCGTCGAGGCCGGAGCTGGAGCCCTGTTCCGATCTGCTGTGGATGCTGCGCTACCTGATGCCCCACGGTGCGGCGCGGCCGATCATGGGGGAGCGGCGGCTCGGTGAACGGCCGATCCAGGAGTCGTGGGATCTGGCGCTGGGCACCCACCAGCGGGCCCTCATCGAGCTGGGCTACGAGGGCGTCAGCGTCGAACAGGTGCTGGAGCAACGACTTCGGCGAGCGGCCTACCACCCGCAGGCCACCGCCGCGAAGGTGCTCGGCTCCGTCGAGGACGCGACGCTCTACCTTCGCAGCGCCCGGCTGGCGGGAGAGCTGGGCACGCGTGCCCTGGAGGTACTGGCCACCGAACGCACCGTCGACGGTGCCCCGGAGGTGCTGCGGCGGGTGCGAAGGCTGCTGGCGCACTACCGGACCAGCGAGCCGGTGCTGCCCCGGTGGATCGAGGATTTCGTCCGGACGGGGTACGCGCACTACTGCACGCTGCTCCCGGCGGCCTTCGCCGACGAGGAGGCCGGTGTCGAGCAGGTCGCCGCGATGCTGGGCTTCCTGTTCAGCATGGAGGCGCTCGCGTTGTCCCTGGGATGCGACCGTACGCAGCTGGAGCTGGCGATCGCCGGATCGCATCCGGAGGAGCCGTCGAAGGTGGCGCTGCTGTGGGCGGCGCAGGTCCAGCTCGGCCGTGTCTCGCGCGCGGAACTGCGTGAGCGCTGCGCCGGACTGCTGGCGAACCCGATGGTGCTGCCCGCCTATCCGCGCTACCTGAGCGGTTTCATGCACGCGTTGGAACCGGCGCCGGGATTGGCCGACTTCGTCGTCGAGGCGGTGTCGAACGCTTTCGCCGAGCTACCGGACAGGCTACTGCTGCCGTGGCTGCCGACGTTGATCACCACGTTGCGGTCTCGCGGCGCCGAGCTGGTGCCGCTGCTCGTGCGCGAGGCAGGACGGATCTTCCCCGGCAGGCTCGCGGCGCTCGACGAATGGGTCCCACCCTGGAAGGACCAGCCGGAACACCGTGCGGTGACGAGGAAGACCCGCGGTGGTGGCCTCGCGTTGCTGGCGGCACATCCGGCGGCCTGCGACGCCGTGGCGAGTCTGCTGGGCTGCGAGGAGCCGTGGGGGAGCACCGCGCCCACCGGCTTGGCGCTGCTCGAGCGGTATCCGGACTCCGCCGCCGCGTTGGAGGAGGTGCTCACCGGAGTGTGAACCCGAGGGGCGGTCGCCGGATGTCCGGCGACCGCCGATCCGTCAGTCGGCGACCCAGCTGCCGTGGAAGCCCAGCGGCACCGGCCTGGGCAGGTGGATGCGGGCGAGTGGCTTGGCGGTGAAGTCCTGTGCCGCGAGGATCACCAGGTCCGAGGCGTCGCGATCGGGATCGTTCACGTAGGCGAGGGCGTAACCGTCGTCTTCGGACTTGCTGCGGGACGACGGCACGAACACCGCTTCGCTCGCGTCGGCGCCCCGACCGAAGCGGTGCACTTCCGACCGTCCGTTCCGCAGGTCGTGCTTGATCAGCGCGTTGCCGAAGGAACCGGAGGGCTTGTCCAGGTAGACGTCGAACAGTTCGCCGGGCGAGGCCGAGTATCCATACCTGTGCCGTCGTGACACCAGGCTTTCGTTGACCCGCGGGAACTCCTGCGGCCGGTCGTCGAGCACGCGGCGCCGGACCCGTCCCCGCGCGAGATCGATCGTCCAGCGCTCCAGCACCGGCGGGCCCGACGCCGACGGGCCGCCGAAGCCCTGCTTGCCCGCCACCTCGAACGGAGCAGGCATCGTGGTCAGGTCGACCACCACCGTCGAGCCCTGCTCGTAGGCGTTGAGCGTGTGCGAGTAGAAGACCGGATCCATCCCGAACCAGCGGACCGGGCCGCCGTCGCGGTTCATCACCCCGACCCTGGCCGGATGGTCCGGGTTCCACTTGTAGGGCACGACCTTGCCCGGCTGCGGATCGAAGGTGACCGGCACGTCGAAGACGACCACGTAGTTTTCGGTGAGCCCGAAGTCGTGCATCATCGGGCTGTCGCTGACCGGGATCCGGGTGGTGCGCACGACGCGGCCGGTCCGGTCGACCATCAGATGCCGTACGTGATCCCACGTCGGGTGATAGGTCACCGCGTGGAGCTCGTCGGCGCGGGCGTCGAACTTGGTGTGCGCGGTGTAGGAGCCGTCCAGTGAACCGCCGAAGTCGAACGGCCCCAACGTGTTCAGTTCGCCGTCGAGCTCGTACGGCGGTGCGCCGGATTCCTGCAGGGTCAGGATGCGGCCATGGTGACCGATCACGTGCGTGTTCGGCGCGAAATCCTCGGCGGGCACCGGCCACGGGTACCGCTCGCCCAGTTTCGCCGCGACGCCGGACGAACGCACCCAGCGGTTGCGGTACCACTCGGCCTTCCCGTCGCGCAGCCGGACGCCGTGCACCATCCCCTCACCCAGCATCCAGTGGTGAGCGCGCGGGTCTTCGAGCCCGAGCACATTCGGCCCGGTGCGCAGGTAGCGCCCGCAGAGGTCCCGGGGAATGCGGCCGGTGACCGGCAGGCCGAATGCGGTCACCTCCTCCTTCACCGGCGCGAACGCGCCTTCGACGAACGGGTGGCGCAAATTCGGCGCGGCGAAGGCGGATTCGCTGCTCGCGAAAGTCGCGGCGGCCCCGCCGATGGCCAGCGCGGCCGCCCCGCGGAGCACGTTCCGCCTGGTCGGTTCGGTCATGGTCGATCCCCCAGATCGTCTAGTAACTGTGTATGTCATGAACAGTGTATGCCTTTACCTGTTTTGGGTGCAACAATGCGGCCATGGACGACGTCGAGATCGAGTTGCTGCCGCCGGGCACCGCGCCGGCGTGGGGGCACACCCCCGCGCCCCGCCGCGGGCCGAAACCGGGATACAGCCTCGAGCAGATCGTCGACGCGGCCATCGCGCAGGCGGACGCGGAGGGCTATGCGGCGCTGTCCATGCCGTCGATCGCCAAACGTCTCGGCATCACCGCGAACGCGCTCTACCGGTACCTGAGTTCCAAAGAGGAGCTGCTCGTCCTGGTGGCCGAGGCGGCGTGGGGTCCGCCGCCGGAGCCGGTTTCCGGCGATTGGCGCGCGGCGGTCACCGTCTGGGCGCGTGCGCTCCTCGAACGCTGCCGTCGCCATCCGTGGCTGATCGACCTGCCGGTGCGGCGCGCGCCGAGTACGCCGAATCTGCTGGGGTGGCTGGAGAACTTCCTCGAGGGGATGGCGGACTCGGGTCTGAGTGTCCAGGACGTGACCGGTTGCGCCGTCCTGGTCGACGGATGGGTCCGCAGTACCGCTTCCTTGCTCCGGGACGTGAACGCGAGCCCGCCTGATCAGGTCCGGGCGCTGAGCGCGTTCCTCGGCCCACGCCTCGAAGGGCGGGGTTACACGCGCGTCGCCGCCGTGATCTCCGGTGCGGCGTACGGCGAAGAGGGCATGGAGGAAGCCGACGTCGAGTTCGGCCTCGGCCGCATCCTGGACGGTATCGAGGCGCTCATCGAGCGCCGGTGAACACCCCGTCGAGCCGGTAGTCGACGATCTCCGCCGCGCGTTCTGCCGTGTAGGCGTCGACCATGATCCCCGTGACGAGGCCGGCGGACATCGTCGCGAGCGCGTCCGCCTCGAGCAGGGGGTCGAGCCGGGCGGGGATGTCACCTTTCTCTTGTGCCGCCCGGAGCAGGCCGGCGATCGCCTGGACCAGGTGGGGCAGCAGTGGTTCCTGATCCGGAGCCTGGCTCCCGCGCGTGACGTCGACGGCGAAGTACGCGATCTGGACCGCGGCCAGCATGCGGCGGCGCTCACCGTCCGGCAGGACGGCGGTCAGGTAGGCGCGCACGATGGTGCGTTCGTTCCCCGTCTTCATCGCCTCGCCGATGGTCTTCCCGGAGTGCTCCATGGTCAGTTCGACGACCCGCTGCCAGGCGAACCGCAGCATCTCTTCCTTGGTCGGGAAGTAGTACTGGACCAGGTTCATCGAGATGCCCGCCTCCGCGGCCACCGCACGCAGGGTGACCGCCTGCAGGCCTTGGGCGGCGGCGATCCGGAAGAGGGCCTCCGCGATCTCGCGTCTGCGCTCTTGGTGGTCGACACGTTTCGGCACGTGATCACTCTGCCATGTCGGCGAGGGGTGGCCGGAACGACCACCCGCTGTTATGGTGCAAGTGCACCATAAAACTTCGAGGAGGTCCGATGCCGGGGGAGTTCATCGACAAGAAGGCCGAAGAGCGATTCTTCGCGGCCTATGACGCGATCTTGCGGAAGTGGCCGGTCCCCGCCGAGGAACTGGATATCGCGACGAGATTCGGCCCGACCCGGGTCCGGAGTTGCGGGCCGGAAGACGGTTCACCGATCGTGCTGCTTCCCGGGACGATGGGCACGTCACTGTCCTGGTATCCGCATATCGCCGAACTCGCCGTCCGGCACCGGATCCACGCCGTCGACACGATCGGCGAGCCGGGGCGGTCGGTCCAGACCGCGCCCATCAAGTCCACAGAGGACTGCGCGGACTGGCTCGCCGAGGTCGTCGACGGGGTGCTCGCGGGAACCGGCCACGAAAAGGTCCACCTCGCCGGTGTTTCGCGAGGCGGCTGGCTCGCCCTGAACCTCGCCACCCGGGCGACCGACCGGATCGCCGGTGTCGTCACCATCGAAGCCGCGGGGTTCGGCGTGATCGACCGGAGCTTCATCTGGTGGAGCTTCCGCGAGATCTTCCTCTGGTTTCTGCCGAAGTGGCTTTTCCGACTGGTGGGGTCCGGCGATCCGGACGTGCGGCACACCTTTCGGCCCCTGTTGTTCGCCGCGCTCAAGTACAAACAGCGGCTGCCCGAGATGCACCTGTTCAGCGACGACGAACTGGCCGGAATCGACGTGCCCACCCGGATCATCGTCGCCGAACGCAGCGTCATCCTCCGCGCCCGCGAGGTGGCGGCCCGGCTCGGCTCACTGAACCCGCACATCGAGGTCGAAGTCGTGCCCAAGACGACTCATGGGCTGCCCCTGGAGAAACCGGAGCTGGTCACCGCCCGGATTCTCGAGGCTGCGCATCACGCCGCGGCCACCTGATCCGGCCAGGACGGCGAACGGCCGAGCAGGGCGACGATCGTGTCCAGATCGGACGGACCCGTCTCGTCGACGGCCGGGCCGAAGGCGGCGCCAGGAGCCTTCCGGTTCTTCCCGTCCGGGATCGCCTTGGCGAAGGCCAGTCCGGCGTCGAGTACCTCTCGCTGGAACTCGAGCGGCAGGCCGAGGGTTTTGGCCACGTCCCAGGAGTGCACCAGGTAGTCGACGAAATGGAAGCCCAGCGCCTGCTCCGCGGTGAAGGTGATCTCGGTGGAGAACTCGGGAAGGGTGAACTTCCGGTCGGCGAGGTCGTGGGGGACGAAGGCGTTCAGGACTCGGTTCACCGAGGCGCGATAGGTGGCGATGGGGTCGTCGCCCAGCGGGAGCAGCCGCCAATGGTCGAGGCTGCTCTCGCCCTCGGCCGCGGCGGCGAAGCCGTGGTGCTGGGTGGCCATATGCGCCAGCAGTCCGTGCAGGGTCCAGGCGCTGCACGGGGTCGGCTTGACCAGGTCCGCGGGGGTGATCTTGCCGACGAGGTCGAGGCTAGTCCGGGTCACCAGGGCGTCGAGGATGCGAAGTTCATCAATAGGCATACGCATATCATCTACATATGCACACGAGTTCGTCAACAGGTTTCGCGAACGAGGTCGGTATGGTCTGCGCATGGCGGAGCAGGGGAGGCCGGATCTCGCGGCGATGCTCGGCGGGCTGATGCGACGGCTGATGAACGCCGAGACGCCGGTGCTGGCCGAGCACGGGTTGACCATGTGGGGTTATGTGGTGCTGAGCGCGCTCGACGACGGGCCCGTCCGCACGCAGGCCGCCCTCGCGAAGGCGATCGGCGCGGACAAGACCCGGATCATCGGCACCCTCGACAACCTTCAAGAGAACGGGCTGATCACGCGCGAGCCGGACCCGAAGGACCGCCGGGTCCGGCTGCTGGGGATCACCGAAGCCGGCCGCGCCGCGCGAAGGTCGGCCCAGTCGAAGATCCAGGAGCAGGAGGAGCGGTTGCTCGGCCAGCTTCCCGCCGCCGATCGCGAAGCCTTCCTTCGTGCCGCGCGTGTGCTGTCCGAAGCCGAGTGGCCGTGACGGGGTTCAGCCGAGTACTTCGGTGACCATGCCCGGCGGGTAGTCCGACGGCGACCGGCGCCACCACGCGCCGAAGGCCTGAGCCAGCCGCCGTGGCACCTCGACCTGCGCGCCGCCGCCGTGGAAATCGATCGTGACCAGCACGCCGCCGATTTCCGAGGTGTGCCAAGGGATTCGGCGGACCAGTTTCGCGTAGTCGGCGCTGGCGGACACGAACGTGACCACGTTCGCCGCCCCGAGCCGGCGGGCCTCGCCGAGCACGGCGTCTTCGAGCACTCCCGGCGGCCAGTCGCCGAGCTTGAGTTTCCGGTCGTAGTAAGCGATCGGCTCGTCGGCGCGCAGGATCCCGTAACCACCGCTGAGGATCAGCGACCGTCCGGACGCGGCGGCCTCGCCGAGGACGCCACCGACGTTCCGGTAGAAGTTCCCGGTGTAGCGGAGCCACGCGGGCCGCAGCCCGCCGCCGTCGACCTTGGACCGCGTCAGGACCTCGGCCCGCGCGCGAAGCATCGGCTCGGGCCAGAGCGCGCCAGGCCCCGCGGACGCGTCGCCGCCTCGATTCTTGGCCTTCGAGGGGCCGAGGACGATCAGGCTCTCGCCGGGCTCGATCGCGTTCAGAACGGTCACCCGCGAAACCCTAAAGTGCCTCGCTGACCGGACGCTGATCGGTCCCGGGCATGCTGGAGGGATCAGACCGCGGAAGGGGGATCATGTCGCCACTCGTCGTGCACGGCCTGTGGTCCCGTGGCCGTGGGATCGTGCTCTGGGGTGAGCACGGCGACCGCCCGGCGACGACGTCGATGCGGCCGTCGAGCGCTGCCCGGCCGCATCCGTTCGCCGCGTCGGTCGCGGATCTGACCGCCTTGCACCCCGGCAAACCGGCGTCGGCCGTCCTTCTGCTTCCGTCGCGCCGCGGCGGCCCCGTCGCCTCGCCCGAACTGGGCTCCCGAAGCCGTCCGCAGCAGGAACTGACGCTGGAACCCTGGTCGGTGCCCGCGCTCCTGATCGACCCCTCGGAACTGGAAGACCTGGCCGAGACGGTCGGCTACGGCACCTCGGTCCGCCATCTCCGCGCCGTCGTCCGGCTGGCGGACGATCTGGTGCGCCGCGGCCGGGTGCTGCCCACCCTCGTGCGCGACGAGATCGTGGCGCGGGCGCGCTGGCGGCCCGTGGCCCGGGGCGGTGACGCGGTCGCGGTCCGGGCGCTGATCGCGGCCACCCCGCCGGTCGGCCGGGCCGAACACCCCGGACCGGATCCGGCGGCGCTCGTCACCGACGCGCTCCACACCCTGGTCGACGCCGCGGTCCGCGATCGCCTCGCCGCCGCCGGACACGCCACGGAAAGCGATGGCCGCGAAGGCCCGTTCGGATCGTGGCTCCACGCGCTGAAGAGCGCGGACGACCGGATCGGCCAGGCGCCGGGGCGCATGGGGATCGTCGCCGAGGGCATCGCCGCCTGGGACGCGGTCGGCGACACCGACCTGACCGAGGGCACGGTCTGCTTCCGGCTCGACGAGGTACCTACGCTCCACGGCCCGGCCGACGACCCCGACGACCAGACCGGCGACGGGACCAAGTGGCAGCTGCGGTTCCTCCTGCGCTCCACGGCCGATCCCAGCCTCCAGCTCCCGTCGGATGCCGTCTGGTCCGGCGAGGCCGCCGCCAAGTTCACCGACCCCGAAGGCCTGTTCACCGCCGAGCTGGAACGCGCCGCCGGTGTGCTGCCGCTGCTCGGCCCCGCGGTCGACGCCGCGAAGCCGGGCATCTACGACCTCACCGTCGCCGAAACCGTGGAGTTCCTCGACGGCGGCGCGGAACGGCTGGTGGCGGCCGGATTCGACGTCCAGCTCCCGGCGAGCTGGGGCGGCAGGCGCAAGCTGGCGCTCAAGCTGTCCGTCCGCGGCGCGCCGGTCGACCAGGCCGCCGTGCACCGGCTCGGCCGCCACCAGCTCGCTTCCTACCGCTGGGCACTCGCCGTCGGAGAAGACGCCCTGACCGACGAAGAACTCGCCGGGCTCGCGGCCGCGAAGTCGTCACTGGTCCGGCTGCGCGGTCGCTGGGTGAGCGTGGACCCCGAACTGCTGCGCGCTGGTCTCGAATACCTCCGCCGCGACCCGGACCGCGAGAAACCGCCGCTGCCCACACCGGCGGACCTGCTGGCGTTGCTCCGCGGCGGCTTCGAAACGCCGCTCCCGGTCACCGAGGTCACGACCGACGGCTGGATCGACGACTTCCTCGCCGGCCGTGTCCAGCGCACGATCGAGCCGGTCGAGCCGCCGGCCACGTTCCTGGCCACCCTGCGGCCTTACCAGAGCCGCGGTGTCGCGTGGCTTTCGTTCATGGCGTCGATCGGGCTCGGGGCCTGCCTCGCCGACGACATGGGACTGGGCAAGACCGTCCAGCTGCTCGCGCTCGAAGCGATCGAGCGGGCACAGGGCGACAGGCGGCCGACACTGCTGGTCTGCCCGATGTCGCTGCTCGGGACGTGGCAACGGGAAGCGGCCAAGTTCGCGCCGGAACTGCGCGTTCACCTCCATCACGGCGCCGATCGCGGCCGCGTCCGGACCGAGGGCGCGGACCTGGTCGTCACCACCTACTCGACCGCCGCCCGCGACGCCGACGAGCTCGCGGCCATCCGCTGGCACCGGCTCGTGCTCGACGAGGCGCAGGCGGTCAAGAACCAGAACACCGGGCCCGCGCAGGCCTTGCGCCGGATCCCCGCCGGGCACCGGATCGCGCTGACCGGGACGCCGGTGGAGAACCGGCTCGCCGACCTGTGGTCGCTTTCGGACCTGCTCAACCCCGGTGTGCTCGGGAGCAGGCAGGAGTTCCGCGAGCGGTTCGAGGTGCCCATCGAGCGCCGGGGCGATCTTCCCTCGGCCACCGAGCTGCGCCGGCTGACCCGGCCGTTCCTGTTGCGGCGCCTCAAATCCGATCCCACGGTGCTCGCCGACCTTCCCGAGAAGATCGAGATCCTCCAGGAGTACCGCCTCACCCGCGAACAGGTGACGTTGTACCGCGCCACCGTGGACGAGATGATGACCAAGATCGCCGACAGCGCCGGGGTCAAACGGCGCGGCAACATCCTCGCCGCGATCACCAAGCTCAAGCAGATCTGCAACCATCCAGCGCACCTGCTGCACGACGGCTCGCCGATCGGGCACCGGTCCGGCAAGGTCAACCGGCTCGAAGAGCTCCTGGCGGAGATCCTCGACGCCGGCGATCGCGCGTTGTGCTTCACCCAGTTCGCCGAATTCGGGCACCTGCTCGTCCCGCATCTTTCGCACCGGCTGAACGCGAAGATCGCCTTCCTGCACGGCGGCTTGTCGCAGCGGCGCCGCGACTCGATCGTCGAGCACTTCCAGTCTGGCGAGGGCCCGTCGATCCTGCTCGCGTCACTGAAGACCGGGGGAGCGGGGCTGACGCTCACCGCGGCCACCCACGTCCTTCATCTCGACCGCTGGTGGAATCCGGCGGTCGAGGAACAGGCCACCGACCGCGCCTTCCGCATCGGCCAGCGGCACAGCGTCCAGGTGCGGAAGTTCGTCTGCCCCGGCACCATCGAGGAGCGGATCGACGCCGTCATCACCAAGAAGGAGGCGCTGGCCGGCCTCGTCGTCACCGAAGGGGAGGACTGGCTCACGGAGCTGTCCGCCGATTCACTGCGCGAGGTCTTCGCGCTCGGGCGGGAGGCGGGCGATGACTGACGGATTCCGCCGGGCACTCGGCGAACTGGGTGTCCACAAAGGACTTGTGCCGCCGTGCCGGGTCGACACGCTCACGATCGGGCCCGGCGCCGCGGTCGCCGTTGTCCGGGTGACCCGGCAGCGGTTCTACGAGGTCCGCATCGGCTTGCCGACGTTCGGCAAGCAGGTGTGGACGGCGGTCGTCGGCGCCATCGTCAAGGACGAGAGCGCGAAGACTGCCTTGCTCGACGGCCGGATCCCGGACGACATCGATCGGTTCTTCGCCGCCGAGCAGGTGCCGTTGTTCCCCGAGGCGGCCTGGGAACTTTCGCTGGACTGCACGTGTCCTGGCACTCGCGTGCCCTGCGATCACCTCGTCGCCGCGCTGATCGCGCTCGAAGACGAGGAGGACCCGTTCGCGATCTTCACGCTTCGCGGCCGCGATCGCACCGCTTTGCTCGACGAGATCGGGCGGCAGGCGGGTGCGCGTGTGACCGCCCCGTCAGCGGAAGCCGAGACACCCGGCCTCGACGAGGTGATGGACGACTTCTTCGGCTGGGGTCCGGCCGGTGACGTCACGAACACGCGACGGCCGCGAGCCGGGGATCCCTTGGGACTGCTCGACGAGGTCCCGCCACTGAAGGCCACGGTGGACGGAAGGTCGGTCACCGCCCTGCTGCGGCCGCTCTACCGGGCGATCACCGGTCAGGCGAAGTAGGCGTCGACGAGCTCCTCGTCCACTTCGGACAGGGTGGCGGGGGACCACTTCGGGGAGCGGTCCTTGTCGATGATCTGCGCGCGGATCCCCTCGGCGAACTCGGCGGTCGAGAGCGCGTGGGTCGAGATCCGGAGCTCCTGGGCCAGCGCGGTTTCCAGATCGGGCATCGCGGCGGCCGACCGGAGTGCCCGCAGGGTCACCTTCAGCGCGGTCGGCGACTTCGCCTCGATCTCCTTGGCCGCGGTGGCCGCGGCGTCACCCTCGGCGTGGAGCCTGGCCAGGATCTCCTCGACGGTGTCCGCCGCGTAGCACCGGTCGATCCAGCCGGCGTCCCCGGCCAGCGTACTCGGCGGCGCGGGTTCGGCGATCAGCTCCAGCGCGTCGTCCGGTGTGCGGACCGCCAGCGCGTCGAGCAGGTCCGGAATCCGTTCGCTGGCCACGAAATGGTCGGCGAGTCCACAGTGGATCGCGTCGGGTCCCGAGATCGCCCCGGCGGTGAGCGCGATATGCGTCCCGAGTTCGCCGGGCGTGCGGGACAACAGGTACGTGCCGCCGACGTCCGGGACGAAGCCGATCCCGGTCTCCGGCATGCCGACCCGGGAGCGTTCGGTGACGATCCGGTGGCTGCCGTGCGCGGAGACGCCGACGCCGCCACCCATGACGAGCCCGTCCATCAACGCGAGGTAGGGCTTCGGGTAGCGCGAGATCATGGCGTTGAGGCGGTACTCGTCGGCCCAGAACCGCAGGGACGCGGTGCCGCAGGCGCGGGCGTCCTCGTAGATGGCGCGGATGTCGCCGCCCGCGCAGAGCCCGCGATCACCCGCGCCGTCGATCAGCACCGCGCGGACACCCGGGTCGGTGCGCCACGCTTCGAGGTGGTCGAGCATGGCGAGGACCATGCCGTGGTTCAGCGAGTTCAGCGCACGCGGCCGGTTCAGCGTGATCCGGCCGATTCCGCTCTCGACGAGGAACTGGACGTCGTTCACGAAGCCACCCTAAAAGTAGGACGTCCGACCATGTGGAGCTTGTGGCGCACGCCTCAGCGCACCGTTCGGGCTCGCGTTCGCGAATGCGAAATTCTGCCAGCGGGCGCCGTGTGGATTCTGGTAGTCCTCGGATATGAGCGAACAGCCCACAGCGGCGGAGCTTGCCGACGAACTCCTCGACGTCCTCGCGGCCGAGATGCCCTTGATGGCGACCTTCGACAACGTCCCGGGACACGATCACGAGCTGCGGGACGTCTCGGAGGCGGGTGACGACGGGCTGAGGGAGCGGGCCGCCCGCATCGCCGAATACGCCGCCCGCTCCACGGATCCGGACCGGATCACCCTCGGCGTCATCGCCCACCACGCCGAATCGCTGCTGAACAGGCTGGATTCGCGGCTGACCGAGTTCGTTCTCGCCGATCCGATGGTGTCCGAGGGAATCGGGGTGCTGTCCTGGCTTCCGCAGCTCGCACCGTCGGGGGAGCAGGCGGAAGAGGACTACCTGGCCAGGCTGGCGGTGTTCCCGGAGTTCTTCGCGGCGCTGGCCGACCGCCACCGCGCCGGGGTCGCGGCGGGCCGGACCCCGGTGGAACGGGCGGTACGCGGCGCGATCGACCACGTCGACCGGTTCCTGGCCGCCGAACCCAACCCGCTGCTCGTCCCACCGCTGACCGGCGACCGCGCGGAGCGACGACAGCGGCTCTTCGCCGAGAAGGTGCGGCCGGCGCTCATCGCCTATCGCGAGGTGCTCGCCCGCGAGATCGCCGGACGTGGCCGTCCCGACGATCGGCCGGGCCTCTGCTGGCTGGACGGTGGCAAGGAAAGCTACGCGGGTCTGGTCAAGACGCACACCACCACCGGGATCTCGCCGGAAGAACTGCACGAGATCGGCCTCGCGATCGGCCGGGCGCTGGACGAGGAGTACCGGCGGCTCGGTGCGGCCGTGTTCGGCGACGAAGACCCCGTCGCGGTCCGGCGGCGGATGCGCACCGATCCGTCGCTGTGCTGGCGGGACGCGGACGAGATGATCGCGACCGCGACGGAAGCGGTCGCGCGCGCCACGGCCGCCGCTCCCGGCTGGTTCCGCCGGGTGCCGTCGGCCGAATGCGTGGTGCGCGCCGTGCCGGAAGCTGACGGCCCCTCCGCCGCGCAGGCGTACTACATGCCGCCGTCGGCCGACGGCACCCGGCCCGGCGTCTACTCCACCAACACCTACCGGGTGACCGAACGGTTCCGGTTCATCGCCGAGTCGGTCGCTTTCCACGAAGCCGTCCCCGGGCACCATTTCCAGGCTTGCGTGTCCTACGAGCTGGAGGATCTGCCCCGGCTGCGCAGACTGGTCCCGCTTTCGGCGTTCGACGAAGGCTGGGCGCTCTACACCGAGCGGCTCGCCGACGAGATGGGCCTGTACTCCGACGATGTCATGCGGCTGGGCATGGTCGCCGAGGACTCGTTGCGCGCGGCGCGGCTCGTCGTCGACACCGGGCTGCACGCGCTGGGCTGGACCCGGCAGCAGTGCGTCGACTACCTCACGGAGCATTGCGTGTTGAGCGACGTCGAAGTGCGGTCCGAGACCGACCGGTACATCGAATGGCCCGGTCAGGCACTGTCGTACATGACGGGCAGGCTGGAAATCCAGCGGTTGCGTGCCTTCGCCGAGGAGCAGCTGGGCGCGTCCTTCGACATCCGGGATTTCCACGACGTCGTACTGGGGAACGGGCAGGTACCGTTGCCGGTGCTCGGCGGCATCGTGCGGGAGTGGGTGGCCGGCACGCGGCGCCGGGGGTGACCCTCCGGCGCCGCGTGTCCGGGCTCAGTCGCGCTTGGCGAGCGTCGCGACTTCGGCGTCGGTCAGCGGCCGGTCGTAGAGCCGGACGTCGTCCACCGCGCCGCGCAGGAAGTCGACCTGCTGACCGCCGTACTGGCCGCGGCCGATCACCGTGTGGCCGGTGCTCGGTGGGGCGGAGCAGGCGTTCTGCGCGGCGACCTTCTTGCCGTCGACGTAGAGCGACAACGTGCCCGCCTTCGCGTCGCGGACGCCGGTCAGGTGGTACCAGCGGCCGACTTCCGGCTTCTCCGGCGACAGGGCACGGAGGCCGACGAAGCTCATCGCCCACCGCTGGTCCTGTCCGGAGTACTGCAGGAAGAATGCGCTGTCGCGGCCGGTGTCCTGGCTGACGACGGTCTGGAACGCGCCGCTCGCCTCATCCAGCTTGGCCCACGCCGAAACCGAGTAGCTGCCGGCCGTGTTCACGAGGTTCGCCCCGGTGTCGGCCTGCCCGTTGCCCGCGAAGGCCAGCGCGCCACCCTGCACACCGCCTGCCCACTGCGCGTTGGTCAGCGTGGCGTGCGCGGTGCCGACCGAGTCCTTGGCGCTGGATCCGGTGCCCTCGTCGAACTCGTAGGCGTGCACGCCGGTGAGTCCCGGAGTGCCGGGGCCTGGGTCGGGAGCGCCGGAGCCGCTGCCGTCGGCGTTGCGGATGATCGCCTGGTTGACCGCGCGCACCTGCGCGAAGTCCATCTTCTTCACCTGCCTGTCGGAGGTGAAGAAGCCGTTGACCTCGTGCTCGACGTCGGTGATCTGCGTGTAGATCGAGCCGCTGATGCCGCAGCTCTGCGCCGACGCGAGCACGTCGCGCTGGTTCTGGACGTAGCGGCTGTTCAGGGTCGCCTGGTCCTTCACCATCTCGTAGGCGTGGCCTTCGCCGAACCACATGTGGTTCTCGACCTCAAGACCGTAGCCGCCGTGTTCGCCGTCGATCGAGATCCGCTTGGCGTCGGGCATCGGCTTGGCGGGGCCGGGGTAGGCGTGCCAGTCGATGACGTCACCCTTGCCGGAGTCGCCGAGGGAGTCACAACAGTTGACGCCGCTGTGCGCGTTGACCAGCCGGGTCGGATCCTGGGCCTTGACGTCGTCGGCGATCTTGCCGGTGGTCTCGCGCGACCACTCGCCCCAGCCCTCGTTGAACGGCACGTAACCGACGATCGAGGTCCAGTTCTTCTTCTGCTCCACCAGTTCCTTCAGCTCGACCTGGAACTGCCGCTGGGCGTCGGCGGGCGGACGTCCGCCGGTGCGCATCGACGGCATGTCCTGCCAGACGAGCAGGCCGAGTTCGTCGGCGTGGTGGTACCAGCGGTCGGGTTCGGTCTTGATGTGCTTGCGGACCGTGTTGAACCCGAGGACCTTGTGCTGTTCGAGGTCGAAGCGCAGCGCCTGATCGGTCGGCGCGGTGTAGATGCCGTCCGGCCAGTAGCCTTGGTCCAAAGTGGACTGCAGGAAGAGGATCTTGCCGTTGAGGGTGAACCGGAGTTTGCCGTCGGCGCCCTTGGCGGTGCCGAATTCGCGCATGCCGAAGTAGGACGAAACCTTGTCCACGGTGCGGCGGCCGTCCTTCAGTTCGACGTCGAGGTCGTAGAGGAACGGCGTATCCGGTGACCAGAGCTTCGCCTTGGGCACCGGCAGGGAGATCGTCCCGGTGGCGGCCGCCTTGCTGCGGCTGACCACCTTCCTGCCGTCGCGGACCACGGCCTCGACGGTGAGCCCGGAGTTCCCGCCGGTGTCCACGGTGAGCTTGAGCGTGGAGGACTTGAGATCCGGGACCATGCCGAGCGTGCCGATGTGCTTCGCCGCGACCGGCTCCATCCAGACCGTCTGCCAGATGCCGGAGGCGCCCTCGTAGAAGATCCCGCGATCGGGGACCAGCCGCTGCTTGCCGACGGGCTGCCAGGTCGCGTCGGCGCGATCCTCGACACCGACGATGATCTCCTGCTCTCCCTTGGGTTTCAGCGCCGAGGTCACGTCCGCGGAGAACGCGCCGTAACCGCCTTGGTGCGCGGCCACCTCCTTGCCGTTGACGTAAACCTTCGCCTTGTAGTCGACGGCGCCGAAGTTGATCCGGAGCGTGTTGTCCCTGCCGACGTTCCAGTGCCTGGGCACGGTGAACGTCCGCCGGTACCACATGAAGTCCTCGTGTCGCTGGATCCCGGAAAGCGCCGATTCGGTGGGGTAGGGGACCAGGATCTTCTCGGCGAGCTTCTCGCCGAAGGGCGGGACTTCGCCGGGCGCGGCGCCGGCGAACTCCCAGACCCCGTTGAGGTTCTGCCAGTTCTCGCGCACCAGTTGCGGCCGGGGGTACTCGGGTAACGCGTTGGTGGGCGACACCTGGTTCGTCCACGGGGTGGTCAGGCGTGGCTTGCCCATCTTCCAGCCGCTCTCCGCGGCCGTCGCGGCCCCCGACGTCAACGCCAGGGCGGTTATGGCGACCACCGCGGCGGTCAGGGGTTTCCGGAAGCGTCTCGGCCTCCGGGGACGTTGTGACAACGTTGGCAACATCTGCTCGACACCCTTCTCCGGGGGCGGCCGCCTCGGCGGAGGTGCGCCTCCCACTGGACCTGTGCAGGCGTGAAACCACGACCCCGTGGCCGGGGGAACCGGTGTGAACTGGGCCACGGCTGGCCGTGAGGATGTTTTTACATCGTTGATACAACGTTGTAAAGCTTCGAAGGCGTCGAATCGGTCCTGGGCGGGAGAGCTGTCCGGTGTGTCAGGAGCGGCGGGTTTTGCGCAGCCAGCCGCCGAGTTCGCGGTAGTCGGCGCCGGTCAGGCCGTGCCGGGGATCGACGCGGTGCAGCAGGCAGGCCCGTGTGGTGGCAGGCCACCCGGTCGCGATCGACCTCGGAGATCTCGTCGTCTACCCAGGGGCCGGGTTTTCCGGTGCAGACCGATTCGGGCCAGTCCGCCACCGGCAAGCGGGGCAGGCCGAGCTCGGGGCGAGAGCGTCGTTGGCGTCATGCGGCCTGGTCGTGGCCCAGACGAGTTATCCGTGGAGTGCCTTCAGTCGCGCCCCATGCGGCGAGGGGCCGAACACCGGAGAGCGGGAAGGCTGTAGCCCGCGCGGCACGCGGTAGCGGTGCTCATTGACACGATAACTGACCGATAAGTAACTTACTGGGGAGTCAGATCAACCGGAGGCGACGATGCCGACCGAAGAACGGTCTTGGTGGGGCTGGGGCACCCTCGACGGCGAACTGTCCCGAGAGGAGTCCGACGCGCTGGTCGCCCGCACCGCGGGTGTGCTGCCCGGCCACGACTTCACCGACCACGCTCCGCCCGATCCGGCGGAGCTCGGCGTCCCGGCATCGCGGGTCCGCCCACCCGCGACGCTCGCCGCGTTGTGCAGTGACGGCCCGGCCGACCGGTTGTCCCACGCCCGCGGCAAGGCGTTCCGCGACGTCGTCCGCAATCTGCTCGGACAGGTCGAGCACGTCCCGGATCTGGTCGCCCGTCCGCGTACGGAGCAGGACGTCGTCGACCTCCTCGACTGGTGCGCCGCGTCCGGGACCCCGCTGATTCCTTACGGTGGCGGCAGTTCCGTGGTCGGCGGGGTCGAACCGCGGTTCGACGGGCCGGCGGTCTCGATGGATCTGGCGGGCCTCGGTGACGTGCTCGAAGTGGACACGGTCAGCCGTGCGGCGCGGATCCAGGCCGGGATCTTCGGGCCGGCCCTGGAAGACCGCCTCCGCCCGCTGGGGCTCACCCTGCGGCATTTCCCGCAGTCGTTCGCCCATTCGACACTCGGCGGCTGGCTCGCCACCCGGGCGGGCGGGCATTTCGCCACTCTCGCCACGCATATCGACGATCTCACCGAAGCGATGCGCGTCGTCACGCCCGCCGGGATCAGTGCATCGCGACGCCTGCCGGGCTCGGGCGCCGGCCCTTCGCCGGACCGGATGTTCCTCGGCTCCGAGGGCACGCTCGGCGTGATCACCGAAGCCTGGATGCGCCTGCAGGACCGGCCGGTGTGGCAGGTGACCGCGTCCGTCGCCTTCGAACGGCAGGAGGACGCGGTCGCCGCCACCCGCGCGATCGCGCAGTCCGGGCTCCACCCGTCGAACTGCCGACTCCTCGATCCGGCGGAGGCGTTCATCAACGCGGGCGCGAGTGTGGGCGGTGGCCTCCTGCTGGTCGCGTTCGAATCCGCCGACCATCCGGTCGACACCTGGCTCGACCGCGCGCTCGAAGTGACCGCGGGTCACGGGGGTGTCGTGAAAGCCAGGCGCAGCAAGGATTCCGCCGGTCAGGACAGCGCTTCGACGTGGCGATCCTCCTTCCTGCGGATGCCCTATCAACGCGACGCGCTCGCCCGCCGGTCGCTGATCGTGGAGACCTTCGAGACCGCGTGCACTTGGGACGGTTTCCCGGATTTCCACGACGCGATCACCTCGGCGGCGCGTACCGCGATCGACGAGGTGTGCGGCGGCGCCGGTGTCGTGACGTGCCGGTTCAGCCACGTGTACCCCGACGGTCCCGCGCCGTACTACGGGATCTACGCCGCTGGGCGCTGGGGGAGCACGGTCGCCCAGTGGGACGAGATCAAGGCCGCGGTTTCGGAGGCGATCGCGGGCCACGGCGGCACGATCACCCATCACCACGCCGTCGGCCGCGATCACCGGCCCTGGTACGACCGGCAGCGTCCCGGCCCGTTCGCCACCGCGTTCGCCGCCGCCAAGTCCGCGCTCGACCCGGCCGGGATCCTCAATCCCGGGGTGCTGATCGGCTGACCGGCGGCCGGACGAACGAGGTCGGCAGCGCGGTGAACCACAGGGCCGCCAAGGACAACGTCCGGCTCGCGACTGGTCAGCGGGTGATCGAACGGGACGACCGCGTACACCGTGCTGAGGTCCGGTCGCGAACGTGACGGCGACGTCTGCCGCGCCTTCGAGCACCCGCCGAGTCGCTTCTGCCCTGGTGACGACGTCGCTGTGGAACGGTGACGTCGTGCTCGCGCCGGAGGGCGGTGATCGCCTGGGACCACGCGGCGGGCGAACCCCTCGGAACAGGCGACCGTCAGGGACCGGGCGTGCAGTCCGCGGCCGGTGCGGAGTTCGTCGACCAGAACGGCCGATTCGGCCCTCGCTGCGCCGAAGGTGGTCGAGCAGCCGCGCGGATGCCGGACGAACAACGGCACCTCGAGACTGCTTCGAGTTTGGCGACCTGGCGGCTGATCGCTGAGGGCGCCACCGAGCTGGTGCGGGCGACTTCGAGGAAGTACGCCAGCGCGATCGGCAGTAGTCGCATCAGATCTCCGCAGGTTTGCCGCAATGAGAACGCGGAGCACGGTAAACGGCAATGGTCAGAGTATGCGAACCGACTTACGCTCCTCTGCGACACTCGACGAGCGAATCGGGAGACAACGCGGTGATTCCTGCAGAACTGGTCGCGAAGGCCCACGAGCACGTCGACTCGGGAGCGTTCTTCGCCGAACTCGCCGAACTCGTCCGGTATCCGACCGTGAGTGATCATCCGAGCGGTCGCGTTGCCATCAGGGCATACCTGGACGAGGTGCTGGCGCCCGCGCTGACCGCGCTCGGCTGCGCCGTGGCGATCCACCCCAATCCAGATCCCGGCGGCGGCCCGTTCCTGATCGGCACCCGGATGGAGTCCCCGAAGTTACCGACACTCCTGTGCTACGGCCACGCGGACGTCGTCGACGGGCACGAAGGCCGGTGGAGTGACGGCCGGGACCCGTGGACCCTGGCCGCCGACGGCGAGCGCTGGTACGGCCGCGGCTCCGCGGACAACAAGGGGCAGCACCTGATCAACCTGACCGCGCTCAGGCTGCTCCTCGCCGAGACGGGTTCGCTCGGGTTCAACCTCAAGTTCCTGTTCGAGACCGGGGAAGAAATCGGCTCGCCGGGCCTCGACGAGTTCGTCTCGGCGCACCGGGAGGCACTGAGCGCCGACGTCCTCATCGCGTCCGACGGCCCGCGACTGGACGCGGCGACGCCGACGCTGTTCCTCGGCGCGCGAGGCAGTGTCCGGATCGCCCTCGACGTCGACCTCCGCCCCGACGCCTACCACTCGGGGAACTGGGGCGGCGTGCTGCGCAACCCCGCCACCACCCTCGCCGGGGCGATCGCCTGTCTGGTCGACGGACACGGCCGCGTCCAGGTGCCGGGACTCCTGCCGCCCGAACTTCCGGACAGCGTCCGCGCGGCGCTCGCCGAAGTCGAGATCGGGAACACGCCGGGCGATCCGGCGCTGGACGCGGGCTGGGGCGACACCGGGCTGACCGCGGCGGAGCGGCTATACGGCTGGAACACCCTCGAAGTCCTCTCGCTCGGCGCCGCCGACATCGACCGGCCGGTCAACGCCATCCCCGGCCGCGCGCGGGCGATGCTGCAACTGCGCTACGTCGCGGGCACCGACGTCGACGGAGTGGGCGAGGCGATCAAGAAACACCTTGCCGCGCAGGGGTTTTCCATGGTCGACGTCACAGCCGAGGGCAGTTTCCGCGCCAGCCGTACCCCGGTCGACGACCCGTGGGCCGGCTGGGCGAAGAGTGTCCTCGACGAGGTCACCGATCGGCGCGTGGCGATCCTGCCGAGCTTCGGCGGGGGACTGCCGAACCACGTGTTCACCGACCTCCTCGGCCTCCCGACGCTGTGGCTGCCGCACTCCTATCCCGGATGCCTGCAGCACGCGCCCGACGAACACCTTCTCGCGCCGATCGCCCGCGAGGGAGTCGTCCTCGCCGCGGCCCTGTTCCACGCGCTCGGGCGGCGCGGCGGGGAAGCAGGATGAGCGAGCGGACGGCGGCCAGGCCGCGCACGCCGTCGTTCACCCGGCGCGCGATCGCCGCCACGACTTCGGCGAGCTTCTGTCGGTGATGGCGGACGTGTTCCCGGCGCACACCAGGGCGACAGGGCTTTCGTTCGCCTATGACGCCACTGTCGGGATTTTCGGCGGGTTCACACCGACCATCGCGATCGCGATGATCGCGGCCACCGGTCACCGGTTTCGCCCGGCTACTACCTTTTGGTGACCGCCTCGCTGAGCATCGTCGCGCTGGTCGCAGCGAATCGGCGGCGCAGGATTCGTTGAAGTCCGGTGCGTCGGTCAGCGTTGGGGTCCAGAGTGGACGGACGGATGGTTTTGTTGAGGCGTGGGGCAAAGGTGGCGTGTTCCGCCAGGTAGGGAACGTTGTGGCGAAAGAGTGCTCTACGTCCTGACAGGTATCACCCCGGCCATCGCTCCGTGCCCCGGGCATGCCGAAGGGCCCGTCGCCGGTGGTGGTCGGCGGGCTTTTCGGGTTCAGCGGTGGTTGCGGCGTGGGGTTTGTAGCGGGTCGAGGTATTGGGGTGGGATGAATTCGGGTCGGCCGTCGGTGATTTGGGCTTTCCAGCCGGATTGGCCGTGGATGAGCATGTGGTGGTAGCGGCAGAGTAGGCAGAGGTTGTCGAGGTCGGTGTCGCCGTGGTGGCCCCAGGGCAAGATGTGGTGGGCTTCGCAGTGTTTGGGTTTGCGGTGGCAGCCGGGGAAGGCGCAGCCGCGATCCCGCAGGTTCAGTGCTCGCCGTTGTGCTGGGGTGACGCTGCGCGTGGCGCGGCCGATGTCGAGGGGTTCGCTTTCGGTCCCGAGGACGGCGGGAATGATCTTCGCGTCGCAGGCGAGCATGCGGGCGTGGCGTGCGGTGATCTGGGTGACCTCGTCCACGCAGGCCGCCCCGAGCCCGGAGATCAGGGTCTCCAGCGGGATGGTGACGACGATGGTGGTGCGGTCTCCGGAGAGGGTGGGGGCTTTGTCGTTGGTCATGGCGTAGTGGATGGCGTCGAACAAGGCGTCGCCATTGCGCTCGCCGGGGGTGCGGGGGTCGCGGTTGCCGTCCTTATCGACGGGTCTTCGTTGTCCCCAGGTTTCGAACAACGCGTTGGCTCTGGCCCCGAATTCGGGGTCGAGGAGGCCATTGAGTCGCCACCAGCCGTCGTCGCGTTTGCGGAGATGGACCTCGCGTGAGGGTAATTTCAGGTCTTCGTCTTGGGGTTCGTCGCCGTCGGGGTCCAGGTGCGCCACGAGGTCGGCGCCGGCGTTGGTGATCTGCTGCGGCCCGGCGTGGCGGGCGAGGTCGACCAGGATCTGTTCGGCGCCGGAGCGGTCTTCGGCGGAGACGTCGGCGGGGATTTTCTTCAGTGCGGCGAGGATGGGGTCGAGTTGCTGGTGCCCGAGGTCGCCTTCCGCGGCGGCGGCCCCGGCGAGCGGCGCGAACGCTGGGGCGGGGGTGCCGTCGAGGTTGCGGCTTGCGTTCACCGCCAGCGCCCGGGTCACGGTGTCGCGGGCTTCTTTCGGGGTGATACGAGCGGTCTCGGCGAACCAGCCCGCCGTCGACCCGTGCCCGAACAGTTCCATCGGGCCACGGGACTCGATCTCGGTCAGGTACTGCCCGACCTCCGCCATGGCCTGTCGTGCCACCGACAACCGCTCCACCACCCCGTGCGCGAGTTCGCGCGCACCGGCACGCCACAGCTCCTGTGGCGGTTCGAGGATTCGTTGGCTGGACACCCTGCGATAATACCAGTCATCGAACAGGTGTGCGAATGTGAAAAGTCCTCAAGAATCGTTTGCGCATCTGGCGATATGGGCGGCAACCTGAGCGTGTCAGGAATTGTTGAGAGGCAAGGGAAATGAAAGTCCATTTTCGCAACGTCTGTGGAGGCAAGATGAGTGGACGGCCCGGTGGAGCGAAGGCCTCTTTGTCTGGTCCTGCAGGTAGGAGGAGTGCTTGCTGCCTTGTCGACCACCTCTTCCTTGTCCCACGACAACTTGCGGGAGAGCGGAAGACGCTCAAAGTATGTCCAATGTAGACAGACCTCACAACTCCCGCAAAAGATACCGTTGCAACTTCCCGCTCGCATTGCGCGGCAACGCCTCGATGAACCGCACACGCCGCGGATACTTGTACGGCGCCGCGGTCGCCTTGGCGTGGTCCTGCAGCGCCCGCACCAGATCCGCCCCCGGCTCGATACCGGGCCGGGGGACGACGAACGCCGTCACGACCGAGCCGCGGTCGGGATCCGGGGTGCCGATCACGGCGCATTCGTCGACGTCCGGATGGGTGAGCAGGACCTCCTCGACCTCGGGGGCGGCGATGTTGTACCCCGACGAGATGATCATGTCGTCGCTGCGCGCGACGAACCGGAAATAGCCGTCGGCGTCACGGACGTAGGTGTCGCCGGTGAAGTTCCAGCCGCCGCGGACGTAGTCGCGCTGGCGCGGGTCTTCGAGGTAGCGGCAACCGGTGGGCCCTCGCACCGCGAGGAAGCCGGGGGTGCCGTCGGGAACGGGTGATCCGTCGACATCGAGGACGGCCGCCCGGTAGCCGGGCACGACCTTGCCGGTGGCGCCGGGACGCGCGTCGCCGTCGGCGGCGGAGATGAACACGTGCAGCATTTCGGTGCTGCCGAGCCCGTCGATGAGCGGCCGTCCGACGGTCTCCCGGTACTGCTCGGCCACGGGAGCGGGAAGCGACTCGCCCGCCGAGATGGCCCGGCGTACTCCGGCCAGCAACTGGCTCTCGCCGGCGTTCAGGATCGCCCGGTACGCGGTCGGGGCGGTGAAGAGGACGGTGACGTTCTTGTCGGCGACGATGGCGGCGAGTTCCGCCGGGGTGGCGCGCTCGACGAGCAATGTCGCCGCGCCCGCGCGCAGCGGGAAGACCAGCAGGCCGCCGAGGCCGAAGGTGAAGGCCAAGGGTGGCGTACCGCAGAAGAGATCGTCGGACGTCGGGCGCACCACGTGGCGGGAGAACGTGTCGGCGATCGCGAGCAGGTCGCGATGAAAATGCATTGTCGCCTTCGGTGATCCCGTCGTCCCGGAGGTGAAAGCCAGCAGGGCGACGTCGTCGGCCGCGGTCGGGACGTCGGCGAACGTCGCCGGATACCGTTCCGCGCGATCGGCGAGTTCGGTTCCGTAGGACACCACGGGAAGATCGGGCGGGAGTTCGTCCAGCAGGCGCTCGTCGCAGACCGCGACCGCGGGCTTCGCGCGGCCGACGATCTTGTCGAGTTCGGCCCGCCGCAGCATCGGCATGGTCGTGACGGCCACCGCGCCCGCCTTGAGCACGGCCAGCCACGCCATCGCGAGCCACAGGGTGTTGGTGCCCCGCAACAGCACGCGATGGCCGGGCACCACGCCGAAATCGGTGACCAGGACGTGGGCGACGCGGTTCGCGCGGGCCAGGACTTCGCCGTATGTCCACGTTTCGGCGGGGGAGAGCAGGCACGGCCTGTCGTGGCCGAGCCGCGCGGCGGTGTCGTCGAGCAGCGCGGTCGCGGCGTTCAGTCTGTCGGGGTACCGAAGTTCCGGCAGGTCGAACACGAACTCCGGCCACTGGTCGGCGGGCGGCAGCCGATCGCGGCAGAACGGGTCGACGTGCGCGCTGGGAGAAAGCCTCATCGTCGCCGCTCCTCGGTCCGGACGTGCCCCCTCCGCGAAGGTAGCACTTGTTACGACCGTCGAGAAGACGCGATGAAGCTCAGGGGACGAGGTCGGCCACGGCCCGGTGCAAAGTGGCGCGAACGGTCTCGGCGTCGTCGAGGTTCCCGCCGTGAAGCGCGCCGTCGCGGAGGAGGACGAGGGTGCGGGCGGCGTGCTCGGGGTCGGCATGACCTGCGTCGCGTGCCAGATCGCGAAGCACGCCGAGGAACCAGCCCCGGTGGTCGTCGATGACCTGGCGCACCTGGTGCGTGGGATCGGGGTATTCGGCCGCGGCGTTGAGGAACTGGCAGCCGCGGAAGTCGTCGTCGAGCGTCCGGTTGCCGACGATGCCCAGCGCGGCGCGCAGTGCTTCGCGCGCGGGCTTCCCTTGCGTCACCGCGTCGACGCCCGCGCGGATCCGCTCGCTCGTGATGCTCAGGTAGGCGGCGACGAGGTCGTCCTTGGTGGGGTAGTGGCGGTAGAACGTCGCCCTGGTCACGGCCGCTTCGGAGACCAGGCGCTCCACGCCGACGGCATGGATGCCCTCGGCGTAGAAGAGTCGCGACGCTGTCTCGAGCAGCCGGATCTTCGGGTGGACCTCCCGGTCGACAGTCGGCATCTTCCAACCTTAGAGAAAGAACGGTCATTCCACTAGGCCGGCTTCGTCACGTTGCGGAAGCCCTCGCCGAGGAGCATCGTTCAGGCAGAAAGACCGATCGTTCTCCCTGATCCTGAAGGAGTCACCATGCGCAACCAGAAGCCCACCATCGTCCTGGTCCACGGTGCTTTCGCCGACTCGTCCAGCTGGAACGGCGTCGTCCCGAAGCTGCGTGAGCAGGGCTACGGCGTCCTGGCCGCTTCGAACCCGCTGCGTGGCATCGAGTCCGACGCGGACTACGTCGCCGACGTCGTCAACGGCGTGGACGGCCCCGTCGTGCTGGCCGGGCATTCCTATGGCGGCGTGGTGATCAGCCGCGCGGCCGCCGCCGCGCCGAACGTCAAGGCGCTCGTCTACATCGCCGCGTTCCAGCCGGAGGCGGGGGAGAGCGTGTTCGAGCTGTCCGGCCGGTTCGAAGGCGGCAAGCTCGGCCCGGACACCACGAACGTCCTGGCCGCGCAGGGCGAGTTGTCGATCAAACCCGAGAACTTCTCGGACGTGTTCGCGGCCGACGTCCGCGCGGAGATCGCCGACGTTATGGCGGTCACCCAGCGTCCGGTCACCGAGCGCGCGCTCGCCACGCCGTTCGACGGCGAGCCGGCGTGGAAGACCTTGCCCTCGTGGGCGCTGATCGCCGAGCAGGACCACGCGATCCCCGCCGCGGCGCAGGCGTTCATGGCCGAGCGTGCCGGCTCGGAGATCACCAGGGTCGAGGCTTCGCACGCTGTTTCGGTCTCGCGGCCGGATGTCGTCGCGGAGGTCGTCCTCGCGGCGGCGGCCAAGATCGCTTGACAGGTGAAACCCTCCCCGGAGAGACTGCTAAAACGTTTTGGCAGTCTCTCTGGGGAGAATCACGTGAAGGTCTTGGTGCTCGATTCGAGCCCGCGTCGTGAAGGCAACTCCTGGGCGCTCGCGCAGGCGCTGGCCAAGGGGGCGGAGGAAGCGGGGCACACGGTGGGCTTCGTCCGCCTGTCCGATTTCGTCGAATCGCCGCTGGGGGACTGTCGAGACTGCCGGTTGAGCGACCGGTCCTGCGGTATCGACGACGGCTACGAGCGTTTGCTGTTCGACCACGTGCTCCCGGCGGACGTGATCGTCTACGCGACACCGTTGCATTGGTACGGCATGACCGGACGGCTCAAGTCCTTCTTCGACCGGCTTTTCTGTTACACCTCCGGCAGTTCGCCGCACACCTCGGAGGTCGTGCCGGGGTTGATGCACAAACGCGCCGCGGTGCTGATCTCCTGCGAGGAGAGCTACCGCGGTGCGACGCTCGGCCTGGAGGCCCAGTTCCAGGAGCTCACCCGATATCTGCGTCAGGAGCTCGCCGGGATCGTGGTCGGCGTCGGCAACAGCCGGGGCGAGGTGGAGCGCGATCCCGCGCGGCCGCTGGAGGCGGCGGCGGACCTCGGCCGTAGGCTGGGCGACGCCCACGTCACCGACTATCGGCTGGACACCGACCGGCCGAACCGCGTTTGGGGACCGCCCATGGAGGCCTGAGTGTCGCCGACCATCCGTGACGTCGCCGCCGCCGCGGGGGTTTCGATCACCACCGTTTCCCATGTGCTCAGCGGGCAAGGCCGGATTTCCGAGGAGACCCGGCAGCGCGTCGCGAGGGCGGCCGCCGAACTCGGTTACCAGGCCAGCGTGCACGCGCAGCAGCTGGTCACCCGGCGCAGCCGCACCTTGGCGATCCAGCTCGCGAACTCGGTCGACGCGAGCAGCGACTGCGCGCTCGTGCCCAATTCGGACTACTTCCTCGAGGTCCTCAACGGCGCGGCCGAGGCCGCGTCGAAACGTTCGTACGCCCTGCTCCTGACCCCGATGGACGCGGACCTCGACCGGCTGAACGCCTTCTCCGTCGACGGTGCGATCCTGGTGGATCCCCGCGGAGACGAGCCGTTCTTCGCGACCGGCTGGTGTCAGGACCGGCCGTTGGTGACCGTCGGGCGTCCGATGGCGGCGCCGCGCCCGGTGCCGGTCGTCGTCGACAACGATCTGGTCGCGGCCGCCCGGCTGATGCTGGATCACCTGGCGGACAACGGTTACGAGCGGCCGTCGATGATCGCCACCGACACCGCCCGCTCCTACGCGGCCGATCTGGTCGCGGGGTACACCGGCTGGATGGAGGACCGGGACCTGGAGGCGGTGGTGGTCGAGATCGACGAGCCGCCCACCACCGAAGGCACCGCGGCGGCACTGGGCAGGCTCCTCGACCGGAGGGTATGCCCGGACGCCGTCTTCACGACGTCGGAGAACCTCGCCCTCGGTGTCCTTCACGAAGCCCGCCGCCGGCGGCTCGAGGTACCCGGCGTGCTCGGGATCTGCAGTGCGGTGGACAGCGGTTCGCTCCGGCTCGTTTCGCCGCAGGTGACCGGGATGTTCGTGCATCCGCGTGAGGTGGGCGGCCGGGCGGCCACGGCGTTGATGGATCTCGTCGAGGGTGTGGCCGCGGATCAGCCGCACCGGATCGAGGTTCCGGTGCGGCTGAACCCGCGGGAATCCACGAGCCGGTTCACCAGCTGACGGGCAGTTCCCGCACCGTGTAGAAGACCGCGTTCTCGTCGAACCTCAGTTCTTCCGGTGGTACGGCGAGTTTCAGCGTCGGTATACGCCGGAAGAGCGTGCCGTACCCGACCTGGAGCTCCATCCGCGCCAGCGGAGCACCGAGGCAGACGTGCCTGCCGTGGCCGAAAGCGACGTGATGGCGGGCCTTGCGCCGGACGTCGACGGTGTCGGGGTCCGGAAAGGCCACCGGATCCCGGTTGGCCGTGCTCTTGACCGCGATGATGCCCTCGCCGGCGCGGATGAGCGTGCCGCCGATCTCCAGGTCCTCCAGCGCGACGCGACGTGCTTCGGTGTGGGTGATGGACAAGTAGCGCAGGAGTTCCTCCACCGCGCCGGGGGCGTCGGCGCGGACAAGGTCGAGCTGGTCCGGGTTCGCCAAGAGCGCGGCCGTGCCCAGCGCGATCATGCTCGCGGTGGTGTCGTGTCCGGCCACCAGCAGGAGCTGGCCCATCGTGGCGATCTCGCGCGGGGTCATCGCGCCGGTCCGGAACCGCTCGACGGTCAGGGTGCTGAGCAGATCCTCGCCGGGCGCCGCGTTCTTACGGGCCACCAGCTCTTCCAGATAGGCGTTCAGCTCCTCACTGGCGGCCAGGGCCCGGCCGGGATCGGACTCGCCCATGACGAGGGTGCGGGCCACCTCCCGGAAGAAACCTCGATCGGCGTAGGGCACGCCGAGCAGTTCGCAGATCACCTGCGTGGGGACCGGCAACGCGAACGCCGTCACCAGATCCACCGGCTTGGGGCCGTCGAGCATCTCGTCGACGAGGTCGTCGACGATCCGCTGAACCCGTGGTCGCAGTGCCGCCATCTTCTCGATCGTGAACTCCGGGGTCAGCAACCGCCGCTGGGCGGTGTGCTCCGGCGCGTCCATCTGCATCAGCGTCTTCATCGTCGTGTCCCGGGCCTTGCTCACCGCGTTGGTGTGCGGAAAGCCGGGACAGGTGGCATCGACACCGACCCGCGGATCGGCCAAGACCGTCCGCACGTCCTCGTACCGGGTGATCAGCCACGGTGTGCCGCCATCCCAGAGCCTTACCCGGGAGACCGGGTCCTGGCCGGCCTGCCGTACCAGGTCCGGTGCGGGGTCGAAGGGGCAGTCCGCCGCGCGTGTCATGGGGAATCGCCGGTCTTCCACGTTTCTCCTTGCTGTCGAGTGCATCGCGCTCGCAGCATGCCGGTGCGGAGAGACCCGGTAATCGGACAAAACAGACGTGAATTGCGTCACATTCTTCGCTCAGGAGCTCCGGCACGTGGCGACCGGCGCGATCCCGCCGTCGTCCTCGGTGGTCGCGATGAACCCGAAGGTGGTCGTCCCGCCGACGGGCAGGACCGCGTTCCAGTCCACTTCGGACACTCGTACGCGGTCTCCGTCCTGCGCCAGGGAACCGTTCCACAGATTGGCGATTCGGGTGCCCGGCGGCAGAGTCCAACTGACCTCCCAGCCGGTGAGCCGGCTGTCCTTGGCGTTTCGGACGGACACGCGGATCTCCGAGCCGCCGGGCCAGCGGTTGGCGATCTCGTACCGCGCTTCGCACACCGGTTCCGCGGCCGAAGGCACCGGCGCCGCCACCGGTGCGGCGGCGCCGGGCGGATCGCCGTCAAGCAGCAGGATCCCGGTCAGGACACCACCCGCCACGACCACGCCGCCCGCGATGGCGAACGGCAGCCGCGAACGACGGGTGGGCGCGGGAAGCCGTTCGGTACCGGACAGGATCGCCGGGCGACCGTCGGCGACGGCGGCGAGCATCCGCGCGGTCTCGCCCATGTCCGGCCGCTCCAGCGGATCGCGCCGGAGCAGCCGCAGCAGGACTTCGGTGAGCGGACCGGTGGACTTCGGCGCGGTGATCTCACCGCGGGCGACCCGTTTGAGGAGCGCGATCTGGTTGCCGTCGGTGCCGAATGGCGGCGCGCCCTCCAGCACGGTGTAGAGCGTGGAGCCGAGCGAGAACACGTCCGACGGGTAGCCGGGTTCCTCACCGTCGGCGACCTCGGGGGAGAGGTACGCCGGGGTACCGACGACGAGACCGTCGCCGGTCATCGTCCCTTCGCCCGTGACGTGGGACAGGCCGAAGTCGGCGATCTTCGCTTGGCCGTCTTCGGTGATCAGGATGTTGTTGGGGGTGACGTCGCGGTGCAGGATGCCGTCTTCGTGGGCGGCGGCCAGCGCCGAGGCGATCTGCGCGCCGAGTTCCGCGACGCGTCCCGCGGGCTGCGGTCCGTCGTCCGCGAGGAGTTCTGTCAGCGGCCGCGACGGCAGGAACTCCATGATCAGGTAAGGGGTTCCGTCCTGTTCCACGACGTCGTAGACGGTGACGGCGTGCGGATGCTTCAGCCGCGCGGCGACTCGGGCCTCCCGCATCGCGCGCACGATCGACCGGAACGGTGCGTCGCCCGGCGAAGTGTCCGGCAGCAGTTGCTTGACCGCGACCGTGCGGTCGAGCCGCTCGTCCCGCGCCTGCCACACCACGCCCATCGAGCCCCGGCCGACCTTGTGCTCCAGCCGGTAACGACCGGCGATGATGGCGTTCCGGTTCACCGGGCAACTGTATCCGCTAAGGAAGCCCGGCCTCCTCGACCGGCGAACCGGCCGTCGAGAGCCAGGCTTCGGCGAGCAGCCGGTGGCCCAGCGGGCTGGGGTGGACGCCGTCCGGGGCCAGCGTCGCCGCCCCGTGCTCAGCCGCCGCGCGCGGCATGAACAGGTCCGCGCGCACCAGCCGCGCGCCGAACTCGGTCGCCACGTCGATCGCCGCTTCGACGCGGGGCGCCAGATCGCCGATCCATTCCTGCTGTTCCGGTTCCACCGGCAACAGGAAGGGCGTGACCACGTACAACTCGGCCGGGAGGTGCTCCCGCGCGCTCGCCAGCAGCCGGGAGTAGGCCGCACGGAACTTCCCGATCGGGCTCGACAGGCCGCGGTCGAAGGTCCGCCAGGTGTCGTTGATGCCGATCTTCACCGTCAGCACCGTGGGGCGCGCCGCGAGGACGTCGGTGGCCCAACGGGCTTCGAGGTCGTAGATCCGGTTTCCGTTGACGCCCCGGTTGATCACCGCCGGCCCGTCGCCGAGGAGGTCCGCGATCTGCCGGACGTAACCCTTGCCCAGTGACGCGGGATCGGCGCGATCGCGGCTGGAGTCGGTGATGGAGTCGCCGGCGAAGAGCAGCCTGTCGGCTTCGGTGAACCTCACGCGCCCGCCTCGATCAGCTTCCGCAGCGAGTCGGCCTCGCCGGGGAGCAGGTCCGGATCGTTGCCCGGGACGAACTCCAGCAGCGCGTCGAGCGGCCGTCCGGCCTTGGCGAGCAGGCCGAACGCCCGCGTCCACAGGTCCGCCCGGAAGGTCAGCGGATGCCGCTCGTTGCTGGGCCACCACGAGAAGACGTGCACCGCGCGCACGTGGCCGAGCACCAGTTCCAGTCCGGCCAGCGCCTGGTCGTCCGGCAGGTCCTGCGGCGGTTGCCAGTAGGTGCCGAGATTGTCGCGGCCGACCTCTTCGAGCAGCCGGACGGTCGATTCCGCGGTGTCGGTCAGGGTCCCGCCGTGGAACTCCAACGCGACCTCCAGACCGTGTTCGTTCGCGACGTCGGCGGCCTCGCGGAGACCGGCGACGACCTGCTCGCGTTCGTCGGGGTCGACGTCCGCGGAGCCCGCTTTGCCCGCCCACACCCGGATCCGCGAGGCACCGAGCCGGACCGCGGTGGCGGCGATCTCGCCGAATTTCCCGGCTTCGGCCGGGGTGGCGCGGAAGTAGGAACCGTAGGAGTCGCAGGTCAGTCCGTGCCGCGCCATGGCCTCGAACGCGCGCTCGGCCGCCCAGTCGTCGCCGGGGCGCACATGGACGTCGGCGCCCCACTCGATCACTCGCAGGCCCGCCTTTTCGGCGCGGCTGGCGACTTCGTCGGCGTCCAGTCGGCGCAGCGTCACCGAACACAGTCCCGGGCGGATCATTTTCCCTCCAGCGGTCGAGTACTTTCGCGCAGCACGACCTCACCGGTGATCGGCTTGACCCGGGGAACGGCCGCGCGGTCGTCGAGGATGAAGTCGAGTGCCTGTTCGCCCATGCGCTCGATCGGCACGCGCACAGTCGACAGGGAAGGCCTTATGTCGCGCAAGGTGATAATGTCGTCGAAGCCCGCGATCGCGATCTGCGCGGGGACCTGCAGCCCGCGGTCGCGGCAGGCGGCCATCGCGCCGACGGCCATCACGTCGTTGACCGCGAAAACGCAACCGCGGAAGCCGTCCTCGATCGCCCGCACCATCGCCGCGTAGCCGCCGTCGCGGGTGAATTCCGCGCGCAGCACGTGGTTCTCGGACAGCGGGATACCGTGCCGGGCGAGTCCGTCACGGAAGCCGAGGACGCGATCCCGCGACGTCAGCAGACCGGGTGGCCCGGCGAGCACGAGGAAGTCCCGGTGCCCGAGCGCGGCGAGGTTCTCCGCCAGATCCGCCGCTCCGGCGCGGTTCTCCAGCATGACGGTGTCGAACGGCAGTCTCCGCTGGCCGATCACCACGACCTGACCGTCGGCGGCCTCGAACGCCTTGAGTTCCTTGGTCAGATTCCGTTGCAGGGAACTGTCTTCGTTACGCGAACCGGCGAGGATGACCGCTCGCGCCCGTTGCCCGCGCAACGTGGTGACGTACTCGAGTTCCTTCTCCGGATGGTTCTCGGTGCTGGCGATGGTGACCGTCAACCCGTGACGCGCGGCCACGCGCATGACGCCGGACGCGATCGAGGAGAAGTACGGGTCGACGATGTCGTGCACCAGCAGCCCGACGACGTTGCCGCGCCCGCGGGCCATGGCCTGCGCGGGTACGTTCGCCGTGTACTGGAGCCGTTCCGCGGCCCGCAGCACCGATTCGCGCAGCGTCACGCTGACCTGTCTGGTCCCGCCGTTGAGCGCCCTCGACGCCGTCGCGAGCGACACTCCGGCCTCGCGGGCGACGTCGGCCAGGGTGGCCGAACCCGCGGCGCGCTGCGCCATGGTTACCTCCTCGGTGGTGCGGTGGGCTCACGCCGGCGTGGGCTGACACCGGCGTGAGCCCGGCTCTGATGCCGACCGCCTGGCTACGGCGCGCCGGGGCCGACGTCCGCGGTGGTGAGCGGCCGGTTGGCGATGGCGGCCGTCGAGTACTCGTCGGCGCCGACGTCACGCCGGCTGCCGCGAGCCTGACCGTCGATGTCCAGCGTGACGGGTGCGCCCGCCCGGGTCGCCGCGTCGATCGCGGGGCTGCCCGCGGCGAGCCGCGAGACGCCGTCGCTGCCCTGCACGAGCTTCGGGTCGACCCGGCGGAAGGTGCCCGCCGGGATGTTGCCGTTCCCGCCCGAACCCCACAGGATGTTGCCCGACCACGTGAAGTTGCCCGTGGTGCTCATCGTGACCAGGTCGCCGTTGCCGCCGACGAAGATGTTGTCGGAGATCGTGCAGTCGCGCGGTTCGATCGTCCGTTTGGTCTCGCCGGAAAGCGTGCCGCTGTTGTTCAGCAGCGTGTTGTGCGCGATGAGCACGCGGTCCGCCGCGTCGTTGCCGCGCCGTGATTCCTTCGATTCACCCGGGAAGTGGTCACGGACGGAGCCGCTGCCGACGACCAGCGCGCTGCCGGACACTCCGGCGATGTAGTTGTTGAGGATCTTGTGGTCGTTGCCGTAGATCCGGATGCCTTCCTTGCCGCCGAGGATGAAGTTCGATTCGACGACGGACTTGTTCCCGTGGCGCAGCACGATGCCGCCGAGGCTGTTCCGGATGGTGTTGTTGCGGATGAAGTTGCCCGACGACTTGACCGAGATCGCCTCCGGGTCGCCGTTCGCGCGTTCGAACAGGTTGAACTCGATCTTGGCGCCGGCGGTGGTCAGCGCCCGCGGGCTGACGCCGAGCCGGATCGGCTCCCCGCCGTTGTCACCGGGGAAGGTGTGGTCGGAGAAGTAGTTCCGGAAGACCTCGACGTCCGCGGCCATCTTGTCTTCGCCCGCACCCTCGATGCAGAGCATGACGCCGAGGGTCGTCTTGTGGTGGAAGTGGTTGCGGTCGATCTTGCTGTTGTCGGCGCGGACCATCACCCAGTGCAGGTCGGGGAGGTCGGCGAACTGGAGATCGTTGCGGGTCAGCCGGATTCGCGAGCAATTCGCCGGGATTTCCAGCGTGGTGCTCTGGCGGAACTTGAACCCGCTGATCGTGACGCCGGTGGAGTCATCGAAGACGAAGCTCTGCTCGCCGTTCAGCGTCACGCCGCCACGGGACTGCGCGACGATCGTGATCGGCTGGTCCTTCGTGCCGCGCCTGCCCTTGATGCTGATCGGCTTGCCCGTGGGCACGGTGTAGGTGCCGTTGTTCACGGTGATGACCGCACCGGGGCCCGCCTGGTTGATCGCGTTCTGCAGTTCGGTCAGCGAACTGACGTTCAGGGCGCACAGTTTCTTCGGTTTGGCCGACGCCGTGCCCGCGGTGACCCAGGGGACGGTGATCAGCGCGGCGCCGAGGGTGGCGCCGCTGAGGAACCTTCTGCGATCCATGATGCCTCCGTGCTCAATCGGTGGGGAGGGTGGCGGCGGCGGGGCTTTCGGTGCTCAGGAACAGTTCGATCACCGGAACCGGGGTGTCCGGTTTCCGGATGGGGAGCTTGAGGGTGAGCGTGCCTTCCGGCTGCCCGCCCATCTGGGTGTTCTGCGCGGTCTGGCCGGGATCCGTGTGCACCTGCCGGATCTCCGAGGCGTCGTCGAGCAGCTGGGCGTAGCGCACCCGTCCGGCCAATCCGGGCAGGTGGACGTGGTTCATCGGCCAGCTGAACAGGTGCAGGTACAGCCGGTCGCCGCGCTGGGTGTAGCGACCGTCGGCGGGCGCGGTGAACTCGGCGGGCCCGCAGCCGCGGATGGAGCGTTCGTGCCGGTCCATCCAGCGGCCGAGTTCGGCGAGCACCTCGAGCGCCCGCGGGTCGATCTCGCCCCGGCCGTTCGGCCCGACGTTGAGCAGCAGGTTGCCGTCCTTGGACACGCCGTCGACCAGCATCCGGATGAGCAGTTCCGGGCTCTTGTAGTCGAGGTTGTCGCGGTCGTAACCCCAGCTGCCGTTCAGCGTCTGGCACGCCTCCCACACCACCGGGACGCCGTCGCGGGTCATCGGGCCGGACGGCTGGTACTGCTCCGGGGTGATGAAGTCCCCCGGGATCCCGGTGCGGTCGTTGACGAGGATGCCGGGCTGGAGTTCCCGGACCAGCGCGAGCAGGCCGGGGGAGTCCCAGTCGTCCGGTCCCTTGCCGCCCCACCATTCCTTGCGGCCCTTGTACGAGAAGTCGAAGAACAGGTAGTCGATCGTGCCGAAACGGGTGAGCAGTTCGCGCACCTGGCCATGGAGATAGAGCTGGTACTCGGCGATGTCGGCGTACTGGTGCGCCGCGATGTATTCGGCGTCGTCACGGCGGGGATGGGTGCCGTCGACGGGGAACGCGGGGTGATGCCAGTCGATCAGCGAGTGATAGAAGCCGACTTTCAAACCCTCTTCGCGGCAGGCGTCGACGAACGGGCCGAGCAGATCCTTGCCATACGGCGTGTTCGTCACCTTGAAGTCGGTGAGTTCGCTGTCCCACAGGCAGAAACCGTCGTGGTGCTTGGTGGTGAGCACGACGTAGGTCATGCCCGCGGCCTTCGCGGCGCGCGCCCAGGACCGGGGGTCGTACTTGTCCGGTTCGAAGTGGTCGAAGTAGACCCGGTACTGCTCGTCGGTCAGCTTTTCGCGGTTCTGCACCCATTCGTGCCGGGCGGCCAGGGAATACAGTCCCCAGTGGACGAACATCCCGAACCGGTCGTGGGTGAACCAGGCGGTGGAACTCACTTCGCTCCTTGTTTTCTTTGGTGACTCAGCCCTTGAGCGCGCCCGAGGCGAGGCCGCGGACGAACGAACGCTGGAAGAACAGGAACGCGGCGACCGACGGGAGCAGCGCCAGCAGCGACGCGGCCATGATCACGCCGGGCGTGACGTTCGTGTCGATCCGCAGTGTCCGCAGGGCCAGCGGCAGGGTGTAGGTCGAAGCGTCGGTCGACACCAGCAACGGCAGCAGGTACTGGTCCCAGATCATCGTGAAGCCGAAGACGCCGATCACGCCGAGCGCGGGCTTGCACATCGGGAGGATGATCTGCGCGAAGATCCGCAGGTCGCCCGCCCCGTCGATCCGTGCGGCCTCTTCGAGTTCGCGGGGGACGTCCTTCATGAACTCGGTCATCACCAGGATCGAGAAGGCCCACGCGCCCAGCGGCACGATCATCCCGGCGAGGCTGCCGATCAGGTTGAAGTGCACCAGCGGCAGATCCGAGAGGATCAGCGACAGCGGGATCGCGAGGATCTCCTCCGGCAGCATCAGCGTCGCCAGGATCGCGACCAGCACGAAGGTCATGAACCGGAACTTCTTGCGCGCCAACGCGTAACCGGCCAGCACCGAGACGATGACCTGTAGCAGCAGGCCGAAGCCGACCACCAGGAACGAGTTGAGCAGGTACATCCCGACGCCGAGGTCGAACGCGATGCCGAAGTTGTCCAAGGTCGGGCTCGACGGGACGACGCTCAGCGCCGTCGGATCGGAGACGTTGTTGAACGCGCTGACCAGCAGCGCCAGCAGCGGCCCGGCGAACACCAGGAGCAACAGGGTGTACAGGACGAACTTCAGGATCCGTCCGCCCGGCGACTTGACGGCGTCGAGGCCGAGTGCCGAATCGTTGGCCGCGGTCATGCGTCTCGCCTCCGTCGGAGCACCTGGACGAACAGCGTCAGCACGAGCGTCGCGAGGAACAGCAGGACCGCACCCGCCGCGCCGACGCCCAGCCGGTTCTGTTCCAGGCCGAGTTTGTAGATCAGGGTCATCGCGACTTCGGTCGAGCCGTTCGGCCCGCCGTTGGTCAGTAGGAACACCTCGGTGAACACCCGCAGACCGCGGATCGCCGCGAGGACGAACAGGATCGAGAACACCGACCGCAGGCCCGGCAGCGTCACGTGGAGGATCTTGCGCCAGCGGGAGGCACCGTCCACAGTGGCCGCTTCGTAGAGGCCTCTGTCGATTCCAGCCAGTCCGGCGAGGAAGATCATCATGTCGTACGGGGCGCCGCGCCAGATCCCGGTGATGATGACCGAGAGCATCGAGCTGTCGGGATCGTTGATGAAGCCCGACGGGCCCATCCCGACCAGGCCGAGGATGGAGTTCAGCATCCCGTCCTCGGTTGGGTGGTACATGATGCGCCAGAGTTCGGCGACCACCGCGATCGGCACGACCACCGGCAGGAACGCCGCCGACCGCAGGAACTTCAGCCGCTTGCTCTGGCCCTCCATCAGCAGGGCGAGGGCGAGGCCGATGATCATCGATCCCGCGGTCTGCCCGACCGCGATCACGACGGTGTGCCAGATCGCGGAGTGGAACGCCTCGTCACCGAGGACGGTGCTGTAGTTCTGCCCGCCGACCCACGTGTTGCCCAGGTACGGCTGGACGTCCTGGAAGGACATCGTCACCGCGGTGAACATCGGGATGAACTTGAAGTACACGAACAGGATCAGGGCGGGGGCCAGGAACAGCCACGGCGTCCACCATTTCCCGTCGCGGTCGCTGCGCCTGCGGGCCTTCGGCGCGGGCGTCCGCTTGACGGCGGGACGGTCCGCGCCGACGGCCGCCGGCTTGGCGTGATCTACGGTCATGAGGCGCTGATCCCCTGTTGCTGCAACGTCGCGGTGAGCTTGGTGTCGAGTTTGGACAGTTCCGCCTTGAGGTCCAGCTTGCAGTCGGCGACGAGCGCGCTGATCGTGTCGGCGGTGTCCTGGCGGACCGGCGTCCAGTTCGGGATGGACGGCGCGTAGTGGCCGGACTTGGTGTAGATGTCGGCGTAGGTCTTCCAGCGCGGGTCGGAGCGGACCTGGGTGATGTCGACGTTCTTGTTCACCGGAAGCTGGACGATGAAGGCCGATTCGCCCTCCATGCCGATCTTCTGGCCCTCGACCGAGATCGCGAAGTCACCGAAGGCGTCCTGCCCGGCCTGGTTCGGCGAACCGGCCATCATGTAGATCGACAGGCCCTCGGCAAGGACGTCGGCGTTCTTGGCGCCCTTCGGCATCGGGACGACCTCGTACTTGTCCTTGCCGAGCGACTTGTCGAATCGCGGCAGCAGGTACGGGCCGACGACGTACATCCCGGCCTTGCCCGCTTCGAAGGTCTCGTTGGTCGCCGGGGTCGGCATGGTGACCGAACCGGGCTGGATGACGTTGTCCTTGCAGCCGAGGTCGCGGAACCACTGCACCGCGGCCGCGGATTCGGGCGTGCTCATCGCGGGCTTGTACTTGCCACCACCGGTCTCGGAGATGAAGTCGCCGCCGGCGGCCCAGAGGAAGTTCGAGAAGTACCAGGAGGCGTAGCCCCGCTTGGTCGACAGCGTCGCGTTCAGGCCCGCGGTGTCGGCCTTGCCGTTGCCGTCGGGGTCGCCGGTGGTGAAGGCCTTGGCGAGGTCCGCCAGCTCGGCCCAGCTCTGCGGGACGCTCTTGCCGAGCTTCTCGCGCCAGTCCTTGCGGATGAGCAGCGCCGAGGCCTGCGCGCTGTAGGGCAGGCCGTACAGTTTGCCGTCTGCGGTCTGGTTCGACTTCAGCGCCTGCTCGGTGAGCTCCGAGCTGTGCTTGATCTTGCCCGGGTCGACCTCGCGGACCAGGCCCTGACTCTTCAGCGTGCCCAGCTGCGTGACGTCGTTCATCACGATGTCCGGCAGGTCGCGCTGGGCGGCGCGCTGGGCCAGCTTCGTCTCGAAGTCGTCGAAGATCGCGGTGACCTGCACCTTGAACCCCGTGGCCTTCTCGAAGGCTTCCGCGAGCCGTTTGGTGGCCTGCTCGCCGGCGCCGCCGGGGGTCGTCCGAGTCCACAGTTCCAAGGGTGCCTTGGTGTCCTGCGCGACGTTCGTTCCGGCGGGGCCTGCCGAGCAGCCCGAAAGGACCAGCGCTGAGACAGTGAGTCCCACGCCGATCCACCGCGATTTCCGCATCGCATCTCCTGTTCACTGTGGACCACGCTGTCTACTTCGCAGGGGGACGGTAAGCGCTTTCCCGGGGTCCGGTCAATGGTCCGATGATTACGAATTTCAATCGGCACGGTTTGCCTGTGCGCGGGACTCGCCGCCCGTGGACCGGGGTAAGCATCCGATGTATGGTCGCCGCGGAGGTAGGAATGACCGAGCTGCGACACCGGCCGACGGCACTTCTCGTGATGGAGGAACGCCGCCGCGACGACGTTTACCCCGAGGCGGTGCTGAAGGAGATCGAAACGCTGGTGGACCCGCGTGAGCCGCTCACCCGTGAGCGGCTGGCGGAGGACCCGGCGGCACTGCATGGCGTCGAAATCCTGCTGTCCGGCTGGGGTGCCCCGGTGCTGGACTCCGTCCTCTTGGGACACGCGCGGGACCTGCGGGCCGTGCTTGTCGCCGCCGGCTCGGTCCGGCCGCTGACCACGCCCGAGTTCTGGGCGCGCGAGCTGCCGATCGTGTCGGCCGCGGCCGCGAACGCCGTCCCGGTCGCCGAGTTCACCCTTGCCCAGGTCCTTTTAGGACTGAAGCAGGTGCACCGGATCTCCCGGGAGATCCGGGAGCGGCGGGCCTATCCGCCGGACCCGAGGGTCGCGGGCGCCTACCGGTCCCGGGTCGGGCTGCTCGGCCTCGGCGAGATCGGTGCTCTCGTCGCGTCGCATTTGCGCGGTTTCGACGTGGAGGTGCTCGCGAGCGACCCCGTCGTCGACCCGGCGACGGCCGACGGCCTCGGGGTGCGGCTGGTGGGCCTGGACGAACTGTTCGCCACGTGTCCCGTGGTCAGCCTGCACGCGCCGCTGCTGCCGGAGACCGAAGGGCTGGTCGACGGGGAGCTGGTGGCCAGGATGGGTATCGGCGCGACCTTGATCAACACCGCTCGGGGCGCCGTCGTCGACGAGCCGTCGGTGATCCCGGTGTTGCGCGACCGACCGGACCTCACGGCGATCCTCGACGTCACCTGGCCCGAGCCGCCCGAGCCGGACTCGCCGCTGTACACGTTGCCGAACGTGGTGCTCACCCCGCATCTGGCGGGCGCGCTGGGCGCCGAACGCGCTCGGATGGGTGAACTGGTCGCGCGAGAGCTCCGGCGGTTCGTGCTCGGGGAGCCGCTTCAGCACGCTGTCGCGCCGGACCGGGCTCATCTGCGGGCGTGATTCTCGCTGTTCGAGAGAGCGGTCTGCGTGCTTGGGATGATTTCGGTATCCGGTCGCCGTGCTGCTCGCCTGCTGGGACGCGTCCGGCGGCTGGTCGTCGAGGACACTCCGCTTTCGGCTCACGCGCCCCTCGAGCCGCTGCCGTTCGACTGGCGGCTGATCATGGCCGAAATTCCGGCCTGTGGGACCGGCTCGCCGCGATTACCGACTCTGCTGGTCGGCGGACGTCACCCGTGAGTCGCTGGAGCGGGTGTTCGGGCTGCCGCCTGGTGACCATCGAAGAGGCGGGGTATCGGGTGCGCAGCACCAAACCGGAGGAGATCGCGGCGGTGGCGGGGGAGTTCCTCGGTCCGGTGTAGCCGTGGCTACGGGTGATCTACGGCCTGATCTCGCGAAGTGGGCTGTATAACGTCTCGGTGGTTCATGCCGCCGAGCGGCGACAGGCCCGGTGCGGTCGTCGCCGCCAAATGGCGACGGATGGGGAACCGGGCTCAGTCCGCCACGGTCGCATGGTCTGTTGCCGCGAAACGGCGACGCTTTGGAGCGTTGCCGCGAAACGGTGACGCTCTGGAGCTGGCGAAGTTTTGGGATCTGGATCGAGTCGGGTCGGCTGTGGGTCGTTGCCGAGAAACGGCGGCGGTCCCAGTGGGAGTTGGAGGCCATGGTCGTCTTCGACGGGTATGGCGACACATCGATGAGCTGCGGCTTGTTGTCGTGAATCGGCGACGGGTAGTGGGGGCGGCTACGCGACATGGTCACCGGTGGATTGTCGCCAGGAATCGGCGACGCTGGGCGGCGGTGTGGGATGCGGTTGCTCCGCGGTACGGCCGGTGGCTCGTTGTCGAGAATCGGCGACGGGCCGGGTGGCCCACGTCCCGTTGCCGTGAATCGGTGACGCGTCGGGTAGTGGTGCGGCTATGCGACATGGCGCCTGGCGGATTGTCGCCGGAAATTGGCGACGCTGGGCGGCGGTGTGGGATGCGGTTGCTCCGCGGTACGGCCGGTGGCTCGTTGCCGTGAATCGGCGACGGGCCGGGTGGCCCACGTCCCGTTGCCGTGAAACGGCGACGCGTCGCGTAGTGGGGCGGCTATGCGACATGGTCACCAGGGGATTGTCGCCGGGAATCGGCGACCCCGGGCGGTGGTGCGGATGCAGCTCTTCCGCCGTACGGCCGATGGCTCGTTGCCGCGAATCGGCGACGAGCTGGATGACCTGCGGCTTGTTGCCGTGAAACGGCGACGCGCGTCGGTTAGCTGGGCGGTTACGCGACATGGTCACTGACGGATTGTCACCGGGAATCGACGACGCCGGGCGGTGGCGCGGGATGCGACTCCTCCGCCGTACGGCCGAAGGCCGTTGCCGTGAAACGGCGACGAGCGGGATGACCCACGGCCCGTTGCCGCGAATCGGCGACGGGCGATGGGTGACGACTAGCGGCGGGAACCGGGGCGGCAACGCGACCCGGTCACCAGCGGATTGCCGCCGGAAATCGGCAACCAACCAACGCCATACAGCCCTCCACAACACACCCCCAGCCCGTTGCCGCAAAACGGCAACAGCCAAGCCACCCCAGTGGTCAGGTCACCAGTTCCGCACCGTGGGCGCGTATCCCGCCGGCTTGTCCCCGACCTTCACCCCGGGGCTGATCACCCAGTTCTGGTACGCGGGCGTGAACATCCGGTACACCGACTCCGGCGGCACGGCGCTGGCCTCGTCGAGGAGCGCCCGCAGGTCGGGAGGCAGGGTGAAGTCCAGCGCGGCCATGCTCTTGCCCAGCTGATCGGCGCTGCTCGCGCCGACGATCGCGGCCGCGACGCCCGGCTGGGTCGCGACCCAGTTGATCGCGACCTGGGCCATCGTGACGCCGAGTTCGGTCGCGACCTTCGCCAGCGGCTTCAGCAGCGCCCAGTCGCGGTCGGTCCATGACTTCCCGGCGTTCCCCGGATCGCTCAGCCTGCCGTCGCCGGACGGAGCCTCGCCGGTCTGGCGGTACTTGCCGGTGAGAAAACCACCCGCCAACGGGCTCCACGCGGTGATGCCGAGCCCGAGATGCTGTCCCATCGGCACGTGTTCGGTCTCGATCGTCCGTTCCACGAGCGAGTAGGGCAGCTGGAGATTGACGGCCGGGGTGAGCGCGTTCGCCTCGGCGAAGCTCTGCGCGCGGGCGGCGTACCAGGCGGGTACGTCGGAGAGCCCGGCGTAGCGGATCTTTCCCGCGCGCACCAGGTCGTCGAACGTGCGCATCACCTCTTCCGCCGGGGTGACACGGTCCCAGGTGTGCAGCAGGAAGAGGTCGACGTGGTCGGTGCCCAGCCGCCGCAACGACGCTTCCAGCGCCCGGATCAGATGCTTGCGCCCGTTGCCGCCCGCATTCGGGTCGCCGGGGTCGACGCTGTTGGTGTACTTGGTGGTGAGCACGACCCGGTCGCGCACCTTCGCCTCGGCGATGAGACGGCCGAGGATGGTCTCGCTCTCACCCGCGGTGTAGAAGTCCGCGGTGTCGATGAAGTTCCCGCCCGCCTCCAGGTACTTGCGGAAGATCGGGCGGACCTCGTCCTCGGATTTCCCGTACGCGGCGTGGAAGCCGCCGGTACCGAAGTTCATCGTGCCGAGCGCGATCCGGCTGACGCGCAGTCCGGAGCGGCCGAGCAGGTAGTACTGATCCAGTGTCATGGAAACGTCTCCTCAGTGGTGTCCGGTGTGGGCGGGAACTACGAAGTTCACCGTCTTCTGGTCAAGGATCTTGTGCGTCGGGTCGGCGAGACCGATCCACACCTTGTGCGGTCCCGCGGGCAGTGACTGGATGATCAGCGGCTCGCCGCTGCCGTCCGCCCAGTGCCACGCCGCGTCGTCGACGGTCACGTGGACATGGCCGATGCGGGGCGAGACGTCCAGGGCGGCGGGGCCGTACACCGGGACGATCCGGAGGTTTTCCGCCCGGTACCGCAGCACGATCAGGCCCATCGCGAGCTGCTCGGGCAACGGCGCGTCCACGACCAGCGACGGCGGCGGCTGGGACGGCAGCGGCACCACGGGAGCGGGTGACCAGTCGGCGGCGGCCGCGGCAGGGGGAGCGGCCACCGGCGGAGCGGGCGAGGGAGCACTGCAGGCGGCGGTGAGCAGAACGGCGGCGGCGAGAGCGGCATTTCCCAGTGCGGGCATGAATTCACGCTAGGACGGCCGAAGGTGCCGCGGCGCCCGTCGGACGACGTCATCGGTGTACGTCACCGTGACACTTTCCGGTGATCACCCAGTGAACCGGCCGGATCCGGGGAAGACTCGAATCACCGCCCTGGCGGCCGCGGTGCCCAACAGCCCGAACCAGTCCTACGCACGCCGGTGAGCTGCCTCGAGACCGACGCAGAGCCCGCAACGCACCTTCGGCGTCGGTCTCGACCGCATCCAGCGCTGAATCCGGTCAGGTGCCGAGCCAGCCGGGATTGGCGGCCGCCCATTCGGGAAGCCGATGCCGGATCGCGGCCGGCTCGGTGATCGCGTGCATCAGTCCACTTCGGACAGCGGGTACGTCGATGGACGATCCGTCCCGCCACAGCAGGAGATGCCGCGTCCTCAGCGGCACACCCCGCAACGCCACCACCGGGCCTGGGATCGTGGAGCCGGAATCGAGGGAGCGGACGGGCGTCACCGCGCGGGGCTCGTGCCCGACGGTTTGCCGCGACATCGCCGGGTCCAGCTTCCGCACGGTGATCGCGCCGAGGCCGGCGCGGGCGCACTGGTCGGTCAGGTGAGCGTGGAACTCGTCGTCCTCGCCCGAAGTCGTCAGCCAGACCGAGCCGTCGAGTTCGGCCAGGGAAACCTCGCCGCGTCCGGCGACGGGATGGCCGGGGGACACGACCACGAGGACCGGCTCCGTGCCGACGGGTAGCAGGTGGACGCCTTCGGGCGGAACGATCTCGTGGCCGGGGTGATCCACGTACAGCGCCAATTCCACCGTGCCGTCGAGCAGCGCCGAGAACAACTCCGCCCGGCTGGTGACCGCGAGCAGCTCGACCGGACGGCCGGGGGTCACCGCGGCGACCACGCCGCTCAGCGTCTCGGCCAAGACGGTCGGGAGCGCGCCGATCCGGAGCAGTTCCTCGGAAGGTGCGCTGTGGAACCGGCGGATCGCCAGTTCGAGGTCGTCCGCCGCGGCCAGTACCCGGCGCGCGTGATTCAGCAGCACCTCGCCCAGCGCGGTGGGGCGCAGGCCGTGCCGGTCGCGTTCGAACACCGTCCATTCCAAAGCCCGCTCGACGCGGTGGAGCTGCCCGCTCAACGCGGGCTGGGAGAGCCCGAGCGCGGTCGCGGCCTTCGCGATGCTGCCCGCCGACGCGATCGCGTCGAGGAGGCGCAGATGCCGGACGTCGATCTCCGCCGGCCAGGTGTGGCCGTCCCCGGGACCGATCAGGGGGCTGATCACAGGTCGTCCTCGCTGAGGATCGTGCGGAGTTTGTGCAGGGCGCGATGCTGGGCGACCCGGACGAGGCCGGGGCTCACCCGCAGGACCGCGCCCGCCTCGGGCGCCGTCATGCCGACCGTGATCCGCAGCCGGAGGATCTCCTGCTGGATACCGGGCAGGGTGCTCATCAGCCGCGTCAACCGGTCGTGCCCGTCGGCGGCCAGCGCCTGGCGCTCGGGTTCGTTGGGTTCGGGTGTCGCGCGTTCGGGCGGATCGGGCGTGGGTTCCGATCGGTCCCGGGCTCGCCTCCGGAAGGCAGCGGCGACCTTCCGGGCGGCGATCCCCAGTACGACGGCGAGGAAGGAACCGCCGGTGGTCCGCGTGGTGGGCAGTGCGGTGAGCACGGCGAGGCAGGTCTCCTGCGCGACGTCGTCCGCGGCGATCTCCCGCGCGTCCGTTCCGTCCATCCGGCTCCGGCAGTAGTCCGCGACCACCGGCTGGACGATGTTCATCAGCTCGTTCGTCGCGGCGGGGTCGCCGCGGCGGGCGCGGGGGACGAGGGATTCGAGATCCGCCGTCGGCGCGTCGTCGTCAAGGGGAGGAGCCGCCCCCGGCGAAGTGAGGTCGCCGGGGGCGGTCCAGGTCAGGCGAGTTCCCAAAGCGCGGGCACGTTCGGCGGCTCCCAGCCGGGCATGGAGGTGTGCGGCTGGATGACCCGGTAGTTGCTGCCGCCGTAGCTGGCGGTCGCGCCGGAGCCGTAGTACGTGTACGGCGCCCAGGTGCCGCCCGGCGGGTTTGACGTGGTCGGGCTGGTCGGGGTGGTGGGCGTGGTCGGCGTCGTCGGCGTCGTGGTGGTGCTGGACGGCGGGTTGCCGTTGACCGTCAGACGCAGGTTGTAGACGCTCAGGATCTCCGAGATCGGCTGGAAGTAGATGGTGCCGCCGGAGGTGCAGTTGCCGGAGCCACCGGAGGTGACGCCCTGCGCCTGGTCGCCGGTGAGCCACGAACCGCCGGAGTCACCGGGCTCGGCGCAGGCGTTGGTCCGGGTCAGGCCGGTGATGGTGCCCTCGGGGTAGGTGACCGAGGTGTTCTTCTGCAGGATGGTGCCGCAGCGCCAGCCGGTGGTGGAGCCGGAGCGGCACACCGACGAGTTGACCGGGGCCTCGGTCGAACCGGCGACCGGCACGGTGCCGGGGTAGCGGTTCACCAGCGGGCGCGGGGTGTTGCCCGCGTCGGCACGGACCCAGGCGTAGTCGTTGCCGGGGAAGCTGGAGCCGGCGACGGATCCGCTGGGGTTCGAGGTGCGCGTGCCGGTCCTGCCGCAGTGCCCGGCGGTCACGAAGCCGCCGTCGACCGCGAAACCGATGGAGCAGCGGCCCGAGCCGAAGGTGTAGGCGTTACCGCCGATGATGTCGATCAGCGCACGCGGCTGCTCGGTGCTGGCCTCGACCCGGACCAGGTCGGAGGGCACACCGGACTCGGCAGCCCACGACTTCGCGGCGCCATCGCCACCGGCGTTGGCGAGTACGACGATCGAGTTGGTGGTGACGTCGGTGAACCAGCCCGGCACGGTCTTCGGTGCCTTGGCGGACGTGGCGTCGAGCCGCAGTTTCGCCGCGTCGAGATCGGCGGCACTGCGGGCGACCGTCTTCGGGGTGGCACCCGCGGCACGCACCAGATCGCCCACGGCGGCGTCGGTGACCGCCACGGTCAGCGTGGTCCCGGTGCCGTCCAGCCACGATCCGGCGTACGACGTGCCGAGTTGCTTCTTCAGCGTGGTGTCGGCGACCGCGGCGCGCTGTTCGCTCGCGAGCCGGAGTTTGGCCTGCTCCGGGCTGATCTTCAGGTCGCGGGCCATCGCGGCCAGCATTTCGGACTGGGACTGGTCACCGGCGGTGGCCTGCTGACCGGCGCTCGCGTTGGGGGTGAGGGCGATGGCCGTGACCAGACCGGCCCCGGTTATCGCCGCGGCTGTGGCGGCTAAGATCTTTCTGTTCATTTCGACGCTTTCCTCGAAACGGGCGGGGGAGGGGGATTCGTCCCCGACCGTACGAGGCGGATCACGCAACTGGTACATACCATTTGGGTCATACCACCCGGCTGGAACGTGGGGTGATATGGCGGTGTTCCGTGCTGATCCGGCAGGCGCTTTCGTTGCGGTGCAACGGTTCAGTCGCCGCCGGCAAAAAGGTGGCACCGGCTCGTGATTCGGTGTCCCGTGTCGTCAATACCGTACTTTTGAGGGGTATGGCAAAGGGGACGCCGGAACTTCTCACAGTGTGGGGAGGTGCCCGGCCGGCGGTGCCGCCGCCGGAAGTCCTAACCGGACGGTTTGGGTATCGTCGGACGGGCGGCCGCCCACGGCCGACGGGAGGAACGACGCACCATGCCGCTTTTCGGACGGGAAGCCGAGCTGAAGGATCTGGCCGAGCTCGTCGACGGTCCCGCCGCGGGCCGCGGTGGCGTGCTCATCCAGGGCGAACCCGGCGCCGGGAAGTCCGCACTCGCCGCGGAGGCGATGGCCGCGGCGACGCTCGGAGGCCTGCGGGTGCTGCGCACGGCCGGCGTCGAGGCCGAACGGAACTTCGCGTACGCCGCCCTGCACCGGTTGCTCCATCCGGTCCGCGCCGGTGCCGACGGCCTGCCCGCGCCGCAGCGGTCCGCGCTCTGGGCGGCGCTGGGGCTCGCCGAAGCGGCCGAGCCCAACGCGTACCTGGTCGGGCTCGCCACGTTGACGCTGCTTTCGGACGAAGCGGCGGTCAAGCCGTTGCTGATCGTCGCCGAGGACGTCCACTGGATGGACCGCGAGAGCGCAGGCGCGCTCGCGTTCGTCGCCAGGCGGATCGAGACGGAGCCGATCGTGCTGCTCGCGACCGTCCGGGACGGGGAGCCGTCGCCACTGCGCGACGCGGGACTGTCCTCAATGGACCTCGAACGTCTTCCCGGTGACGTGTCGGCCGAGTTGCTCGACTCCGTCGCTCCCGGGCTCTCCTCGCCGCTCCGGTCACGGGTGCTCGCCGAGGCAGCCGGGAATCCGCTGGCGCTGACCGAGTTGCCGTCGGCCGTGACCGAGGCGCCCGATCCCGTGCTGCCCTTGACCGAACGGCTCGAGCGGACATTCGGGGCCCGGTTCACCGCGCTGCCGGAACCGGCCCGCACGACCTTGCTGGTCGCCGCGCTCAACGAGACGGGCTCGCTCGCCGAGACACTCGCGGCGGCAGGCGCGTTGCTGGGCGTCGGCGTGGAGCCCGCGGCGCTGGCGCCGGCCGCCGATGCCCGGTTGGTCGACCTCGAAGCCCGGGCGGTCTCGTTCCGGCATCCGTTGATGCGTTCGGCGATCCCGGCTTCGGTGCCGTTCGAGGAACGGCGCCGCGCGCACCTGAGCCTCGCCGGCGTCCTCCGCGGGCAGCCGGATCGCAGTGCCTGGCATCGGGCGGCCGCCGTGACCGGCGCCGACGAGGACGTGGCCAGGGAACTGGAGCGCGCCGCCGATCGCGCCCGGCACCGCGGTGGAGTGACGGCCGCCGTCGCCGCGCTGGAGCGAGCGGCGCTGGTGAGCGCCGATCCGGAACGGCGGGCGGACCGCTTGCTGCGCGCGGCCGAGCTGGCCGTCGAATCCGGCGGCCGCGAGACGGCGGAACGGCTCGTCCGGGACGCCCGCGCGGGCGAACTCACGCCACGGCAACGAGCGACGGCGAGCTGGCTGCTCAGCGGGTTCGAGGACGGCGTCCGAGAGGACCTGTCGCGGATCGCGGAACTGGCGCGGCTGGCCGAGTCGGTCGCGGAGGACGGGCAGCCGGATCCGGCGATGCGCGTCCTGTGGGGCGCCGCGATGCGCTGTTTCTGGGCCGAACCCGGCGAGGACACGCGACGCAAGCTGCTGGCCGTCGCGGACCGCCTCCCGCTCGACGACTCGGACCCGCGCCTGGTCGCCGTCGCCGCCTACGTGGCGCCGTTCGACCGGGCCGGATCGGTGCTCGGTGAGCTGCGCGAACTCGCCGCCGCCACCGGCGCCGATCCCGAGGCCGACCGGTTCCTCGGCAGCGCGTCGCTGCAGGTCGGCGCGGTCGATCTGGCGGCCCGGTTCTCGGCGGCCGCGGCGCCGGGGCTGCGGGCACAGGGCAGGCTCGGCCTGCTGCCGCGAGCGCTGGCGGTCCAGGCGTGGAGCCGGGTCCGGCTCGGCGACCTCGCCGGGGCCGTGCCGATCGCGGCGGAGGCGGCCGAATTCGCCAAGGAGACCGGACAGCCGTTCATGTACGGCCTCGCCACCGCGGTACAGGCCGAGATCGCGGCGCTGCGGGGTGAACACAGACAGGCCAAGGCGCTGGCCGACGAGGCGGAGCGGACCGCGCTCGCCGCCGGTGCCCGTCCCGTGCTGGCGACCGTGCAGCTCGCCAGGGGGATCGCCGCGTCGAGCGAGGGCCGCTTCGACGACGCGTTCGCGGACCTGCGGCGCCTGTTCGACCCCGCCGACCCCGCCTTCCAGCAGGCGTTGCGCGTCTACTTCGTCGCGGAACTCACCGAGGTCGCGGTCCGGGCGGGTCAGGTCGACGCGCTGCGCGAGATCGTCGCGGAGATGGAACAGCTCGCGCTGAAGACGCCGGCGCCCGCGTTGCACATCGGTCTGCGCTTCGCCCGCGCCGTGCTCGCACCGAGTGACGAACTGTTCGAGGCCGCACTGCGGGCGGAGCTGGACGGCTGGCCCGCCGAACGCGGGCGGCTCCACCTGGCCTACGGCGAATGGTTACGGCGGCAGCGGCGCGCCGTGGACTCACGGGCGCACCTGCGCACCGCGCGGGAGACGTTCGACGCGCTCGGTATGACCGCGTGGGCCGAACGCGCGCGCCGTGAACTGCGGAGCGCGGGGGAGTCCAGCCCCAATCGCGGCCCCGACGCGCGGGAGAAGCTGACCCCGCACGAGCTGAGCATCGTGCAGCTGGCCGCGGAGGGCCTGACGAACCGGGAGATCGGGCAGCGGCTTTACCTGTCGCACCGGACGGTCGGCACGCACCTGCACCGGATCTTTCCCAAGCTCGGGGTGAAGTCCCGCGCCGAGCTGAAAGATGTCGTGAGTGAACCGGGCCGTTAGAACGACCCGTATCACTCACGACATCTGTATCACGCGACCGTCGCGTCCAGCGTGACCTCGACGTTCCCCCGCGTCGCCTTGGAGTACGGGCACACCTGGTGCGCGCCCTGGACCAGCTCGTCGGCGGTGGCCTGGTCGATTCCGGTGACCTCCAGGTGCAGTGCGGCGCTCAGGTGGAATTCGCCCGCCTCGGTGTCGTGGTGCAGTGTCACCTCGGCGACGACGGCGAGGTCCTCCACCTTGACCTTCTTGACGCCCGCGACGCGGCGGACGGCCCCGACGAAGCACGATGCCCAGCCCGCGGCGAACAGCTGCTCGGGGTTCGTGCCGTCGCCGGAGCCGCCGAACGCCTTGGGAACGGCGAGGCCGACGTCGAGCACGCCGTCGTCGGAGGTCGCCCGGCCACCGTTGCGGCCTTCCGCGGTCGAAGTGGCGACGGCGGTGTACGTGGTTTCAGACATACCGCAACCGTAGGAATCCCGCCCTGACGGCGGCGAGCGTCGGATGACGTCATTCTTGTACGTCACGGGTGGACGACGTACGCCGAACCGCCACCCACGGCCGGTCGTCGATCAGGTGCGCAGCCACACCGCCGTATCCGTCGGGAGTTCGCCCTCGACGGGGCCACTGGCCATGAGCACTTCGCGGTGCGGCGGCAACGCCACCGGCTTGTCCGAGAAGTTCAACACGAAGGCGAAACCCGGCTCCCGGGTGAACGCGAGCACGCCGTCGCCCAGTGTCAGCCATTCCAGCTCGCCGGGACCGAGCGCGGGAAGCTCGCTCCGCACGCGCAAACCGGCGCGGTAGAGCCGGAGCATCGACGCCGGTTCGGCCGCCTGCGCCTCCGCCGTACTGGAGCGCCATTCCCCGGGCTGCGGCAGCCACGTCCCACCGGTGCCGAAACCGAACGGCGGCGCGTCGCCGGACCAGGGAAGCGGGACACGGCAGCCGTCCCGGCCGGGATCGGCGCCGTTCGTGCGGGCCCACACCGGATCCTGGCGCAGTCCGCCCGGGATGTCCTCGATCTCCCACAGGCCGAGTTCCTCCCCCTGGTAGACGTACAGACCACCGGGTAGCGCCATGGTCAGCAACGCCGCCGCCCGCGCCCGTCGGGTCCCGAGTTCGCGGTCCACCGGGGTGCCGTGCAGCCGATCGGCGAACGCGAAACCGGTGTCGCCTTCGCGGCCGTACCGGGTCACATGCCGGGTGACGTCGTGGTTCGACAGCACCCAGGCCGCGGGCGCGCCGACCTCCTCGTGCGCCGCCAGCGTCCGCTCGATGACGTCCCGGAAGCGCGCCGAATCCCACGGGCACACCAGGAAATCGAAGTTGAACGCCGCGTGCAGTTCGTCGCGCCGCAGATAGCGCGCGGCCCGCGACATGTCCGGCAGCCACATCTCACCGACCATCACCCGGTCGCCGGGATAGCTGTCGGCGATCTTGCGCCACGACCGGTAGATCTCGTGCAGCCCCTCCTGATCGGAGAACGGCGTCTCGTCGCCGGGATCGACGTCGGGCAGCCTCGGGTCCTTCACCAGTCCGTCGGCGACGTCGATGCGGAAACCGTCGACCCCGCGGTCGAACCAGAACCGCAGCACGTCTTCGAAATCGGCGCGGATGTCCTGGTTGTCCCAGTTGAAGTCCGGCTGGCGCGAGCTGTACAGATGCAGGTACCACTCGCCGTCCGGGACCCGTGTCCACGCGGAGCCGCCGAAGCGCGACTGCCAGTTGTTCGGCGGCTCGGAGCCGTCCGGCCCGCGACCCGGCCGGAACCAGAACCGTTGCCGCTCCGGTGATCCCGGTTCCGCCGCGAGTGCGTCGGCGAACCAGCGGTGCTCGTCGGAGCAGTGGTTCGGCACGATGTCGATGATCACCCGGATCCCCTTGGCGTGGGCCGCGGCGATCAGGTCCTCCGCTTCGGCGAGCGTGCCGAAGAGCGGGTCGATCTCCCGGAAGTCGGCGACGTCGTAGCCGCCGTCGTCCATCGGCGACGGATACCACGGGGTGAACCAGATCGCGTCGATCCCCAGTTCGGCCAGGTAGTCCAGCCGCGCGCGGACCCCGGCGAGATCGCCGACGCCGTCGCCGTTCCCGTCGGCGAAACTGCGGATGTAGACCTGGTAGATCGCCGCGCTCCGCCACCATCCGGCGGACTGCCCCAATGCGGTCACGGAAATGCCCTCCTCAGTCGTTCGTGGATACCCCGAAATGCGGCGAAGGACTCAGCCCTTGACGCTGCCGGCGGTGAGCCCGGCGAGAATGTGCCGCTGGAACACCAGGAACAGCGCCACCATCGGCAGGCTGGCCAGCACCATGCCCGCGACGAGCACGTTCAGCGGCATGTCGATGGCCACCCGCTGCAGCATCACCGACAGCGTCTGCTTTTCGGTGTCCGGGAACACCAGCAGCGGCCAGATGAAGTCCTTCCACGCGGCCACCACCGCGAGGATCGAGACCACGGCCAGGATCGGCCGGGAGATCGGCAGGATGACGCGCCACAGTGTGCGCACCGGCCCGGCGCCGTCGAGCCGGGCGGCCTCGATCAGCTCGTCCGGGATCTGGTCGAAGAACCGTTTCAGCAGGTAGATGTTGAACGCGTTCGCGGCGGCGGGCAGCCAGACCGCCGCCGGCGAGTTGATCAGGTTGATGTTCAGCAGCGGCAGATCGGTGATCGTCACGTAGGTGGGGACCAGCAGCGCCGCCGCCGGGAGCATCAGCGTCACGAGCATCAGCCCGAGCACGACGTTGCCGAATTTCGGCCGCAGCTTCGACAGCGCGAACGCCGCGGGGACGTCGATCGCCAGCTGGGCCAGCCAGGCGCCACCCGCGACGACAACGGTGTTGAGGAAGTACTTGCCGAGGCTCAGCTGGTCCCACGCGTCGGCGAAGGTCCCGGGATGCCACTCGTTCGGGATGAACGTCGCAGGGGTCTGCGCCAGCTCCTGCGGCGACTTCATCGCGCCGGTCACCGCCCAGTACAGCGGGAACAGGAACGCGATCACGAACAGGAGCAGGGTGCAGCCGAAGATCACGGCGTACCCGATCTTGCCGCCGGGGCTGCGGAGCGTGCTGGGGGAGACGAGCGTCCTCATGACTGATCCGCCTTCCGGGTCAGGCGCACGTACAACGCGGAGAACACCCCGAGCGCGACGAACAGCAGCAGGCTCAACGCGCTGGCCGAGCCGAAGTCGTTGTAGACGAAGGCATAGCGGTACAGCAGCAGGAGCACGGTGACGGTCGAGTCGTCCGGCCCGCCGCCGGTCATCACGTACGGTTCGGTGAACACCTGCATGGTCGCGACGACCTGCAGCAACAGCAGCACCAGCAACACGAACCGGGTCTGCGGCAGCGTGACATGGATCAGGCGTTTCCACAGTCCGGCGCCGTCGAGCTCCGCGGCTTCGTAGAGCTCACCGGGGATCGTGCCGAGCGCGGCGAGGTAGATCAGCGTGGTGCTGCCCATGTTCGCCCACGTCGACACGAACACCAGCGACAACATCGACGTGTCGCTCGAGTCGAGCCACTGGCCACCGGGCAGGCCCACGGCGCCGAGCGCGGAGTTGAACAGGCCGGCGCCCGGGTCGTAGAACCACTTCCACATCAGGGCGGTGACCACCGGTGGCAGCATCACCGGCAGGTAGACCGCGAGCCGGAAGAACGCCTTGGCGTGGCGCAGTTCGTTGAGCAGCACCGCGGTCACGAAAGGCACCACGAACCCGAAGACCAGGGCGAGCAGGGTGAACAACAGCGTGTTGCGCCAGGCGACGCCGAACAGCGGGTCTTCGAACAGGCGGGTGAAGTTGTCGAAGCCGACCCACGTCGGCGGGTTGACGAAGTCGACCTGCTGGAAGCTCAGCAGCACCCCGCGCACGATCGGATACCAGGAGAACAGCGCGAACACCACGAGCGCGGCGCACAACAGGCCGTACGCGGTGAGATTCTCCTTGAGCTTGCGGCGCAACCGGTTCCGGCGGCGTTCGGTGGCCGAAGCGACCGGGCGACCGGCCCGCGACGACGCTCTCGCGGGCCAGTCGAGGACGCTACTTGACCTGGGCGAGGACACTGTTGACCTTCGACACGGCCGACGAGAGCTGCTGATCGATATTCGCGTTTCGATCGGTGAGCACCGCCTGCATCACACTGTCGAGAATGGCGTAGACCTGCTGCGCGTTCGGCGGTTCGATACTGCCCTTGATCCGCGAGCCGGCGTCCACATAGGACTGGTAGTTCGCGGCGGGGACGTTGGCGTGCTTGGCCTTGATCGCGAGCTGCTGGTCACGGATGGCGCCCTGCCAGACGTCGGGGGTGGGCTCGGCGGGCAGCCCCACCGGCTGTTTGCCGTCGACGTACTGCTGGACGTGCTTCTCGAAGCGCTCCGGGTTGAGGTACTTCCAGCGGACCCATTCCAGACCCGCCTTGATCTTCTCCGGCGAGGCCTTCGGGTTGATCATGTAGCCCTCGCCGCCGAGCAGCGTGCCCTGCCCGCCCGGCATCCCGGCGACGCCGTAGTCCTCGTACTTGCCGTTGAACTGCTTGACCAGCACCGGGACGTTGTCCGGGGCGGCCATGTACATGCCGAGCCGCCCCGCGCCCATCATGCGCTGGACGTCCTGCGCTTCGAGCAGTTGCTTGCTGCCCATGGTGTCGTCTTCCCACCGCATGGCGCGCAGCTGGTTCAGGGCGGCCTTGGCCTTGTCGTTGTCGAACGCGGCGACCCACTTGTCGCCGTCCTTGCGAGCGACCTCGCTGCCCATCGAGTAGAGCCAGGCGGTCAGATGCCAGCCGCCCTGGTTGTTCTTGCTGTAGTCGGCGTACCCGACCGTGCCGTCGCCCAGCGCGGCGATCTTCTTCGCGGCTTCGCGGACCTCGTCCCAGGTCTGCGGCGGTTTGTTCGGGTCCAGCCCGGCCTTCTGGAACAGCGGGCGGCTGTAGACCAGGCCCATGCTGTAGTTCATCGTCGGCAGGCCGTAGAGCTTGCCGTCGGCATCCCGGAAGTTGTCCAGTAATTCCGGTTTGATGTCGCCGAAGTTCTTCAGGCCCTTGGCCGCTTCGGTGATGTCGGCGGCCTGGCGGCGCGCGATGATCTGCGCCGGGTCGGTGAAGTAGACGTAGTAGACGTCTTCGAGCTGACCGCCGGCGAGCTTGGCGGAGAACGTCTTCGGATCCATGAACCCTTCGTGGGGCTCGATGTCGATGTCCGGGTGGGACTCCTCGAACTCCTTGACGTCGGCGTCGAACACGCCGCGCTCGAACGGCTGACTGGTCGGGGGCTGACCGGTCACGGTGATCTTGACCTTGCCCCCGGTGCCTTCACCGGAGCCGGAACCGCAGGCGGCCACCCCCAGGGTGAGTCCGCCCGCGAGGAGCAGGCAGAACATCCGGCGGCGCACGGTGGGGGACCAAGTGCTGCTCATCTTCAAGCCTCATCTCGGGATCGCGACGGCTGTCACGTGATTGCGGTCACTCTAAAGTGAAGCACCGGATCAACGCAATAACTGGATGAGAACTTGCAACTTTGCGACAGCCGTTGCCCCGGTGGTCCCCTCAAGCGCGTGAAGGCCCCCTTCCCTCGGCTCAGTCGAGGGAAGGGGGCCTTCACGCTGCCGTTGTGGCTGGTGGATTTCCGGTCCGGTGGCTCGCGACGAGGCTCATCGCCCCCGCAAGTAGTCGGCTAAATGCGGCGGGCGGTGGAGCCCCGGACGACGAGTTCGGGGGCGAACAGTAGCTCTTCGGCCGCCACCTCGCCGCCGTTTATGCGCTTGACCAGCAGTTCCACCACGGCGCGGCCCATCGCCTCGATCGGCTGGCGGGTCGTGGTCAGTGGCGGATCGGTGCAGTTCATCAGGGCCGAATCGTCATAGCCGACCACCGAGACGTCTTCGGGCACCGACAAACCCTGCCGCCGGGCCGCGCGGATCGCGCCCAGTGCCAGGAGGTCGCTCGCGCACAGGACGGCCGTCGCGCCGCGCGGGTACAGCCTGGCCGCGGCCGCGTGGCCGCCTTCGATGGAGAACATGCCGTGTTCGACGAGTTCGTCCAGGACCGGCAGACCCAGCTTCGCCGCGTAGGCGCGGAACGCCTCGAGTTTCCGCTGCGACGGCACGTGGTCGGTCGGACCGAGGACGAGGCCGATCTTCTCGTGGCCGAGCGAGCTCAAGTGCCCGATGACCTGCTCGACGGCGACAGCGTCGTCGCACGAGATCTGCGGCAGCCCGAGGTGGTCGACGGCGGCGTTGATCAGCACCGTCGGCAGGCGGCGCTCGGCGAGATGGTGGTAGTGGGAGTGCACCGCGTCGGCCTGGGCGTAGAGCCCGCCGGCGAACACGACACCGGAAACCTGCTGTTGCAGCAGCAGTTCGACGTACTCCGCTTCGGAGACGCCACCCGCGGTGCGGGTGCACAGCACCGGGGTGAAGCCCTGCTGGGCGAGCGCGTTGCCCATGATCTCGGCCAGCGCGGGGAAGATGGGGTTCTGGAGTTCGGGAAGGACCAGTCCGACCAGGCGGGCGCGATCCCCGCGCAGCTGGGTCGGCCGTTCGTAGCCCATCACGTCCAGCGCGGTGAGGACGGCGGCCCGGGTGCCGGCGGAGACCCCGGACCGGCCGTTGAGCACCCGGCTGACCGTGGCTTCACTGACCCCGACCTTGCGGGCGACTTCGGCAAGACGACGCGTCATGGATGAAACTTTACCGCAAGCGAGCGCAAAACCTAGACACTCTTGATCGGTGCGGCGGCCCGGAAATCCCGCGACGACGGAACGAGCGCGGCGGCCGCCGGCGCGGCGAAGCAAACGACCGCGCACGCCGTCAGCACCGGTGCCGCCCCGAACCGGTCGATCGCGGGTGCGATGAGCGCCAGCCCGGCCGGCGCCAGTCCATAGGAGAACAGGAAGTCCAAAGAGGACACTCGCGCGAGCTTCCCCGGCTCGACCTCCCGCTGGGTCGCGGTGAACCACGGAACGTTGAACAGTTCGATGCCCAGCCCCGCGACGGCGTAGGCGGCGACGACGAAGACCGGGTGCACCGGGAACAGCAGGCTCAGTGGCGCGAAGCCGTAACAGCCGAGCCCGATCAGCGCCGCCCAGCCCTGTCGTTTCGGGCGCCACCGCGCGATGACGACCGCGCCCACGAGCGCGCCGACCGTGTACGCGGTGAGCCCGGCGGCCAGGACGGCTTCGGTGTCATAGCGGTCGCGGCTGACCAGTGGCAGCACGACACCGGTGGCGGAATAGCCGGTCGCGATCACGGCGGTCAGCGCGCCGAGCCCGGCCAGGAACCACGGGTGACGGCGGGCTTCGCGGAGCCCGTCGGCGAATTCGCCGAAGAAGTGGACCTTGGTCGTGGCCGGGGCAGGCGCGAAGGTGCCTCGCGGCGGGATCAGCGCCGCCCCCAGCCACAGCACGCCGGTCCCGAGCACCAGGGCCGGCGTCGGAGCGAACTGCGAGAGCAAGGCGGTGAGCCCGGGCGCGACCAATGTGGTGACCCGGACGGCGAGTGTCATCGCGGCGTTGACCTGCTGACGCCGGTCCTCGGCGATCACCTCGGCGGTCAGCGCCTGGAACGCCGGGCGGCACGCGCCCTGCCCGACCCCGACGACGGCGGCCGCGGCGGCCGTCACCAGGACCGAACGGCCCATACCGGCCGCGATCAGGGGAGTGGCGAGACCGGCGACGAGACCTGCCCAGAGCACGACCCCGCGTCGCGAATACCGGTCGGCCAGTACGCCGGCCACCGGTACGGCCACGAGGAATCCCGCGGTCCGCGCGGCGAGCACGATGCCGAGGTCCACAGCCGAAAGCGACCGTTCCAGCACCGCGAGTCCAAGGATGAACGGCAGGGCCCAGGTCGCCAGCCCGGAGGCGGTGTTCCCGGTCCAGAGCCGGAGGAACGACAGGCTGCGGAACACCGGGTGACGATAGCAAGGAGAGACAGCGGGCCCTGTCGCGCTCTACTCTGCCTCCCGTGCGCACGCCGACCCCGACCCGAGGCCCGGCCAGGCGCCTCCGCGGCGGGGCCGTGGGGGTCCTGACCGGCACTTTGGCGACCGCTGCCCACGCCGGGACCAGCGGACGCGTCCCCGACCTCGGCGTGGTCGTGCTGCTCGTGGCCCTGCTGAGCTGGGTGGCGTACGCGTTCGCGGGACGCCGTCGCGGTCCGTTCGCCATCCTCTGCCTGGTGGCGGGCGGGCAACTGGCCATGCACGCCTGCTTGACGTTCCTGACCTGGCAGTCGCACGCCCATCACGACGAGAACCCGGGCAACGGCCCGGCCATGGCGGCCGGGCACGCCGCGGCGACCCTCGTGGTGGCCATGGTGCTCGCGGGCGCCGAGCGCGTCCTGTTCGCACTCACGGCAGTGATCGCTTCGGTCCTTCCGCGCCGTCTGACGCCGCGGCCGGCGACAGCGCCGCTGCGGATCCGGGTCCCGCTCGCGGTGAAGTTCCCCGCGACCGAGGCGCTCCTGCGAGACGTGCTCTCACGGCGCGGTCCGCCGGTGACGTTCGCCTGACCCCCGAAACCCTGCCTAGACCCCTGTCGCGGCAGGGCTCAGCACGCGTGCCGTGACCACCCCGGCGCGCGGCGCAGGCGCACGCCTCCCCACCGACGCCTCAGGAGTTCCCCCATGGCAACACGAATCGAATCGACCACCAGCCCGCCGCGCGCGTCCGGTTGGCGCGGGCTGTTCCTCCGTCTCCACTTCTACGCCGGCGTTCTCGTCGGCCCGTTCGTCCTCATCGCCGCGCTCACCGGCGTGCTGTACGCGGCGACGCCGCAGATGGAGTCCTGGATCTACTCCGACCAGCTCCGCGCACCCGTCGGGTTGAGCCAGGTCTCACTGGCCGACCAGGTCAAAGCGGCTCAGGCCGCGAACCCCGGCGGTGACCTGGTCGCCATCCGACCGGCTCCCGAGCCTGGCGACACCACCCGCGTGCTGTTCGCCGAAGACGGGCTCGGCGAGTCCGAACGACGCGCGATCTTCGTCGACCCCGCCACCGCGCAGGTGCGCGGAGACCTCGTCGCGTACGGCTCGAGCGGCGCCTTGCCGTTCCGGACCACACTCGACCAGTTGCACCGCAACCTGCTGCTCGGTGAACCAGGACGGCTCTACAGCGAGCTGGCCGCGTCCTGGTTGTGGGTGGTCGCGCTGGGCGGTCTCGTGCTGTGGGTGAGCCGTCGCCGCGCCCGCCGCACCGAGAAGGCGGAGTCCGCACGCGGGAAGTCGGTGCGCCGTCACGGATCCGTCGGTCTGTGGGTGCTGCTCGGCGCGCTGTTCCTTTCCGCGACAGGGCTGACGTGGTCGACTTACGCGGGAGAGAACGTCTCGGCGCTGCGGGAATCCCTCGGCTGGGCCACTCCGGCGTTGAAGGTGACCGGCGCCGACGAGCACGCCGGGCACACCGGACACGCGGGGCACGGTGAAACGCCCGCCGCGAAGCCCGAGAGCGTGGACGCGATGCTCGCGTCGGCCCGTGCTGCCGGGATCGACGCACCCTCGGTGGAGATCGGTCTGCCCACCAAACCCGGTGCTCCCTGGCAGATGACGGAAATCGAGCGCGGCTGGCCGACGCAGGTCGACGCCGTCGCGGTCGACGGGACCACCGGGCAGATCCTGGGCGAAGTGCGGTTCGACGACTATCCGCTGATGGCCAAGCTCGCCCGTTGGGGGATCGACGCGCATATGGGCGTGCTCTTCGGCTGGCCCAACCAGATCGTGCTGCTCCTGCTGGGTGGCGGTCTGGTCACGCTGGTCGTGCTCGGCTACCGCATGTGGTGGCGGCGCCGGCCGACCCGCGCCACCGGGCTGACCTTCGGGCGGCCCATCCCGCGCGGTCAGTGGCGCAAGGCACCGCCCGCACTGCTGGTGGGGCTTCTCGTCGCCGCCGCCGCGATCGGCTGGTTCGTGCCGCTGTTCGGCATCAGCCTGCTGGCGTTCCTGGTGATCGACCTGCTGCTGGGCCTGCGGACCCGCGGCCGGTCCGAACCGGACTCGGCCGACATCACCGGGTGAGGTCCGCGCTCGCCGCCCACAACCGGGCGGCGAGCGCGGTGTCGGCGAGTTTGCCGCGGACCGGCTCCCGGCGGGGTTCGCCGCGCAGGCCGAACACCCGCGGGCCGAACATCTCGCCGCCGCGCACGGTGGGATCGAGGACGGCGCGTACCGCGGGCCAAGCCCCGGCTTCCTTGCCCTGCAACAGAAGCCCGGCCGGGAACTTCCGTCCGGCCGGTGGCGCGTGTACCGGCCGGGGCGGCGTCAGGGAATCGAGCGCGCCACCGGGATGGTCGACCACGCTCAGCACCGTGCTCCCGGCCGCGCGCAGCCGCCTGTCGAGCTCGAAGGCGAACAGCATCTGTGCCAGCTTCGAGCGCGCATAAGTGCGTTTGGGTTGGTAGTCGCGTTTGCTCTGGAGGTCGTCCAGGTCGAGTTCCGCGGACTTGCCCACGAAACTGCCCGTGGTGACGACGCGACCGGTCTCCGCCGCTTCGAGTAAGGGCATCAGCCGGTGCACCAGCACGAAATGCCCGAGATGGTTGGTGGCGAAGGTCAGTTCGAGGCCATCGGCGGTCTCCTGTCTCGACTGGTCCTCCAGGAGCACCCCCGCGTTGCAGACGACGGCGTCCAGCCGGTCGATCCCCAGCGTGTCCACTGAGGACCCGATGGACGAGAGATCGGAAAGGTCGAGTCGCAGGTGCCCGAGCCGCGCGTCCGGGACCCGGGCGCGGATCGAGGCCATCGCGGCCTCGGCCTTCGCGGCGTTCCGGCTGCCGAGGACCACGGTCGCGCCGGATCCGGCGAGCTGTTCGGCGGCGAAGTAGCCGATCCCCGCGTTGCCGCCGGTGACCAGGAAGGTCTTGCCGTCGGCGCGAGGCAGATGATGGACGTCCCAGTGACCCATGACGGGCTCCTCAAAGTCGAAGTCACTCCGAACCTACACTCATTACGACTTCGGAGTGATTTCGATGTAAGCTGGTCGTATGGAACGGACCGAGCCGGGCAGGCGTGAGCGCAAGAAGGCGGCGACACGGCAAGCCTTGTCGAGGGCGGCACGTGAGCTGTTCCTGGACCGGGGCTTCGACAACGTCACCGTCGCCGAGATCGCGGACGCGGCGGACACGGCCGTGTCGACGCTGTTCGCGCACTTCCCGGGCGGCAAGGAGGCGCTGATCCTCGGACACGGTCACGAACGCGAAACGGCCTTGGCCGCCGCGGTGCGTGACCGGGCCGAGGGCGCCTCGATCCTCCAGGCGTTGCGGGACTTCCTCGCGACCCGCGGCCCGTTCGATCCGGATCCGGACCCGCAGGCGCGCCGTGTCGCGGACCTGGTCGTCGCCACCCCGGCGCTGCGTGCGTACGCCAGGACGCTGTGGACGGGCTGCGAGGACACGCTCACGAAGGTCATCGCCGAGGAATCCGGCCAGGACGACTTCTCCGTGCGGTTGCTGGCGCGTTATGTCCTGGAGGTCCCGGATCTGGCCGGGGTCGAGGCGGATCCGGCCGCCGCGCTGGACGCCGCTTTCGTCTTCCTGCGCCGAGGCTGGCCGGAGTTCTGTTAAGGGGTAAGGCAAATCTGGCGCGTGCCGGAGGTGGCTTTCGGAACGGGGAGCGGCTGTCGAAGGTCCGTGAAGGGCCCCTTCACGGACCTTGCCTGCCGCTGGAGGGTCTGCTCCTACGGCTGTCCGAGGTGGACACCGACGCGGAATTCGCAGTCCGGGTCATCGCCTACTTCGCTGAACTCGTGGCCAAGCGGGCCCGCCTTTCCGACTTGGTGCCCGCTGAAAGCGCCCAACGGCGAACGTCGCGTCACGATCGCCCCCTGCGTTGCGAAAGCCACTTTCGCAACCTTCAACGTTGCGAAAGTGGCTTTCGCAACGTGCTCCCGCTGGAGCGCTTGCCTGCCGCCGGTACTCGGAATCGCCCTTATTGGAGGGTAAGACAGCCCCTTCGCGATA